>NZ_CP171131.1:3446832-3760181 GCF_043187535.1 Luteimonas sp. WGS1318
TGCAGCGGACGGGGCGGAAGGCATGGCGTCTCCTCGTTGGGGAATCAGCGTGCGGCGAAGCCGTCGTCGCCGAGATCGAATCGGGCGAGGTCGTTGCCCGACTGGCGCTGGAAATCCTCGCGGATGCCCGCGCGGAACCGGGCCAGGGCTGCGGCATCGCCATCGGCCTCGAGACGCTGCGCTTCCCGGGTGATCGAGGCCGAGACCAGCTCCAGGATGCGGCGCTGCCGCGCCGTCTCCGCCGGGTCCGCACCCGCACCGGCGGCGACCCAGTTCGCCGTCATCTGTCGGCGCAGCCCCTGCGCCTGGCGGGCGCTGGCCGGCGCGCCACTGACGGCTTCCCAGCCGCTGACGAACAGCAGCACGTTGGCCGACAACAGGGTGTCGGCATCGAGCGCCAGCGCGGCATACCGGGCGCGGATCAACGCATCGGCGTCGCCCGAGGCGATGAAGCCGGGGATGTCGTGCAGCGGGGTGCGCACGATCTCCGCGTAGCCCTGAGCGAAATCCCGGTCCACGCCCTGCAGACGGGAGGCGCCGCGGCGGGCGTGCGCCGGCCGCTCGACGCTGTCGACGCCGGCGGTGTAGGCACGCATGAAATCCGCAGCCGCGGCAGGTTCGACGGCGTCGCCGGTGACGGGTTCGGACGAACCCGCGTCGCGCGAACACCCGGTCCCGGCCGCGACCGCCAGCACGACACACACGGCGAAGACGCGCATCGGGTCAGTCCGTCCCGGTCTGTGCATCGCGGCGCCCCATCTCGAATGCCCACGCATCGGCCTCGACGCGCCCGTCGCGTTCGACCCGCTGCACGTATTCGCGCGCGAGCGCATCGAGACGGGCGCGGCGCGCAGCCGCGTCCTGCACGGGGGCGGCCTCGGCCTCGCCATCCTCCGCATCGACGTCGTCGTCGGTCTGCATCGCGTTGCGCATCGTCGACTGCGACAGCGCGGTGAAGCCATGCCCCATGCCGAGCTGCTGCGACGCGCCGGGATCCCACTGCGCCAGTGCGGCGCCGGGGGCGAGCAGCGCCAGCAACGCCGTGGTCTGCCATCGCGTCCTGAACTGGAGTCTGTGCATCTGTCTGCCTCGCGAGGGTGGCCGGCGTCGGCCATGCATGGCCGCGCGCCGATGCAAAGGTGGCAAAAAAAAAACGGCCCCGAAGGGCCGTTTCTTCGCGCGACCGGTGGATCAGGTCTTGCGGGCGTTGGCGGTGAGGCCTTCGCCGATCGACTTGATCGCGGTGGCGACGGTATTCGACAACATGCTGAAGAGCTGCGACTGCGCCTGGAACTCGGTCTGGGCGGTCATGAACTCCTTGGACTGCTTGCCGGCGCCTTCCATGGTGTCGACGGCCGACTGCATCTTCTCGGCAATGTCGCCGAGCATCATGCCCATCGCCTTGGCCAGTGCCACCAGCCAGCTCTCACCCTCGCCGCCGCCCGATTCGCCGAGGCCGCGGATGCCCGCACTGGCGAGGTCGGACGAGAAATTGAAATTGAAATCCACCGACATGGTCTATCTCCTCAGTTGAATGACAAACATCGAAAGCCGATTCGTTCGTGAGGTCGCATCAACGGGTGCGCGGCCTGGATATCCTTGAATTCGATCGTCCACCGACGCGCGGCCCGCAACAACTAGGGCGTACCCTAAGTCGACGTATTCAGCGCCGTGCCGGCGGCGCCTTCAGTGCAGCGGCCACGTGCGCTGGCACCGCATCGGGCCCGGACGCGGCCGGACCGGCGGGCGCGCCGGCCTGCTGGCTCAGCCACTCGCGCGCTTCGGCTTCACCGCGCTCGCGCGAGATCCGCGCGAATTCCATCGCCTTCTTGACCGAATCGTTCTGCAGCACCGCGAACGTGCGCTCGAATGCGGCGCTCGCCGACTGTCCGCCGGCCTGGTCCATCAACCCGTGCTGCTGGAGGAGCCCGATGGTCTCCGACACGCTGGCCTGCAAGCGCGACGGATCGACCGGCGCATCGAGCGCATGCGGATCGTCGAGCGCCTCATGCAGCCGCGCCATCATGCTGTCGCGATCGCCGGCATCGAGACCGCGTTGCTCGCCGAGAATCGACTCGAAGCGCTGCAGCAGCGCGGCACGCATTTCCTCGGGCGTGGACGGGGCATCGTGATGGGCGGACATGAGAACTCCTGCGTAGGGATCGATGACACCCGACCGTGGGCGCCATCGCATGATCGGACAGGCCGGCGTTACGCGGGCGTGCAGCCGGCCGCCGCGGAAACAGAGAAGCGCCCGGCCTGCAGGTGGACAGCGACCTGCAGGCCGGGCGCGTGTCGCATCACATCGCCGGGGCGTTGCGGACCGCGGTCAGCGAATCCACCATGCGCCGTGCGTCCGCGCCTTCGCGCTCGCCCATGTCACGCGCGCAGGCGCCGATCCAGGCATCGGCGGCGTCCGTGCCGTCGCTCGCCACGCGTCGCTCGTATTCCGGCACGAGTGCCTTGAGTTCCTGCTGCACGGCGTCGAGGCGTTCGTCCATGTGCCGGATCAGCGTGTTCTCGTCGTCGGCATCGATCGCGCCCTGTTCGCGCAATTGCGCCAGGCCCTCGATCCACGCCTGGCGCTGGGCCTGCGTGTCGATCTGCATGGATCAGCGGCCGCCGACGTTGAAGTTGAAGTTGAAGCCGCCCTTGAAGCCGTCGCTCACCGCGTCCTGGGCGGACTGCGGCAGCCCCAGCGACTGGAACATCCCGTCCATCGCCGAATTGAAGAGCTGGCCCACGAGATCGCCGATGAAATTGCCGATGAGGTTGCCGAGCGGGCCGCCGAGGGCGGTGCCGACGAGGTTGCCGATGCCGGAGAAGACGTCGCTGGACATGATGGAACTCCTTGTGTCGTTTGAAAGAAGGATCACGCGAGACACCCTGCGCGTCGGGGCCGTGCAGACGACCCGTTCGCGGCTGCCGACACAGTCTGCGACGATCACATCGCCTGGACAGCTAGGACGTACCCCACCTAGGGCGCGCCCTAGCGACACAGACGACATGGATCGCGCGATAAGGACCGGCATGCCGCACACCTCGGACACCGAACGCGCCACACCCCGCTTCGATGCGCACGACCTGCCGCGCGACGGTCGTGACTATCCGGACGACATCCAGCTGCAGACGCGCCGCATGCGCCTGCGCGGATTCGGCTTCCGTCACACGCTCGATCTGCTGCAACTGGGCCGCGAGGAACGGGTCACCCGCACGCTGCTCGACGACCCGGTGGCGACGCTGGACGATGCGATGGGCCTCGTCGTCTGGGCCAACACGCTCTACCGCACGCGCCCCGGTCTCGGCCTGTGGCACACCAGCGACCGCAACGGGCGTTTTCTCGGCCTGTTCTCGCTCACGCCCAGCGACGGCGACGCCATCGCGATCGGCGTGCGCCTGCTGCCATCGGCCTGGGGACGCGGCTATGCGCTCGAAGGGGGCGCGGCGCTGTGCACGCATGCGTTCGCGACGCTGGGCCTGGCGCGCGTGATCGCGCAGTGCGCCCCCGACAACCACCCGGTGCCGCCGTTGTTGCTGCGTCTGGGGTTTTCGGAGATCGCGCCCGGTGAGCACTTCGGCGGCGCGGCGCGGCGCTTCCGGCTGCGTCGCGAGGACTGGCATGGCGTGCGTGCACGGCGCCGGTCGCGCGTCACGTCCGACGCGCCGCGCGACTGATCAACCCGATCGCGCGCGCAGCACCTGGGCGATGCGTCCGATGACATAGACCACCAGCCCGCTGATCACACCCCCCGTCATGCCCCAGGCCAGCCGCGGCTGCAGCGTCGATGCGTGCGGACCGGCCAGGAACAGCACGCCACCACAGGCAACACCGAACAGCAGCAGCAACACACCGGCCTTGAGACAGACGTTCGTCAGCCCGAGCCGCGCCAGCTGCGAATGGCGTCGCACGCCGGCCGGCGCGTGCGGCTCACCCATGGAAATGCGGGTCGATCGTCAGCGTGCCGAGATTGCGCTCGGCGAAGCGCTGGGCCAGCTGCGGACCGGCCTCGCGGATCGCGTCGAAGCTCTCGCGCGAGCGGCTGTCGGCGCGCAGCACCCACCCGTCGCCTTCGCGGCTGAGCAGCAGATCGGTGCCCGGCAGGGTCGCGTTGTGCATCCGCAGCAGCACCTGGCCGTCGCTGCCGGACTGGCTCGCGTCGTGCACCGCGAGCTGGCGGACGTGCCGCTCCATCATCTCCATCAGCTGGCCGGGATCGCCCGGCGGCGCCGCCGGGGCCGGCGTCTGGGCGCCGTCGCGCAGGGCCATCTGCGCCTGCAGCATCGCCGCCGACTCGGCCGACGGCATGTGCGAGGCCGCCATGCCCGGTTCGTGCTGCTGCCGGAAGGTGCGTGCGTCGACGACCTCGGCCACCGACTGCCGGGACTTGAGCGCCTCCTGCTGTCCGGCCTGATCGGCGAGCATGCCCTCGTCGACCGTGCCGTCAACGCCGCTCCCCTCGCCCGTCATCGCGGATTGCGCCGTCCCCGCATCGCCGCGCGTCTGCTGCATCAGGGACCGGAACTGATCGACGGTCTCGCGCGCGGGCGCTTGCGGGCCGTCGCCCTTCGACTGGCGATCGACCTGGCGGTTGCGCGCCGACTGGTCCGGCGGACGCACGGTGGGTTCGCTGCTGCGCTGTACGGTCATGGTGATCTCCTCGTCGGATTGCCTAGTGCCGCGCCACGTGACGTGCCTGGAGCAGGTCCTCGGTGGCCGCCTCCTCCTGCCGTGCCTGCAGGCCGCGCTGCTCGCCGCGCCAGACCTCGCGGCGCTTCTCCAGCGCGTCCTCGCGCCCCTTGGCCTTGAAAAACGCGTCGCGCGCGTCGCGCAACGCGGCCTCGGCCTGACGCAGGGCGTCGTGCGCCGTCTCCAGCCGCGCACGTGCGGCGACGATGCGCTCGCCGAGCAGGTCGACATGCGCTTCGCGCTGGGCCAGTGCCGCCGGCCACGGCACGCCGGACGGCGGCGGCTCGAGCAGGCGCGCGCGCTGCGCGCGGCGGTCGTCATCCAGCGTCGAGATCTCGCCGTCGATCCGCGTGCACTTGGCGCGGCACTGCTGCACGCCGCGCTGCCGCTCCAGCACCGCCAGGCGCGCGGCCTCGGTCCGATGCGCGCGCAACTGCAGCAGTGTCTGCAGTGGATAGCGCTTCATTTGAACAGCGTCCGCAGCGCGTTCGACGCGGTGTCGAACGGCACCAGGTCGTGCTCGCCCTGCTGCAGCAGCGCGCGGATCGGCGCGATCTTCTCGATCGCGATATCGGCCTCGGGATCGGTACCGCGCGTGTACTCGCCCAGTTGCAGCAGCAGTTCGATCTCCTGGTGCTTGGCCAGATACTTGCGCAGCTGACCCGCGGCGCGCAGATGCGCCGCGTCGACGACGCGCGGCATCGTGCGGCTGAGGCTGGTAAGCACGTCGATCGCCGGGTAGTGATAGGCGGCCGCGAGCTTGCGCGACAGCACGATGTGGCCGTCGAGGATCGAGCGCACTTCCTCGACGATCGGATCGCCGCCGTCCTCGTCCTCGGCCAGCACGGTGTAGAACGCGGTGATCGAGCCGTGCTCGTTGTTGCCCGCACGTTCGAACAGTCTCGGCAATGCGCTGAACACCGACGGTGGGAAGCCGCGCCGCGCCGGCGGCTCACCGATCGCCAGCCCCACGTCGCGCAATGCGCGTGCGAACCGGGTGACCGAATCCACCAGCAGCAGCACACGCTGGCCCCGGTCGCGGAAATGTTCGGCGATCGCGGTGCCCACCCATGCGGCGCGGCTGCGCTCGAGCGCGGGCCGGTCCGAGGTGGCGACGACGATCACCGACTTGGCCAGTCCCGCGGCGCCGAGATTGTCGTGGATGAATTCGTTGACCTCACGACCGCGCTCGCCAACCAGCACGATCACGTTGACGTCGGCATCGCCGCCGCGCGCGAGCATCCCCAGCAGCGTGCTCTTGCCGCCGCCGGCGACGGCGAAGATGCCGATGCGCTGGCCTTCGCCGGCGGTCATCACGGTGTCGATCGCGCGCACGCCGGTCGCGAACGGGCGTTCGATCAACATGCGCTTCAGGGGATTGGGCGATGCGGCGTAGATCGGTGCATCGACGGTCGGGCCGAGCGGGCCGGCGTCGTCGATCGGCACGCCGTGCGCGTCGAGGATGCGACCGAGCAGGCCGTCGCCGACCGCGACCGACGCCTGCCTGCCGGTCGCGTAGACCTCGGTGGTCGCGGCGATGCCGTCGAGCGGGCCGAGCGGCGTCAACAGCGTGTGCTGGCGCGACACGCCGACCACTTCGGCGGCGAGCTCGAAGCGATCCGGGCCGGTTTCGCCGGGGTTGCGCAGATGGCACAGCTCGCCGATCGCGGCGCGCAGGCCGGTCGCCTTGATCAGCGTGCCGTAGGCCTCGCTGACCCGGCCGACGCGTTCGATCGCCTGCACCTGGCCCAGCGCGTGCAGCAGCGGGTCGGCCGCGGCGTCGATGCGCACGGTATCCAGCGCGGACAGGGCGCGCGGTGGATTCATGCCGGCCCCGCCGCGCTCGCCTGCGCCAGCGCGGCGCGGATCGCCTCGATCTGCTGGCTGACGCCGGCGCGCACTTCGCCCGCTTCCGAGACCACGATGCAGCTCAGCGGATCGAGGCTTTCGTCGTCGACCAGTTCGATCACGCCCACGCCGGGATGCGCCTGACGCACCGCACCCAGTCCCTGGCTGACGCTGTCGCGCACCGACGGATGCACCCGGATCATCAGGAACTGCTCGGCCTGCGCCGATTCGACCGCGCGCATCACCAGCGGCGGCACCACCTGCGAAGGATCGAACTGCGGGGCGATGCGCGCGACGATCGCGCAGGCCAGGTCGCCGATCCGCCCGACCGCGTCGCCGAGCACACGCGCGCGGCGTTCGTTGAGCGAGGCGAGCTGCTCGGTCATCTGCTGCTTCACCCGGTCCAGGCCTTCGGCGAACCCGTCGGCATACCCCTGCTCGCGCGCCTTCTGCACATCGGCGCCGGCGTCGTCGTACAGGGCGTTGACGCGGGCGAGCAGCGCGTCGAGTTCCGACAGCGCCTGCCATTCGTCCGCGCGCACGATCGTCGCGGACACCGCGCGCTGGAAATTCCGCGCCTCGAAGACGGTCGCAGCGCCTTGGCTGCGCGATACGGGAGGTGACACGGTCGACATGCGCGCTTCCGGTTTCGGCCCCGCGCTCAAGCGGCGACGGCGCGGGACTGGTGATGGGTGTGGACGACGAGGACCGGCTTCTCGGGCAGATGCGCCGGCGGCAGGTCCGCCGGGGGATCGAGCAGGCGTGCCCATTCGGCGAGGGCGGGATCGCGCTGCGCGGCCCAGGCCTGCAGCTCGGCGCGGCCCTGCAGGTCGAGCAGTGGAAACAGCGCGGCCTCCAGCTCGCCGGGGCGGCCCAGTACGTCGGCCAGGGCCGCAGCCAGCTGTGCCTGCACCGCGCCGTCCGCCTTGCCATCCCACACGCTGCGATCCAGCGCCAGCAGATAGCCGTTGCCCAGTGCAGCCTTGAGCCTGCGGACCGGCTCACGACCGATCTCGGCACGGATCGCCGGCGCATAGGCCAGCGTGCCGAGATCCCGCTGCAGCGCTGCAAGACGCCGGCGGTTCCAGCGCCGCATCAGCGTGCGCGTCGATGCCGCATCGGGGGACGGTGCCAGCAGGCGCACGGCCGGGCCGTCCGCCAGCGCGCGCGCAAGTAGGCGCCGGCCGAGCGCGCTGCCCGCGGCACGCGCGCGCAAGTCCGCATCCGGCGCATCGGCGCCGCGCCCGTGCCAGGCGGGATCGACCTCCGCCAGCAGTATCTGCAGGCTCATTGCCGGCTCAGCCCTGCCAGCGCTTCGGCGCCGGCGTCTCGGCGGCCCGGGTCACGCGGGTACGCAGGCGACTGCCGAACGCGAGTAGGACCGCGATGCCGACGACGATCAATGCCGCAATGCCGATCGCCAGCGGGCTCATCGACGACAGTGCCATCGACGTGCCACCGCTTTGCCCGGCCTCGGGCGGCGCCGGCATCGCGACGAACTTCACCGAGACCTGGTTGATGTCGGTCAGGCCCTCGACACCGTCCTTGACGACGATCTTGATGTCGGCTTCGCGGTCACGGACGCTCGCGCCCGGCTGCTCGAAGATCCACACCGCCGCCGACGTCTTGCCGGTCGAGCCGCCGAGCGGATCGCGCTCGGGCAGCGCGATGTGGACGCGCGCGTTGGCCACGCCCGGCAGCATCGTCAGCGTGTGGGTGATCTCCTGCTGCAGGCCGTGGATGTAGCGGCCGCGTTCGTCGGTGGACGACGAGGCGAAGCCCTCCTTCTTGAAGATGTCGCCCAGCGTCTGGAAGCGCTCGCGCGGCAGTCCGCGCGCGCTGAGCACGGCCATCGCCTGCGGGATGTCGTTGTCGGCGACGATCACGTCCCAGCCCACCTTGGTCGCGGAGGGCTTCTTCTTGGCCTGGATGCCGGAGCCCAGCAGCGCGCCCATGACCTCGTTGGCCTGGCGTTCGTCCATCGCGCTGTACAGCGCGCTGCCGCTGCAGGCGGCGAGCACGCAGCACGCCAGCAACACGCACAGCGCACGCACCCATCGTCCACGGTTGGAATTGCCCATACCGCTCACCTCGCTGTCAGGACTGCTGGCGGAACAACTGCTGGATGCCGTCGGACGTGCGGTTGGCCACGTTCGACGTCATCTCGCACTGGAACAGGAAGTGGTGCGACTTCATCGTCATTTCGATGACCTGGGCCGGCGTGAGGTCGCCGGTGTTCTGGGTCATCGTCTTGGCGAGGTCGTTGATGCTCTGCGCACCGCCGTTGAGGTTGTCCACCGCCGACATCAGCATGCGCATGCCGTCCGATGGTTCGGACGGCCCCACATTGGCGACATCCTGCGGCGCGTTGGCCGCCGGCGCACCGGCCCGGTCCATCGCTTGGGCGAAGTCCCGCACCTCGTAGGCAGCCGCGACGGGCTGACCGCCCGCGGCGGAGGCGCCCTGTGCCGCGGGCTCGATACCGACGGCCTGGATCGCGTCGACCATGATGTTCTCCTTGCTGTCTGCGTGGTCCGCTTACTGCTTGCGGCCGAGAGTCTCGAGCGCCTGACCGACACTGTTCTGCGAGGTCGACGCGTTGTTGGACAGGAACTGCATCTTCAGGCTCTCGGCCGTCAACGCGACGACGTTCGACGGCTGGTCGCCGCCACTGCCGATCACGTCCGAAAGATTGGTGATGCGGGTGGCCTGCGCGTCGAGCGTCTGGCCCCAGGCGCGCGACATCGCGGCATACCAGCTGTCGGAACCGCCGGAGGCGCCACCGGTGCGATTGCTGCGGGTGACGGCCTGGTCGCCGTGCATCGAGGCGCGGCCGATGAAGGTGCCGATGGCATCGGGAGAAATCGTGGTCATGTGCGTACTCCTGTCGACTTGGAAGGAAAGACGTGCGTTGAAGACGGCGTCATTGAGGAACGCCTGTTCACTGGGTGTCCGGCGCGCGCGGCGCCGGTGCGGCGGGTGGGGCGGTGGGGAGAGCGGTGGACGCGCTCGCACTGGCAACCACCGCGGCGAAGCGCGGATCACCCGCGTCCGCGTCGGCGGTGGTCGCGGCCGCGTCCTGCGACGCCTCGGGCGGCGGGCCGGGCACGACCTTGACCAGATCGCCGCTCGCCGCCAGCACGTGCGCGAACTCGCCGATCGAGATCAGCTGGCCCTTGCCCGGGACCGTATCGCCGGGGGCGAACCGGCGGCCTTCGGAATCGATCAGGTGGGGATCGCTGCCGCGCACGATCGACACGATGTGCGCAGCCGGCGGCGGCGCGCGGTCCGCCTCGCCCTGCGGCACCGCGCCTTGCGGTGTGCGCGGCAGGATGCGGGTGACGCCGCGGACGTCGGCGACGGCGCGCGAACGCACGAGGCGTTCGATCTCCGCGCCGTCGTCGAACTCGCCCATGACCTCGACGTCGCCGTTGCCGACATAGCGCGCCTGCACCGGAATGCCGTGGCCGCGGAACATCTCGGCGACGTCGCTGGCGATGTTCTCGCCGGTGCGCAGCTGCAGCTGGGCATCGATCTTCTCGGCCGCGAGCTGCGCCTGCAGGCGGTCCAGCCCGTCCCGGCTGTCGATCGCGCCGGTGACCGTCGGCCGACCGTCGACGCCGTCGACGATCTCGGCATTGGCCACCCGGTGCTCGGCCATCAGCGTGCCCAGCCGCTCGCGCGGATCGACCTGCTGTTCGGATGCGGGCAGCACCGCGGCGAAGATCGCCAGCGACGCCAGCGACAGCACCGCGACACCGGCGATCAGCGGCAGGCGGCGCATGATCGGCCGGACCGGCTCGCGCTCGTCGTCGGGCGCGAACACGGTGACGAACGAATCCCAGGCCGGGTCGTCTTCCGCGCCGAAGGCGATCGAGGCCTCGCCGATCCGCACCTGCTGCACCGCCGACAGTTCGACCGGATCGCCCGGATCGATCCGGGTGGCGCCCACGTGCACCGGCGCGTCCAGCGCGCGCACCATGTAGCGGCCACCCACCAGCGTCACCAGGGCGTGGTGGTTCGCCACGCCGTCGTCGGCGAGCACGATGTCGCAGTCGTCGCCGCTGCCGACGAGGATCATCTCGTCACGTGCGAGCGGCCGACTCGCGCCCGCATGCAGGCCGTCGACGATGCGCAGCACGTCGCGTGCGGCCGGGGTGTCGCTGGATTGCGTCATGGCTGTCTTCTCCTGGCCTGCGCGACAGGCGCGACCGCGGAACCCGCGGACGCCCGGTGGCGCATGCCTGCAGTTGAAACGACGTCACGCATTGATCTGCCCCGCCTGCACGATGCGCAGATCCGGTGCCAGTTCCTGGTACGACAGCACCGGCAGATCGAAGAAATCGACTTCCAGCAACTTGCGCAGATGCCGGCGCACGTCGAGCGAACACAGCAGGACCGGGCGCACGCCGGCGGCCTGACGGCCCAGGTGCGCACGCACCTCGTTGCCGAGGCGCCCCGCGAGTTCGGGCGAGATCGCGAGCTGGCTGGCACCGCCCGCCACGCGGACCGACTGCCTCAGCTTGTCTTCGAGTTCGGGATGGATCAGCAGGACATGCAGCGTGCGCGCATCGTCCGAATAGCGGTCCGCGATCTCGCGCTTGAGCGCCACGCGCACGTATTCGGTCAGCAGCACGACGTCCTTCTCGCGACCGCCGACATCGGTGATCGCCTCGAACGCGTCGCGCAGGTTGCGCACCGGCACGCCCTCTTCGGACAGGCGGCGCAGCACTTCGGCCACGCGTTGCGGTGCGACCACGCGCAGCATTTCCTTGACCAGGTCCGGATAGTCGCGCTGCATGCGCGCGAACAGGTTGGAGGTTTCCTGGATGCCGAGGAACCCGCCCATGCGCCGGCGGATCGCCGCCGATGCGTGGTGTGCCAGCACGTCGAGTGGCGCCTGTGCGCCCTCGGTCCGCGCGGTGTTCCAGGTGCCGGCGACGATCGGCGGGTAGAAGCCCGCGAGCGCCGTCGCGCCCGGCGCCATCGCCGGCTGCGGCTCGAGCCAGGCATCGCTGCGCAGCCGGCCGGTGGCGATGCGCGCACCGAACGCGGTGAGCCGGTATTCGTCCTCGCCGAAGCCGGGCGCGATGCGCAACGACGGCACCGGCACCGGAACGCCGTATTCCTCGCGCAGGCGCTGCGCGACCTCGACCACGCGCCCTTCCAGCGCGGGCACGCCGAGCGCCTGGGCCAGCGCCGGCGCGACCTGCAACTGCAGCGGCGCGGGCGGCGCCAGGTCGTCGTGTTCGACGGTCAGCTGGGCCTCGGCGGCGACTTCGTCGTCGGTCACCCGGAACGCGCGGCGCAGCAGTTCGAACTGGTGCCGGTAACGCCAGGCGCTGAGCGTCAGCAGGCTCAGGCCGAGCACCAGGAACACCAGCCACGGGAAGCCGGGCACCAGGGTCATCAGCAGTGCCAGCAGGCCGGTGATCAGGATCACCCGCGGCTGCCCGGAGACCTGCCGGGTGATCGCGTCGCCGAGATGGCGGTCGTCGATCTCGCCGGTGGTGCGGGTGACGACGAGGCCGGCGGCGATCGTCGCGAGGATGGCGGGGATCTGCGACACCAGGCCGTCGCCGATCGTCAGGATGCTGTAGACGTGCGTCGCCTCGGCCAGCGGCATGCCCCGCTGCAGCACGCCGATCGCCAGGCCGCCGAGCAGGTTGATCAGGATGATGACGATGCCGGCGATCGCGTCGCCCTTGACGAACTTCATCGCGCCGTCGAGCGAGCCGTGCAGCTGGCTTTCGGTCTCGAGCAGGCGGCGCTTCTTGCGCGCCTCGTCCTTGTCGATCAGGCCCGAGCGCAGGTCGGAGTCGATCGAGAGCTGCTTGCCCGGCATCGCATCGAGCGTGAAACGCGCAGCGACCTCGGCCACGCGCTCGGCGCCCTTGGCGATGACGATGAACTGCACGACGGTGATGATCAGGAACACCACCATGCCGACCACGAGGTTGCCGCCGGCCACCAGTGCGCCGAAGGTCTCGACGATATGGCCGCCTTCGGCATTGAGCAGGATCGAGCGGGTGATCGCGATCGAGATCGCGAGCCGGAACAGCGTGGTCAGCAGCAGTACGCTCGGGAAGCTGGAGAACGCGACCGGCGTGGGGATGTAGATGCCCAGCAGCAGCAGGCCGAAGCCGATCGAGATGTTGACCGCGACCAGCATGTCGATGAGGAACAGCGGCAGCGGCAGGATCATCACGCTGATGATCGTCACCGCCGCAAACGCCAGCACCACGTCGCTGTAGCCCAGCTTCTGCCGGGGCGCGGCGCCGGCCGGGGCGCCGGTCAACGTGGCCAGCAGGGCCTTCATGCGCCGTCCTCCGGCGAGGACATCGGCGCGGACAGCCGCGTCACCCGGGTCACGCGTCGGCGTGTCCCGGGAACAGCTGTCCTCCACCGCATTCCGGAGTGCATTCGGCGCATCTGCCCCTGACCTTGTGCGTCACATTGTGCCAATCTACGATAGTCACGCCATGTTATCGCCAGGTCAAACCAACGTTGCAAGCGTGTTCCAGAGATAGGACGTCAGATGTGAAGGCCGCGGCGCGGACAGGTGTCGCCAGAAAAACTCCAAGCGTCACAGTGACTTAACGAACTCCATCGATATTGGATGGCGAACGGGGGGCCGGATCGACGGCCGTGGTGGATTCGGGAGCGACGTCGCCAATGTCCAGATCTGTAATGAATGTCACAGATTGCGCGCCCACGCCGATCGCGAACACGCGGCCGGCCCGGGATTTGACCAGCACGACCCGCTCCCGCGGGCCGACGGGCAGGATCTGCAGCACCGACAGCGGGCTGTCGCTCCCGGACAGGCCGTACCGGCGGCGCAGCAGCCGCAGCAGAAACAGCAATCCGGCGATGATGAACACCAATGGCAGCAGGATCGCGATCATTTCGCCGATGAACGAATCACCTCCGGGCACCGCCGCGGGCGGCGCCGCCCATGCTGACGCCGAAAAGAGGCCGGCGATCGCCAAGGCGAGAACACGGGACACGGGGTGGCCCGCGATCGGGCGAATGGACGCTGCGTGGTTCATGGCTCCAGGCCGGGACGGCACCCCAGCGGTGCCCGGCTACGGTAACGCAGGCCTCCTTCCCGCATGACGTCGTCCGGCCCCGTGCGGCGTCGCCCGGCCGCCCGCGCCCCGTCCGGCAGCCCTGACAGAGCGGCAGGCGATGCGCTGTCCGACATCCTCGATGCGGTGCCGTTCGCCTGCGCGGCGTTCGACCGCCGCAGCGGCGCCCTGGTCGCCCAGAACGCGCGCTTCCGCTCGGACTTGGGCACGCTGCCCGGGCACGCGCAGCGGGATGCCCTGCTGGCCACGCTGTACGGCGATCTGACCGGTGATGCACGCGGCGACGAGGTCCGCGCCCCGGTCAGCGGCCGCTGGTATGCCCTGCACTGGCGCGATCTCGACAGCGGCGGCCAGGCACTCGCTCTGCTCACCGCGGTCGACATCAGCGAGCGCATCGAGACCCTCGATTCGCACCGCTCGCAGCAGGAAAAGCTGCTCTTCACCTCGCGGATGATGTCGGTCGGCGAGATGGCGGCAACGCTCGCCCACGAGCTCAACCAGCCGCTGGCGGCGATCGTCAACTATCTCAACGGCAGCCTGCGCCTGGTCGGCCAGGCGGGTGGCCCGGTGCAGGTCGAACGCGCGCTGCAGGCTGCCCGCACCCAGGCCGAACACGCAGCCGCGGTGATCGCGCGGGTGCGCGAGTTCGTCCGTGCCCGCGAGCCGCGGCGCGATGCCCAGGACCTGCCGCTGATCGTCGACACGGTGCTCGAGTTGCTGCGCCTGGAAGCCGAGCGCCAGCAGCTGCGCGTCGAGCTGGCGCTGGCACCGGGGCTGCCGCAGGTCTACGCCGACCGGGTCATGGTCGAGCAGGTGCTGCTGAACCTGGTCAAGAACGCGATCGAGGCGATGCGCGAGATCCCCGCCGCGCAGCGCGGTCTGCGCATCGAAGGCAGGGTCAACCTAGACGGCGAAATCGAGGTCCGGGTCTGTGACCGCGGGCCGGGCCTGAGCGAGGCCGAGAGCGCGCAGCTGTTCTCGCCGTTCTACACCACCAAATCCGACGGCCTCGGGATCGGCCTGGCGATCTGCCGCTCGATCATCGAATACCACGAAGGCCGTCTGTTCTTCGAAGCCCGGGACGGTGGCGGCAGTGTGTTCGGGTTCACCCTGCCGACCCCGGACAGGAGGATATGAGCATGCCCAGCGCGCCTTGCATCTATCTGGTCGACGACAACGACGGCTTCCGCGATTCCACCGCGTGGCTGCTGGAAACCGCGGATTTCGAGGTCCGCGCGTTCGCATCCGGCGCCGCGTTCCTCACGGTCTACGACAGCACCCGCCACGGCGACGGCGAGTGCCTGGTGTCGGACATCCGCATGCCGGAAATGAGCGGGCTGCAACTGCAGGACGAACTGCTGCGCCGCGGCTCGACGCTGCCGCTGGTGTTCGTCACCGCGCACGGCGATGTGCCGCTGGCGGTGGAGGCGATGCGCAAGGGGGCGTCGAACTTCCTCGAAAAACCCTTCGGCGACGAGGCGCTGATCGAAGCCATCCGCACCGCGCTGAGCCGCGAGCGCCGGCAGACCGGCTCGCCGCCGGACGCCCGACTCGACGCGCTGAGCCCGCGCGAACGCCAGGTACTGGACCTCGTGGTCGCCAGCAAACCGAACAAGATCATCGCCGACATCCTCGGCATCAGCATCAAGACCGTCGAACTGCATCGCGCCAACATGATGGGCAAACTCGGCGTGCGATCCCTCCCCGAACTGATGAAGGTGGCCCTTGGACATGGCTGACACGCCCGCCGCCGGTCGCCTCGTGCCCGCGGTGGCCCCGCTGCGCGGCCGCATTCCGCAGCTGGCGCCCGCGCAGGCGGCGACGTTGCGCGAGCTGCACCGCTGTCCACGCCGATGGGTCGGCGCGGACGGCACGTTGACGCTGCGCGGCGGCCACGCGGTCGAACCCGGCGGCCTGTTCGAACTCGACGCCGACGGCGTGCGGCTCGGCCTGCACCTGACCGCGGCCCCGGCGGGCGCCGACGACGACGCCCTGCAGTGGCAGGACCGCCAGGGCCGGGCACGGATCCTCGCGTGGAGCCTCGCGCACGAGGCGGCCCTGGTGCGCCTGAGCGACGTCCTCGGCACGTCCCTGGTGCCGGCCACCGACGCCGCGCCAGCCGCCACCGGCACCGACGCCGTCTGGCTCGGGTTCGAGCTGACCCCGGACGCGGAAGCGCCCGAGCCGGCACTGACCGGCACGCTGCGCGTTCCGCTCGCGTGGCTCGACACGTTCCTCGCACGCGATCCGGCGAGCGCACTGCCGGCCGATCCGGGCCACTGGCGCCAGCTGCCGGCGCCGGCCTTGATCGCCGTCGCCGGCCCGCCGCTGACGCGGGCCGACCTGCGCAGCCTGCGCCCCGGCGACGTGATCGTCGTCGGCACCACCCGCGCGCCGCCCGTGCACGCCGAAGCCGCAGGACAGCGCTGGCCGGTGCGCGCATCGGGCGACGGCTGGCGCATCGACGGCCCACCCCATTCCCGACCCCGTTTCCAGGAGACCGTTCCGATGTCCGAGACCGACACGCCCGATGCAGCCGGCACCGATGCGCCGCCCCCGTCCGGCGATCCGACAGCCCACCTGCCGGTCGAGGTCGCGTTCGAGCTGGGCGCGGTCGAACTCCGCCTCGGCGACATCGCCGGCCTGCAGCCCGGCTACGTGTTCGCCCTGCCGGCGCATCTGGAAGGCGCGAACGTGACCATCCGCGCCAACGGCCGCGTGGCCGGGCGCGGCGAGCTGGTCGCGGTCGGCGACACGCTCGGCGTGCGCCTGATCGGCTGGAGCTGATCGATGGATTTCAGCACTTTCTCGCCCGCGCTCGTGCTGGTGACGGTGGTCAGTCTGGCGCTGGCCCCGTTCGTCGCGGTGATGGTGACCTCGTTCACCAAGATCGTCGTGGTACTGAGCCTGCTGCGCAACGCGCTGGGCCTGCAGCAGGTGCCGCCGAACGTGGTCATCAACGGCCTGGCGATCGTGCTGTCGATCTACGTGATGTACCCGGTGATCCTGGACGTCAACGAGGCCGTGCAGGCACGTCTCGAAGGGCGCCCGCCGCCGGCGTCGGTGCAGCGCCAGATCGATGCGCGCGCGCAACAGCAGGCGATCCGCGAGGGTCGGCCGATCGACGTGCGTCCGGACGACGCAGCCCCCGCGCAAGCCGCGCCCGGTGATCCGCCGCCGGCCAGCCCGGCCGCGGCTGATGGCCTCGCTGCCGAAACCGAGGCCCAGGCCGCGGGCGCGGCGCCCGACCCGATGTTCAGCGCCGTGCGCGGCGGATCGAGCAACGATCCGCGCCGCGACGAGGCGGACGCCCCGCTGCCCGGACTGGCCGAGGAAGTGATGCAGTCAAGCGCCCCGGCCTCGCCGCCACCGGTGGGCACGGCATTCGATACCAACCGCCTGCTGACGATGGTCGACGCCGGCAAGGAGCCGCTGCGCACGTTCCTGATCCAGCATTCGAGCGATTCGGAGCGCGCGTTCTTCCTGCGCAGCGTGCAGCGCATGCTGCCGCCCGAACGCCGCGCCGAACTCACACCGGACGACTTCATCGTCATCGTGCCGGCCTTCACCGTCAGCGAGCTCACGGCCGCGTTCCAGATCGGTTTCCTGATCTTCCTGCCGTTCCTGATCATCGATTTGGTGGTCGCCAACATCCTGCTCGCGCTCGGCATGATGATGCTGTCGCCGACCACGGTGTCGCTGCCGTTCAAGCTGCTGCTGTTCGTGCTGATCGACGGCTGGGCCAAACTGGTGCACGGCCTGGTGCTGACCTACGGGACGGCCGCATAGATGGGCGACGTCCTCGAGTTCACCAAGGAAGCGCTGTGGCTGGTGCTGCTGCTGTCCGGCCCGCCGGTCGCAGCGGCGGCGCTGGTCGGCCTGGTGGTCGCGTTCCTGCAGGCGGCCACGCAGCTGCAGGAGCAGACGTTCCCGTATGCGCTGAAGTTCCTGACGGTCGTGATCATGCTGTTCGTCACCGGCTCGCTGATCGGCGGCACGCTGTATGTGTTCGCCGACCGGATCTTCCTCGACTTCCCCGGTCTGGTCAGGCGCTGAGGCGGTGTTCGATTTCGCGCAGAACCCGCTGCTGGCGCTCGCGCTGACGTTGCCGCGTATCGCCGGCGCCTTCCTGATGCTGCCGTTGCTGACCACCGAGACGGTGCCGGCGATGGTCCGCAACAGCTTCATGGTCAGCCTGGCGATCGTCGCGATCCCGATCGCACTGGCCGGTGCGCCCCCGATCGAAGCCGCCGGCACCGCGCACTGGTCGGCGATCGTGCTCAAGGAAACCTTCATCGGCATCTCGATCGGCTTCTGCTACGGCGTCGTGTTCTGGGCGATCAGTTCGGCCGGCGTGATCATCGACACGCAGGTGGGCATGTCGATGGCGCAGATCTTCGATCCCGTGCAGGGCCACCAGACCTCGCTGCACGGCGAATTCCTCTCCCAGCTGGCGGCCTGGCTGTTCATGGCCAGCGGCGCGTTCCTGGTGTTTCTCGATCTGCTGATGACCAGCTACACGGTGTGGCCGGTGATGAGTTTCTTCCCGGACATCCGCATGAGCGGCATGGCGTTGTTCGTCGGGCAGTTCAGCTACCTGATGACCGCAATGCTGCTGCTGGCCGGCCCGGCGATGGTGATCCTGCTGGTGATCGACCTGTCGTTCGGCCTGGTCAACCGCTACGCGCCGCAGCTCAACGTCTTCGCGCTGACGATGCCGATCAAGGCGTGGCTGGCGACGGCGATCATCCTGCTGATGCTGGGCGTGTTCGTCGAGGTCGTGATGCGCAGGCTGGTCGACAACAGCGGGCTGATCAATGCGCTCAAGGGGGCGTTCGGGGGGTAGTGGCTCATGTTGGGGGCGCGTTGCCCTCCGCTTTTGATGGCGGCTGGACCTCCGCCGGCGTGCGTGCCGTTTCCGCGCGATCGCTTGAAACCGCATCGATTCGCTTGGGCGTCGACTCTACCGTGTGGCCTTGCGCGGGTTCTGGCCATGGCCGAGGCCGTGACGTTGGCTTCGGCTGTGGCGTTGATGTTGGCTCTGGCTCTGGCGTTGGCTTTGGCTTTGGCTTTGGCTTTGGCTTTGGCTTTGGCTTTGGCTTTGGCTTTGGCTGTCAGCGTTTGCTCTTCCGAGCCGTAAAGCGAGCCGAGCACCGGAGCCTGGCGTGGCCGAAGAGCAGCCCATGTTTGAGCGCAGCGAGTTTGGGCTGCGTGCCGCGTCAGGCGAGGAGCGGAGGGAACCGATGCGGCTTCATCGCATCGGCGAGTGTCCGGCGATGGCGGTTTTGCTTACTTTTGACAAGACAAAAGTAAGCCGCGCGAACAGCGCGGAAGCTCTGTTCTTCGCGCCCGCTTTGGTCCCCAGGAAAAGCAAACAAAAACAAGTGCAAGGCTTTCGCCCGCTTGCGCGTGCGAGTCCCTTTTTGAGGGACCAAAAAGGAACCAAAAAGTCCCTTCGCCGGACGCGATCCGCCGCATGAAACCGCGGCGGTCCCCTGCGCTTCTCGGTCAGCGGGGCACGCAGCCCAAACTCGCCGCGCTCAGACATGGGCTGCTCTTCGGCCCCGCCGCCCTGCGATGCTCGGCTCGCTTTACGGCTCGATACGTCAAACGCCAAAGCCAAAGCCAAAGCCAAAGCCGAAAGCAACAGCAACAGCAACAGCAAGGGCAACGCGCGTAGCCCTTTCGCGCGACTCCGAACCCCGCCAGACGCGATATCCCTATCCGATCCGCAATTCCGCAGCAGTCACACCGCACCCACACCACAACGCTCGAAATCAGATCCTGTCAGCGCATCGGACCCCGTGGATCCTCGAAGCGCTCGACGACGCTCGCATCGTCCGCCAACGGCGGCGCGGGCGGTGCGTCGTCGGGCAGGCCGATCTCCGTGCGCATCTCCGGCGGCGGCACGAATTCCGGCGGCGCGGGTCGGGCCTCGCCCTGGCGCATGCCCTCGGCCCAGTACAGCACCTGGGCCACGGCCTCGAAGAAGTCGTTGCCGATGTAGTCGTCGATCTCGACCTTGGCGTTGAGGCCGCGTGCCAGCGGCACGTTCTGCAGGATCGGCACGCCCGATTCCTCGGCCACGCGCCGGATCTCCTCGGCCATGTGGCCTTCGCCCTTGGCGACGACGAGCGGCAGGTCGTCCACGCCCTGCTCGTACTGCAGCGCGACGGCGATGTGGGTGGGATTGGTCACGACGACGCTCGAGCCCCGGACGGCGTTGAGCATGTTCTGCTGCGACCACTCCTGGTGCAACTGCTTGCGACGCTGCTTGACGTAGGGGTCGCCCTCGTTCTCCTTGACCTCCTGCTTGATGTCGCGGCGGCTCATGCGCAGCTTCTTGATGTAGGAGAACTTCTGGTACGAGGCGTCGAGCGCGGAGACGAAGAAGAACACGAAGATCGTCCAGATGCCGATCCACTTCAGCGCGTGCCAGATCGCGCTGCCGATCGCCGCGGGCTCGGCGAACGGCAGGTGCAGCAGGCTGGGAATCATGCCCCACAGCACGAAACCGCCGATGCCGAGCAGGGCGGCGCTCTTGAACACGGATTTCACCAGCTCGATGAGGTTGTCCATCGAGAACATCTTCTTGATGCCACTGACCGGGTTGAGTTTGGTCAGGTCGGGCGTGACCTTCTTCATCGTCGCGACCGGCCCGACCTGCAGGAACTCGACCAGCAGGGCGAGCAGCACCGCCAGCAGCAACAGGGGCAGGGTCATCGCCAGCAGCGTCTGCACGGCGAGCGGCACGATGCTGCGCAATGCGGTGTCGAACGGCTGCGTCATCACCACCAGGGCCTGCTCGAACAGCCCGCTGACGCGGCGATACATATCGCCCATCAGCAGCCAGCCGCCGGCCAGCCAGCCCATGATCAGCACGGTGCTGGTGAGCTCGCGGCTCTTGGCGACGTTGCCTTCCTTGCGCGCGTCCTTGAGCTTCTTGCTGGTCGGTTTCTCGGTCTTGTCCGCGCCTTCGTTCTGCTCGGCCATCGGCATTTCCGGAGCGTTTCAGGGGTCGCCGCCGAGGCTAGCACGCAGCCGTTGGCGCTCCGTCGGCGCCGCGCGCCGAGTTCCGCAACGACCGCTCGGGTGACCTCAGGCCATGTCGGATTCATCTTCGCGCGCCGTACGGGGCCATCCCGTACACCCCTAGGGCCAGCCCGAGATGGCCGGTGCATGTCGCCGGCGTTACAGTCGCGCCATCGCCGTCACTGCGGCCACCGCCCGTTTCCTCCGAGATCCTTGGTCCCGTCATGAGCAGCATTTCGTCCGACGCCGGCTTCAACGCCGCCAGCCTCGACCGGCTGGGCGGGCAGGTCGCGCTCGATGATCTGCGGCATCAGGGTGCGGAGGGCCGGGGCCCGGTCGGCGACACGCCGTCGGAAGGCGCACCGCGTGGCCCGACCGCCGATCCCGGCGAGGACGTGCTCAATGTCGCGGCCTGGGACGGCGTTCCGGCAGGCCTGCGCCAGCTCGGCGGTGACATCGCGTTCGAGCACCGTCTCGCGGCGCTCGACCTGTCGCAGGCGGCCGACGTCGGCGCCGACGCGATTCTCGACGCGCTGGCCTGATCCCGCCGAGCACCGCCCCCGCTGACCGGGTATCCCCGGCGCGGGCGCCTCGGTCGCAGTGCGATACTCCGCCGCGATGAACGATGTCCCGTCCGCCGCCGCCCTGCGCGCCGCAGCCGACCGTCTGGTGTCGGCGCTGGCCGCGCACCCCGATCCCGAATACCGGCTGACGGTGCTCAAGCGGCTGGTGCGACGGCTCGGCGAAGACCGCTATCCGGTCTTCCTGCGCCTGCTGGGAGTCGTCGCGGAAAGCGACGATCTGCGCGCCCAGCGCCTGCTCGCCGAGACCTTCGGCACCGCGCTGCGGCGCATGGACTTGCCCGGCGGCGCCCTGAGCTCCTGGGGCGCGACCCGGCTGCCCGACAGCACCGGTCCGCTCGACGCGAGCACGTTCGCCTCCGGCCAGTTCTTCGGCGGTTCGCCGCGGCGCATGCTGGGGCCGGTGGAATACCTGACGGTCTGGCATCTGCAGCGCACCCAGCGCACCGCGCTGTCGGCCGAGACCTTCCGCAGCAGCCTGGCGCGGATGATCGCCCTGCTCAACCAGAGTGACGATGCGCGCACGCTGTATCCGCAGAAGCTGGCCGTCGACGCGCAGAACGAACTCGAAGGCGCCTATACCCGGGCGACGCGTGAGCGCCTGGCCGCGGTGGCCGCGGCCTGGAAGGCCGGCCGCGCACCCGAGGCGATCGCCCAGGCCGCGCTCGATGCCGGCGCCGCCGACACCCCGCCCGGCTGGGTGCTGCGCGACCTCTGAGCGGAGCGGCCAGCGCGCTTGTGGTGCCCGGGCCGGCGATGCAGGATGGACAGTCGGAACACCACAGGGGACATCGGATGCAGGCGCAGGCCGCCACCCGGGACATGCGCGGGCCACGGCCGTGGCCTTTGTTCGCCGTGCTGCCGCTGCTGCTGTGGCTCGGCGCCTGTCAGCGCGAGGCCGCCGAAACGCCCGAGCCCGCGACCGGAGGCGCCACGCCGACCGAGGCGGTCACCGGCCTGACCGCGCACCTGCGCAACGGTGACCTCGCCGCCTTCGCGCACGACGCCGTGCCCCCCGCCCTGGCCCAGCCGCTGGACCAGGCCTGGCGCGAGGGGCGCTCGCGCTGGCCGCTGACCGAACTGCCGCTGTCGGGCCAGGTGCCGGCGGTGCTGGCGGCGCTGTCCGCGCCCCAGGCCGAGCGCTCCCTGCTGCAGGCCTTCAACCGCCAATTCGCCGGCGCCGACCGGGAACTGCGCTCGGCCGCGATCGCGCTCGGCGTGTTCGCGGCCCAGTACCTGGAACACGACGGCGCCTTCAGCGACGGCGAGCGTGCGCATTACACCCAACTGGTGGCGGCGATCAGCGACTGGGCCGCGCAAGCCCCGCTGTCGGACCGCGACCGCGCCCATGCCACGATCACCGCCCTGGTCGAGGCCAGCCGCCAGGGCGGCGTCGGCGACGATGCGCGCCTGGGCCAGGCCGGCATGCACGACGGCCTGACCGCGCTGTCGCCGCTGTTCTCGGCCACCAAGCGCCAGTTGCGCGACTACGGCCTCGACCTCGACATGGCCTTCGACAGCCTCGAGGTCACCCTGCTCGAGCAGACCGGCGACACCGCGCAGGTGCGGATGCGCTACCTGCTGGCCGGCCGGCCCGTCGACGCGGTCGTCGCAGCGGAACGCATCGGCGGGCGCTGGTACCTCGTTGATTTCCTCCGCCATGCACGGGCAGCGGCCGACGCGCCGCCGGCCGACCGCGCGCCGGCGGGATCCTGAACAGGCAGGCTTCCCTGCGGCCTGCCCCCCGGCCTTGGGCATAATGCCGCCGATGCCCGACCAACCTTCCCTGCAATTCCCGGGTGGCCAGGACCCGCGCCGCGCGGCCGATCCCGAGGCCGCCGCCGGCGCCCCGAGCCCCATCGATGACGGCGCCACAGCGCCGCCGGCCGGTGGTGGCATGGATCCGACCCCCGATACCCCACCCCCATCCGCCGCCCAGCTGCCCGTGCCGCTGGCACCGCGGACCCGCACGCCGCGCGCACCGTGGTGGGCCGGTCTGCTCGGGCGGCTGATCCGGCCGTGGATCGGCCTGAAGGTCGAGCCGCAGACGCCCGAGGCGCTGGTCGACCACCGGCCGGTCTGCTACGTGCTGGAGGATTACGGCCTCTCGAACGCGCTGATCCTCGAACGCGCCTGCCGCGAGGCCGGGCTGCCGTCGCCGCTGCAGCCGCTGCCCGGCGACCCGCTGGGGCGCAAGCGCGCCTACGTCGCGCTGTCGCGGCGCAATGCCGGCGGCGCGCTGGCACTGGCGGCCGGCATGGCGCCGTCGAAGTCGACGCATTCCGAATCGCTGTCGCGCCTGCTCGAGGCGCACCGGCTCGATCCCGCCCTCGACGTGCAGGTGGTGCCGGTCTCGATCTTCGTCGGCCGCTCGCCCGACAAGAACAACGGCTGGTTCTCGGTGCTGTTCTCGGAGAACTGGGCGATCGTCGGCCGCTTCCGCCGGCTGCTGTCGATCCTGCTCAACGGCCGCGACACCCTGGTGCGGTTCGCCGAGCCGGTCGAGGTGCGCCCGCTGCTGGCCGAAGAGCTCGGCGCCGAACGCACCGTGCGCAAGCTCTCGCGGGTGCTGCGCACGCATTTCAACCGGGTGCGCGAGGCGATCATCGGGCCGGATCTCTCGACCCGGCGGCTGCTGGTCGACAAGGTGCTGGCCTCGCCGTCGGTCAAGGAGGCGATTGCCGACCAGGCGCGCCGCGACACCAGCAAGCCCGAGGACGCGTGGAAGAAGGCCCACGCCTATGCCTACGAGATCGCCGCCGATTATTCGCATCCGGTGGTGCGCTCGGCGAGCTTCCTGCTGACCACGGTGTGGAACCGGATCTTCCGCGGCGTGCTGGTGCATCACCTGGACCGCTTCAAGGAAGCCGCGCCGGGGCACGAGATCGTCTACGTGCCCAGTCACCGCAGCCACATGGATTACCTGCTGCTGTCGTACCTGCTGTACGGCCGCGGCATCGTGCCGCCGCACATCTTCGCCGGCGTCAACCTCAACCTGCCGGTCATCGGCACGCTGCTGCGCAAGGGCGGCGCGTTCTTCGCCCGGCGCAGCTTCCGCGGCAATGCGCTGTACTCGGCGGTGTTCTCCGAATACATGGCGCAGCTGGTCGGCGGCGGCTATTCGATCGAGTACTTCATCGAGGGTGGCCGCTCGCGCACCGGGCGCCTGCTGCCGCCCAAGGGCGGTGCGCTGGTGATGACGCTGCGCGCGTACCTGCGCGAACCGCGCAAGCCGGTGCTGTTCCAGCCGGTCTACATCGGCTACGAAAAGTTGATGGAAGGCAACAGCTATCTCGACGAACTGTCGGGCAAGCAGAAGAAGAAGGAGTCGATCTGGCAGCTGCTGTGGAGCATCCCGCAGGTGCTGCGCTCGAACTTCGGCCAGGTGGTGGTGAACTTCGGCGAGCCGATCCATCTCAGCGACGTGCTCGCCGAGCTGGCGCCCGAGTGGGACGGCGGCCCGGTCTCCGAGGACGACAAGCCGGCGTGGCTGGCGACCACGGTCGACGTGCTGGCCCAGCGCATCCACGTCAACATCAACCGCGCCGCGGACGTCAATCCGATCAACCTGCTGGCGATGGCGCTGCTGTCGACGCCCAAGCATGCGATGGGCGAGGCCGACCTGCTGGCGCAGATCGCGCTGTCGAAGCAGATGCTGGCCGAAGTGCCGTACTCGGACCGCGTGACGATCACCCCGCACACGCCGGCCGAGATCGTCGCCCACGGCGAGGAGATCGGCGTGCTCGAACGCGTCGCGCATCCGCTCGGCGACGTGCTGCGCGTCGACGACGAGCAGGCGGTGCTGCTCACCTACTACCGCAACAACGTGCTGCACCTGTACACCGCCTCGGCATGGATCGCGTGCTGCTTCCTGCACAACCGGCGCATGAGCCGGCACACCGTGCGCCGGCTGGGCCGGACGATGTACCCGTTCCTGCAGGCCGAGCTGTTCCTGCCCTGGAACGAGGACGGCTTTGCCGAGCGCATTGAGCGCACATTCGATGTGTTCGTGCGCGAAGGCCTGCTCGAGGTCGCGAGCGGCGACGACGGCGAGGTGTTCGCGCGCAATGCCGGCCAGACCGACGAGGTGTTCCGCCTGCGTGCGCTGAGCCACCCCTTGCAGCAGGCCTTCGAGCGCTATTACATCGCGATCTCGGTGCTGGCCAAGAACGGCCCCGGCACGCTCGGCGCCGGCGAGCTCGAAGGCCTGTGCCAGCTCGCCGCGCAGCGCCTGTCGCTTCTGTACGCGCCCGCGGCGCCGGAGTTCTTCGACAAGTCGCTGTTCCGCGGGTTCATCCAGAAGCTGCGCGAACTGGGTCTGGTCAAGCTCGACGGCAACAGCAAGCTGGTGTTCGACGAGCGCCTGGCCGTGCTGGCCAAGGACGCGAAGGTGATTCTCGGCCGCGAGCTGCGTCACTCGATCGAGAAGGTCAGCCCCGAGGCGGTGCGCACCGCGCCCGCGGTGCCGCCGGCGGAGTGACGGGCCCGCGCGCCCGATGCGCGTGGTCGCTGCGGGTGAGCGGCCACGTGCGTCGTCTGTCACATGCGGGCACCGCCCGCGGATCGATCAGGCGGGTTCGTCGGGGATCAGGTCCGACTCCAGCCGGGTGATCGCGTCCTTGAGCAGGAGCTTGCGTTTCTTCAGCCGCTTGAGCGTGAGCTCCTCGTGCGCGGGATCGTGCTGCAGGCGCACGATTTCCGCGTCCAGCTCGCGGTGCTCGCGCCGCAACGCGACCAGCCGGACACCGGCGGTGTCTTCGTGCCTGCTGTCGTCGATGGGGTCGGACGCCATGGGTCGAGCTTACCCGATGCCCGCCGCCACCAGGCTTGGCGGCCGCCGACCGGCCTGCAAGAATGCGCGGCACGCCAGACGGGGATGGCGTGCCGCGCCGGGCGACCGCGCGCCGCTCCCGCTCGCGGCGCCCCGGCCGCATCCGCCAAGGACGTCACGATGCGCAAGACCCCGATCCGCCCCTCCACCGCCCTGCTCGCGGCCGCCCTGCTCGCCGCGAGCGCCGGCGCCCTCGCCCAGGACAAATACGACGGCTACCTGTGCTGCAACATGCGCAGCGACGGCAGCTGGATCAGCGACAGCAACTACGCCGAGAACGGCAAGCGCGTGGTCCCGGTGGGCACGCCGGTCAGCGTCACCGGTTACGGCCGGCACCGCGTCAACGTGCGCATCGACGGTGCGCGCCAGGCGATCGGCAACGACTACAGCCGAGACATCGGCCTGGCCGACTTCGCGAAGCGTTACGTCGTCACCGAAGATCCCGCGCTGAAGATCGCCGGCTATCCGGCCAAGATCCAGGACGCGATCAAGCGCGCCAAGATCACCCCGGGCATGACCCGCGAGCAGGTGCTGATGTCGCTGGGCTACCCGATCAGCAGCGAGAACCCGGACCTCGGCGCCGACCTGTGGCGCTACTGGATGAGCAGCTTCGCCGAGTTCCAGGTGCAGTTCGACGGCAGCGGCCGGGTGCGCGAGATCACCACCGACGCCAACACACGCAACCTGGTCTGGGTGGACTGACCCGTCCACGCGACGCCACGACGGGCGCCATACGGCGCCCGTTGTGCGTCAGACGGCACCGACCGGCGCGCCAGGCGCCGCGGGCAAGAGGCACGGGCAAGGCGCGCTGTGCTGTGCTGTGCGGGCGCAGGCTGTGCGACGGGGTGACCGGTAAACTAGGGCCGATGAGCACCGTCCTGCCCCTGCAAGAACCCCTGCCGCGCTCGCGGGACCCGCGCCGCGGCGCGCACGAGACCCAGAAGCTGGCGACCCGCCTGCGTCACCAGGTGGGCCGCGCGATCGCCGATTTCGGAATGATCGAGGACGGCGACAAGGTCATGGTGTGCCTGTCGGGCGGCAAGGACAGCTACACGATGCTCGACATCCTGCTGCAGTTGCAGAAGAAGGCGCCGGTGGCGTTCTCGATCACCGCGGTCAATCTCGACCAGAAGCAGCCCGGGTTTCCCGAGCACGTCCTGCCGACGTATCTCGAAGCGCTCGGCGTGGACTTCCATATCATCGAACAGGACACCTATTCGGTCGTCAGCCGGGTGATTCCCGAAGGCAAGACGATGTGCTCGCTGTGCTCGCGGCTGCGCCGCGGCGCGCTGTACAGCTACGCGGAAGCGAACGGCTTCACCAAGATCGCGCTGGGCCATCACCGCGACGATCTGGTCGCGACGTTCTTCCTCAACCTGTTCTTCCACGCCAAGCTCAGCGGCATGCCACCGAAGCTGCGCAGTGACGACGGCAAACACGTCGTGATCCGGCCGCTGGCCTATACGGCCGAGGACGACATCGCGGCGTATGCCGAGGCGAAGGCGTTCCCGATCATTCCCTGCACCCTGTGCGGCTCGCAGGAGAACCTGCAGCGCAAGCAGGTCAAGAAGATGCTCGACGCCTGGGAACGCGAGACGCCCGGCCGCATCGAGACCATCGCGCGCGCGCTCGGCGACATCCGTCCTTCGCAGCTCAGTGATCCCAAATTGTTCGACTTCCTCGGCCTCGGTGCAGGCGCAGCGCTCGCACCCGGCGGCGCCGTGCCGGCCTGGCACGAGGACGACGCGCCAGCGCAGGCGTCATGACCGCACGGTGACGTCGCGGCGCGGCGCGCCGCACGTCCTTCCCGATTTTCCCGGCGTTCGCGCCCTGCGCGTCTGCCCTCACTCTTCATGGATTCCCGATACCGATGTTCTTCCGCAACCTGACCCTGTTCCGCTTCCCCACCGCCCTCGACCTGTCGGAACTCGACGCGCGCCTGGCCGAATTCCCGCTCAAGCCGGTCGGCCCGCTGGAGATGTCGTCGCGCGGCTTCGTCTCGCCGATCGCCCGCGATGCCGAGGCGATGACCCACCGGATCGAAGATGCGATCTGGGTCACCGTCGGCGGCGAGGAGAAGATCCTGCCCGGCCCGGTGGTCAACGAACTGCTGTCGCGCCGCATCGAGGAATTCGAGGACAAGCAGGGCCGCAAGCCCGGCGGCAAGATGCGCAAGCAGATGAAGGACGATCTGCTGCAGGAACTGATGCCACGCGCGTTCGTCAAGCCGGTGCGCAGCGATGCGTTGATCGATCTCGAGCACGGCGTGATCGCGGTCAACACCTCCAGCCGCAAGAGCGCCGAGAACGTGGTGTCGGAGATCCGCACCGCGCTGGGCAGCTTCCCCGCGCTGCCGCTCAATGCCGAAGTCTCGCCGCGGGTGGTGATGACGGGCTGGATCGCCGGCGAACCGCTGCCCGACGGTCTGACGCTGGGCGAGGAATGCGAACTCAAGGATCCGTCCGACCAGGGCGCGATCGTGCGCTGCCAGCGTCAGGACCTGCAGTGCGAGGAGATCACCCGGCATCTCGATGCCGGCAAACAGGTCACCAAGCTCGCGCTCAACCTCGACGACCACGTGTCCTTCGTGCTCGGCGAGGATCTGATCATCCGCAAGTTCAAGCTGCTCGACGGCGCGCTGGATTCGCTCGAGCACACCGAGAACGACGATATGCGCGCCGAGCTCGATGCGCGATTCGCGCTGATGCGCGGCGAGTTCAAGCGCCTGTTCACGGTGCTCGAAGGCGCGTTGAAGCTGTCGAAGGCGGAGTGAACGCAGTCGCTCGACTGTTGGGCCGTTCTGCGGTGTTTTCGTCATTGCCGTGAACGCGGGATCCACCGAACGGTCGAGGAGCAACGACGCTGGATTCCCGCCAGACCGGACATGCGTCCGTTGGAAGCCGCGGGAATGACGGGATCGATGGATGCGTGTTCGTCGCGGCGCCAGTGCATGTCGCGACGCACGCAGCGCATACAATCCGCGCATGCCGTCCCTCTCGCGCCTGCTGTCGCCGTCCGCCCGTGCCGTTCCGATGCAGCGCGACACGCTGCGGATCCGGCTCGACGACGGACGCGATGTCGACGTGGTGCGCGTGCGCGATCCGCGTGCGCGGCGCATCCGTTTGAGTGTCAGCGAACGCGGTGCGCGCCTGACGCTGCCGATGCGCGCGAGCCTGGTCGCCGGCGACGCCTTCCTGCAGGAACATCGCGGGTGGCTGGCGACGCAGCTGGCCGAACACGGCAGTGCGTTGCCGCTGCGGCGCGAGTCGACCACCCAGTTGCCATTGCGCGGCGTCGCCTGCCCGGTGCACTGGGAGCCGGGGCGTTTCAGCCACGCGCGACTGCGCGAAGACGGCGTGGTGGTGTTCGCCGCGCCCGAGCACGCCGGCCCGGCCGCCCTGCGTCGCGCGTTACGCGAGTTCTACGAAGCGCAGGCGCGCGCCGACATCGCGCGCTGGATGCCCGTGTACCTCGCCGGCCTGCCGCGCACACCGTCACGCGTGCGACTCAAGGTGATGTCCTCGCAGTGGGGCTCGCTGGCGCCCGACGGCACGCTGACCCTCGATCTCGCGCTGCTGCTCGGCGCGCCGTCGGCATTCGAGTACGTGCTGGTGCACGAACTCTGCCACCTGATCCACGCCGACCATTCGCGCGCGTTCTGGCGCGAGGTCGAAGCGCGCTGCCCGGCGTGGCGCGACGCGCGCGATTACTTCCGCGACCACGGCCGCCGGCTCAAGGGCGATCTGCACGCGCTACTGACCGGCTGAGCCCCGCATCAGCGCATGCGGCGCGTCCTGCGATGCGTCAGTCCGCGCGGCGCAGGAAATCGCCGATCGCCGCGGCCACGTCGCCCGGCTGCTCCATGTGCAGGTGATGCCCGCCGGCGATGACCACGAGGTCGCCCTCGGGCAACAAGCGCGCGCGACGCGTGCGGTCCGGTTCGGGCAGGTAGGGCTGTGGCGGATCGGCATAGATCACCCGGGTCGGGCATTCGATGCCGGCGATCAGGGCATCCACCTGGTCGGGCGTCATGCGCACCGCGGTGGGCACGGTGAGCCGCGGATCGCTGCACCAGACGTGGCCGCCGTCGACATCGCGCACGCCGCGTTCGACCAGCAGGTGCGCCGAGGCTTCCGACAGGCCGTTGACGCGCATGCGCGCGCGCACCGGTGCATCGAGATCGGGGAACACGCGCAAGGCGCGCTGCGGCAGGCCGCGTGCCGAGGCGACCGCGTCGCGCAATCGCGGCACGGTCTGCTCGACGGTCTCGGGCAGCGCGCCCAGCGCCTCGATCGCGACGAAGCGCTCGATCCGCTCCGGCACCGCAGCGGCGACGAGACTGGCGATGCCCGCGCCCATCGAATGCCCGAGCAGCGCGAAACGGTCCCAGCCGAGCGCATCGGCGACATCGAGCACCTGGTGCACGGCGCCGACGAAGGTGTAGTCGGTACCCGGCGGCATGTGCGCGCTGCGGCCGTGGCCGGGCAGGTCCGGCGCGACCAGGTCCAGGCCGTCGAGGTGCGCGGCCAGCGGAACGAAACTCGCCGCATTGTCGAGCCAGCCGTGCAGCGCGAGCACGCGCCGTCCGCCGGGCGCGCCGAAGCGCAGGCCGTGCACCGTGCCGATGCCGATCGGCACCTCGAACGGGCGCGCCGCCGTCGTGTCGCTCATGACCGCTCCGCCAGGTCGCGGCGCACCAGCGCGGCGAGCGCCTGCGCATGGTCCGGCGCGTCGTTGAGACAGGGGATGTAGCGCAGCGCCTGCCCGCCGTGCTCGTGGAAGATCTCCGCGTTCTGCAACGCGATCTCTTCGAGCGTCTCCAGGCAGTCGACCGCGAACCCGGGGCAGACCACGTCGATCGTGCGCACGCCGTTCTGGCCGAGCGCCTTCAGCGTCTCGTCGGTGTAGGGCTGCAGCCACGGCTCGCGGCCGAACCGCGACTGGAAGGTCAGCATCGCCTCGTCCTCGCGCAGGCCCAGCGCGCGCACGATCGCGTCGCAGCCGGCGCGGCATTGCTGCGGGTAGGGATCACCGGCGTCGGCCAGGCGCTGCGGGATGCCGTGGAAGGAGAACAGCAGGCGCTCGCCGCGGCCGTGGACGTCCCAGTGGGCACGGATCGACGCGGCGACGGCGTCGACCCACGCGGGATCGACGTGATAGTCGGCGCGCATCCGCGCACGGCCGTCGGTGCCGAACACCGCATCGACGATGTCGCCGACCGAGGCCGTGGTCGTCGTCGAATACTGCGGATACAGCGGCAGCACCTGCACCTGCGGATGGCCGGCATCGCGCAGTTGCTCGAGCACGGTGCGCAGCGACGGATTGCCGTAGCGCATCGCGTGCACCACGCGCGCCTCGGGCATTTCGCGCTGCACCGCTTCGGTCAGCCGGGCGGTGTGCACCGCCAGCGGCGAGCCGCCGTCCATCCACACGCCGGCATACAGCTTCGCCACCCGCGGCGAGCGGAACGGCAGGATCACGAAATGCAGGATCGGGCACCACAGCCAGCGCGTCAGCGCGACCACGCGGTAGTCGTGCAGGAACTCGGCGAGATAGCGGCGGACCGCCTTCGGCGTCGGCGCATCCGGGGTGCCGAGATTCACCAGCACGACGGCCGGTACGGAGGTGGGGGGTGGCGTGTTCATCCGCATAGAATGGCAGGCGCCCGGCGCCTTGGGCAGGCCGGCGTGACGCTCGGGAACTCACCGGCGATTCATTCGACCGTCACTAGCCTGAACTCCGTTCGCCGCCTGCTGTCCGATTCCGTGCCCGACCCGCGGCACGTGCCGCCCCCTGGAGTCCGCATGACCACCATCCGTCGCCCCCGCGCCCTGCTGGCCCTCGCCCTCGGCGTCTCGCTCGCCGCCGGCTCCGCATTCGCCGGGCCGCGCGAGGACGCACGCGCGCAGAACGCCGTCCGCGTGCTCGGCGAGATCCAGGCGATCCCGGAATCCGGCATTCCCGACAAGCTGCTCGACGAAGCCCGCGCGATCGTCGTCATCCCCGACACCGTCAAGGCCGGCCTGATCATCGGCGGGCGGCGCGGCCACGGCCTGATGTCGGTGCGCACCGCCGACGGCACCTGGTCGAATCCCGCGTTCGTGCGCATCACCGGCGGCAGCATCGGCTTCCAGGCCGGCGTGCAGTCCTCGGACGTGGTGCTGGTGTTCCGCAACGAGCGCAGCCTGGAATCGATCGTCAACGGCAAGTTCACCCTGGGCGCCGATGCCGGCGTCGCCGCCGGTCCGGTGGGCCGCAACGCCGCGGCGCTGACCGACGGCCAGCTCAAGGCCGAGATCTGGTCGTGGTCGCGCGCACGCGGCCTGTTCGCCGGCGTCGCGCTCGACGGCGCGGTGCTGCAGATCGACGACGACGCCAACGTGGCCGTCTACGGCCCCAACACCACGCCGCGCGCGATCCTCGAGAACCGCGCCGGCCAGGCGCCTTCGAACGCGATCGTCGATTTCCGCGACCGCCTGGAAGAAGCCAGCGCCACCGCACGCGTCGCCCGCGGCGGCAGCGCCGTGCCCACCGCGCGCACCGCGACCAGCGCACCGCCGATCCGCGAGGTGCCCGAGGCGACGACGATTCCCGCGCAGCACAACGACCCGCGGCCGCAGGCCTTCGAGCCGGTCGACGACCAGCCCGCGACCGTCGAGCCGCTGCCCGAGTACTGATCGCACGGCCGCACGTGACCGGCCTGCACGGCCGCTTGCGGTATCCTCGCCGTCCACCCGACTTCACCGGTACCTGCCATGGGCAGTTTCAGCATCTGGCATTGGCTCATCGTCCTGCTCGTCGTCCTGCTGGTGTTCGGCACCAAACGGCTGCGCGGCGCCGGGCGCGATCTCGGCGAAGCGGTCAAGGGCTTCAAGAAGGGCATGCACGAGGACGAGACGCCCGAGCGTCTCGATGATCGTTCGAAGGATCCGGCCTCGACCGAGCGCTCGCGTCACGACGACAACGTGCCGCGCTGACGCGCGGCGTCTGTTGCACCGATGTTCGGGATAAGCACCGGCGAACTGCTGATCCTGGGGCTGATCGCGTTGATCGTGCTGGGCCCCGAGCGTCTGCCCAAGGCCGCCCGCTTCGCCGGCGTGTGGATCCGCCGCGCGCGTTCGCAGTGGTATTCGGTCAAATCCGAGCTCGACCGCGAACTGGCGGCCGAGGAACTCAAGCGAAGCGTCCGCGAGGCGCAGCAGTCGATCGCCGATGTCGGCACCCAGCTGCGCGATGCGGGCTCGCGGGTGCGCGAGGGCGTCGAGCAGGCCCGGCGCGAGACCGAGGACATGGTCGAAACCGCGCGACGCATGCCTGGCGAGCCGCCGCACGAGGCCGCCGCGCCGTTGCCCGACGGGGCGATCGCCGCCGACCCCACGACGCCACCGACGCCCGCGCCGTCCCCCACGCTTCCACAGGACCCCGGCGATGGCATTGCACGCTGAGGACGACACCGGCGACGGCAGCCTGATCGACCATCTGATCGAACTGCGCATGCGCCTGATGCGCGGCCTGGCCGGCACCGGCCTCGTGCTGCTGTGCCTGCTGCCGTTCGCCAACACGCTCTACGGCATGCTGGCCCAGCCGCTGCTCGACAAGCTGCCCGAAGGCGCGCACCTGATCGCGATCGAGGTCGCCTCGCCGTTCTTCGCGCCGCTGAAGCTCGCCTTCTTCACCGCGCTGGTGGTCACGATGCCGTGGCTGCTGTACCAGGCCTGGGCGTTCGTCGCGCCGGGGCTGTACAAGCGCGAGAAGCGCCTGGCGATGCCGCTGCTGGCGTCGGCAGTCGCGCTGTTCTACATCGGCTGCGCATTCGCGTTCTTCTTCGTGCTGCCGTCGGTGTTCCGCTTCCTCACCCTGGTGACGCCCGACGGCGTGGCGATGATGACCGACATCAACGCCTACCTCGACTTCGTGCTGGTGATCTTCCTCGCGTTCGGGCTGAGCTTCGAACTGCCCGTCGCGCTGGTGATCCTGGTGCTGATGGGCTGGGTGACCACCGACCAGCTGCGCGAGGCACGCGGCTACGCGATCGTCGGCGTGTTCGTGCTCGCCGCGATCATCACCCCGCCCGACGTGATCTCGCAGTTGATGCTCGCGATCCCGATGTGCCTGCTGTACGAGGCCGGCATCATCGCCGCGCTCCTGCTGGCACCCAAACCCGGATCGCTGCGCGACGAGCGGACATGAGCGGCGAGGTGATGCCCGCGCCGCTGACCCATCGCTATGCCGCCTGGTCGCTGGACGCCGCGGCCATCGCGCTGGTGGTGGCCGCGGCGCTGCATCGCCACCTGGCGGCCGGGCTGGACGCCTGCAGCCGCGCGCTCGATGGGCTCACCCGCGCGATGGCCGGCACCATGCAAGCCGCGCTCGACGCCGGCGCATCGCCGATGGCACTGGCGCAGTCCTGGCTCGGCGATCCCGCGCTGCACGGCGCGGTCGTCGCCCTGGCCGCGGCGCTTACCCAGTTGCTGGTGCTGCCAACGCTGGCATTCGCCCTGCTGTCGCTGGCCTGGTTCGCGGGCTTCGAGGGCGGTCGCTGGCAGGCGACGCCGGGCAAGCGCCTGCTCGGCCTGCACGTGATCGACGACGACGGGCTACCGCCCGGCCTCCTGCGCGCGGGCCTGCGCCACGCCGCGGGCCTGCTGTCGTGGCTCAGCCTCAATCTGGGGCACGCGCTCGCCGCGCTGCCGCCGCGCCATCAGGCGCTGCACGATCGGATCGCCGGCACGCGTGTGGTCCGCCGCGAGGCGCGGGCGCTGCCCGGGCCCGTGCGGCTCTGGCTGGCCCTGCAACTGCCGGCCGCCTTCCTGCTGCTGGCGCTGCTGATGCGCGCGGTGGACCGGAGCCTGACGCTCGCGCTCGACGCGACGTGGCCGCTGTGAGCCCGGGAAAGATCCGAACACGTCGGCGTTTGCTCGCCAGTCCCGCGGCTCTCAACGGACGCATGTCCGGTCAGGCGGGGGTTTCAACCGCCGCACGGCGGGTCATCCAGTGCCTTCGGGTTCAACGCTCAACGACGCGGGATTGACCCGCCGTTCGGCTGTTGAAAATCGCATCCGCTTTGGCGCAATGCCGGACGTGTTGAACGTCTCCCTACAGTTCGATCTGGCCCGGCGGTGATGCAGGGCCGGCCGTGTCGCTGTCGACCGGCGCGCAGATGTCGCGCCACATCGCATACATGACGCCGAACATCACGATGTAGAGCACCAGCAGCAGCGCCATGTACAGCGGCAGCACCAGCAGGCCGGCCAGCGCCGGATGCACCAGGCTGGCGACCACGCTGATCATCACCACGACGATGCCGAACACCAGCATCAGCGCGAAGCCGCCGGCCATCGCGATCGCCGCGACCACCATCACCGGCAGCACGTTCTTCAGCGCACCGGTCAGGCCGTCGCGGAACGCGGCCGTCACCGGACGGCCGCCGAGCGCGACCTGGGCCAGACCGATCGCGTAGACCGTGGCGAAGTAGATGCCCACCAGCAGGCCCAGCGCCATCAGCGGGCCGATGCCCGCCGGCGGCATCGGCATCTCGGGCGGCGATGCGGGCGAGCCGCCCTGGGCGCTCATTTCCTGCGACAGCGTCATCACTTCCAGATACCACTCCGGCACGCCCTCGCCGAACAGGCTGACCAGTGCGTAGAAGGTGACGATGTACAGCGCGCCCATCAGCACGCCGAAGCCGACCAGACGCCCTGCACCCGCGTCGGCGGAAAAGGTCGAGAACACGTCGGCCGGGCGCGCCGGGCGACCGCGCTCGACAGCATCGATCACCCGCATCACGCCGCCGATCAGCAGCGGATAGACCAGGATCGACAGCAGCGAGGTCGCGCCGATGACCGCCAGCTGCGCCTGCGCGTCGAGCCCGAACGCGACCTGCAGCACCAGCTGCAGCACGCTGGGCAGCAGCGCCAGCAACGCGACGATGGCGATCGCGCCGTAGACCGCACGGGGATTGCCGCGGCCCACGTTGACCGCCTGCACGAGCCACTTCCAGCCGTGGCCGGCCCCTACGTTCCGAATCGTCATTGCCGCGTCGTCCAGTCTCGGGATCGCCCCGCAGCGGACTGCCGCGAGGGGTGCTCATCGTACTGCATGGGGTCGCATGGCCGGCGGGCGACGGGGAGCGATTTGTATGGATATGGCGGCCGAATTGGCTGACTTCGGGCTATGTAATCTCCTGCTGCGCCTCCGACACCTGCTCCTGCTCAGGCTTTGGCTTTGGCTTTGGCTTTGGCTTTGGCTTCCAGCCTTTGACGTTCGAGCCGTAAAGCGAGCCGAGCACCGGAGCCTGACGCGGCCGGAGAGCAGCCCATGTCTGAGCGAAGCGAGTTTGGGCTGCGTGCCGCGTCAGGGGAGGCGCACAGGGGACCGATGCGGCCTCATCGCATCGGCGAGTGTCCGGCGATGGCGGTTTGACTCGCGCCTTCGGCACTCGCCCTTCGGGCCGGCTTCGCCGTTCGCCAGCGCCTTCGCGCTGTCGTGCTTACTTTTGACAAGACAAAAGTAAGCCGCGCGAACAGCGCGGAAGCTCTGTTCTTCGCGGATCATTGGAATCAAGCACCAGCGGTGAACGAAGCGAAACAACGCAAGTGCACGGCTTTCGCCCGCTTGCGCGTGCGAGTTCCTTTTTGACGGACCAAAAAGGAACCAAAAAGTCCCTTCGCCGGACGCGATCCGCCGCATGAAGCCGCGGCGGGCCCCTGTGCTTCTCGGGCGACGGGGCACGCAGCCCAAACTCGCTGCGCTCAAACATGGGCTGCTCTCCGGCCCCGCCGCCCTGCGATGCTCGGCTCGCTTTACGGCTCGAAAAATCAAGACCAACAGCAACAGCAATAGCAACAGCAGAAGCAGCAAAAGCGAAGCCGAGTCGAATCCGAAGGTAGACACATCGATGCCTGCGGCGCACGCCGCGGCACATCAGGTCCGCGGCACGGCCTCCGCCATGCGCACGAACCGCTGCAACACCGCGCGCGCATCCGGTGCTGCACGGACGGCGGCCACCAGCGCCACCGGATCCGCACCTTCCCGGTACAACGGCCCCGAGCGCGCACGGATGTAACCGCGCATGTGGGTGGCACTGAATTCGGGATGGAACTGCACGCCCCAGACCCGATCGCCCCAGCGGAAGGCGTGGTGGGGCTCGAGCGCGGACCGTGCGAGGATCACCGCGCCTTCGGGCAGGCGCAGCACGCTCTGCAGGTGCGTGGTCTGGGCCAGGAACTGCGCGGGCGCGACGGCGAACAGCACATCGTCGCCGGCGGCCTGCGTGATCTCGATCGGGTACGTGCCCATTTCGCGGCCGCGTGGGTTCTCACCCACCTCGCCGCCCAGCGCGTGCGCGATCAACTGGTGGCCGTAGCAGATGCCGAACAGCGGCACGCCCCCATGCGCTGCCGCGCGCAGCCATTCGGCACTGCGTTCGCTCCAGTCCGCGCGCTCGGTGACCATCGCGCCCGAGCCGGTGACGATGACACCCGCGTAGCGCCCGGAGTCCGGCAAGGCCGCACCGCGTTCGACGTCGACGACCTCGACATCATGGTGCGACAGCCCCGCCGCGACCCGGATCCAGTGCGGGAACGTGCCATGGCGACGCATCGTGGGCACCGGCTGGCCGGTTTCGATGATGAGGAACGGACGGGTCATGCAGGCGTTCGCAGCAGGAGGACGCGGCAGCTTAGCGGCTTGCACCGCCTGCCGGAGCGCGCGCGTACGAACGCCCGCCCCTCACTCCTGCGGCGGCAGCACCGTCATCACTTCCTCGATGGTGGTCAGGCCCAGCGCGACCTTCTCCGCGCCGGCCATGCGCAGCGTGCGCAGGCCGGTGCCGACGGCGGCGCGGCTGAAGCCGGCGAGCTCCATGTCTGCGCGGATCATCGCGCGCAGCGGCGCGGTCATCGTCATCAGTTCGTAGATGCCGAGCCGGCCGAAGTAGCCGGTATTGCGGCATTCGAGACAGCCGACCGGGCGGCAGGCCGTGGTCGGCGGCGGCAGGTCGCTGGCCGGGCCGACCAGGGCGCGCCAGCCTTCCGGATCGACGGCCTTCGGCTGCTTGCAGTGCGTGCACAGCGTGCGCACCAGGCGCTGGGCGAGCACGCCGTTGAGCGTGGACGCGATGAGGTAATGCGGCAGGCCGAGATCGAGCAGACGGGTGATCGCCGACGGCGCGTCGTTGGTGTGCAGCGTCGACAGCACCAGGTGACCGGTCAGCGAGGCCTGCACCGCCATCTGCGCGGTGTCGAGGTCGCGGATCTCGCCGATCATGATGATGTCGGGGTCCTGGCGCAGCAGCGTGCGCACGCCCTGGGCGAAGGTCAGGTCGATCGCGTTGTGGACCTGCATCTGGTTGAGCTCGACCGCCACCATCTCGATCGGGTCCTCGACGGTGCAGACGTTGACGTCGTCGGACGCCAGCTTCTTCAGCGTCGAATACAGCGTCGTCGTCTTGCCCGAGCCGGTGGGGCCGGTGACCAGCACGATGCCGTGGGGGCGCTGCACAAGGTCGCTCCACGCACTCGCTTCGCCGGCGTCGAAGCCGAGCTGCTCGATCGGCTTGAACGCGGTGTCCGGATCGAAGATGCGCATGACCACCTTCTCACCGAACGCGGTCGGCATCGTCGACAGGCGCATCTCGACTTCACGTCCACCGGGCGAACGCGTCTTGATGCGCCCGTCCTGCGGACGCCGGCGCTCGGCGAGATCCATGCGACCCAGCACCTTGATGCGGCTGACGGCCGCGGTCATCACCGGCGGCGGCATCTCGAACACCTTGTGCAGCACGCCGTCGATGCGGAAGCGCACGCGGCCGATGTCGCGCCGCGGTTCGAGATGGATGTCGGACGCGCGCTGCTCGTAGGCGTACTGAAGCAGCCAGTCGACGACGTGGACGATGTGGTGGTCGTCGGCGTTGACGTCACCCGAGCGGCCCAGTTCGACCAGTTGCTCGAACGACGGCGCCTCGGTGCTGCCATCGCGCATGTCCTTGGCGCCGCGGATCGACCGCGTGACCCCGAAGAACTCCATCGTGTAGCGGTGCAGGTCCAGCGGGTTGGTGACGACCAGCTCGATCTCGCGGCGCAGCAGGCGCTGGATGTCGGGCAGCCAGTCCACTGCCATGGGCTCGCTGGTCGCGATGCGCGCACGGGTCGGCGTGACTTCGACCGGCAGGATGCGATGCCGGCGCGCGTAGGCATGCGAGACGAGATCGGTGACGTCGGCCACCGAGATCTTGGTCGGATCGATGCGCAGATATGCGCGGCCGCTCGCGCGCGCCAGCCATTCGGTCAGCGCTTCGAGACCGAGTTCGCTGCCTGGCCGCTGCACCGATGGCAGCTTGAGATTGGCCAGCAGGACCAGCGGATGCACCGCATCCAACCCGCGGGTGGCCCGGCCGCCGACACGGGCACGTTCGGCATCGGCCGGCGCGAGCAGGCCGTCGGCGACCAGACCATCGACGATCGGGTCCAGCGTCACCCGGCCCGGGGGCAGCCGCGAGGCCGAGGCGAACGGCGCGCGGGGCAGTGCGGACAGCAGCGGCGCGCGCGTCTCGTTCAAACCGGCTTCTCCAGGGCGCCGCGCCGCGGTGCGCGGCGGGGTGCGGGGCGTGGACAGCTATACTAGCGCGCCGCCGCAGACGCGCTTTTTTCCGATGACCGGACCGACGTTCCAGCAGCTGATCCAGACGCTCAACGCCTACTGGGCGAAGCAAGGCTGCGTGCTGATCCAGCCGCTCGACCTCGAGGTCGGCGCGGGCACCTTCCACCCGGCGACGTTCCTGCGCGCGCTCGGCCCCGAGCCGTGGAACGCGGCCTACGTGCAGCCCTGCCGCCGTCCCACCGACGGCCGCTACGGCGACAACCCCAACCGCCTGCAGCGCTACTACCAGTACCAGGTGGCGATGAAGCCGAACCCGGACAACATCGTCGAGCTGTATTTCGACTCGTTGAAGGAACTCGGCATCGACCCCGAGGTGCACGACCTGCGCCTGGTCGAGGACAACTGGGAATCGCCGACGCTCGGCGCCTGGGGCCTGGGCTGGGAAGTCTGGCTCAACGGCATGGAGGTCACGCAGTTCACCTACTTCCAGCAGGCCGGTGGCCTGGAGTGCAAGCCGGTGCTCGGCGAGATCACCTACGGTCTCGAGCGCCTGTGCATGTACCTGCAGAACGTCGACAACGTGTTCGACATCGTCTGGACGCACGGCCCCGACGGCACGCCGGTGACCTACCGCGACGTCTACCACCAGAACGAGGTGGAGCAGAGCGCGTACAACTTCGAACACGCGGATGTGGCCGAACTGTTCCACCGCTTCGATGCCTGCGAAAAAGAAGCGCTGAAACTGGTCGAACTGGGCCTGCCGCTGCCCGCCTACGAGCAGGTGTGCAAGGCCAGCCACAGTTTCAACCTGCTCGATGCGCGCCGCGCGATCAGCGTGACCGAGCGCCAGCGCTACATCCTGCGTGTTCGTACGCTGGCCCAGGCGGTGGCGAAAGCCTATGCCGCGCAGCGCGAGGCGCTGGGGTTTCCGGGGCTGAAACGCGCCGGTGAAGCGGCATGACCGAGACGCTGGGCGGGTTCGTCGTCCTTCTGTTCACCGCGCCCGCCGCGTTCGCGTTCTTCGCCGCGTACTGGGCCCAGCAGACACGGCGCAATCCCTGGCTCTGGTTCTTCTTCGGACTGATCCTGATGCCCGTCGCCGGCGTCGTGCTGCTGATGCTCAACGGCGAACGCGGACGCCGCGACATCCCGACTGGCGAGGATCTCAGCCAGCATCTTTCGATTCGGAACGACCTGCCATGACCGCCTCACTGCCCCTGCTGATCGAACTCGGCACCGAAGAACTGCCGGTCAAGGCCCTGCCCGGTCTGGGGCAGGCGCTGTTCGACGGCGTGCTCGCGGCGCTGGACAAGCGCGGCGTCGCCGTCGACCGCGGTGAGGCGAAGCCGCTCTACACGCCGCGCCGCCTTGCGGTGCTGCTGCCGGGCGTGGCGACCGAGCAGCCCGAACAGCGTTCGGAAGTGCTGGGCCCGTATCTCAACATCGCGCTCGATGCCGGCGGCAATCCGACGAAAGCGCTGCAGGGCTTCGCGGCGAAGGCCGGCATCGAGTGGACCGCGCTCGAGAAAACCAGCGACGCCAAGGGCGAGCGCTTCGTGCATCGCGCGGTGACGCCGGGCGCGACGACCGCCGCGCTGCTGCCGGATGTGCTGCGCGAGGCGATCGCGGCGATGCCGATCCCGAAGCCGATGCGCTGGGGCGCGCATGCTTATGCGTTCGCACGGCCGGTGCACTGGCTGGTGCTGCTGCACGGGGAGAGCGTCGTCGACGCCGGGCTGTTCGGCGTGCGCAGCGGCCGCACGAGCCGCGGCCATCGGTTCATGCACGACCGCGCCGTCGAAATCGCCGCGCCGGGCGACTACGTCGACGCCATGCGCGGTGCGAAGGTGCTGGTCGACGCCGACGCGCGGCGCGCGGCGATCGTCGCAGCCGTCGAAGGCGCGGCGCGCCACGCGGGCGGCGATGCGCGCATCGAAGCCGACAATCTCGAGCAGGTGAACTGCCTGGTCGAATGGCCCAGCGCGATCGCCTGTGCGTTCGAGGCCGAGTTCCTTGCCGTGCCGCAGGAGGCGCTGATCGCCACGATGGAGGCGAACCAGAAGTTCTTCCCCGTGCTGCGCGATGGCCGACTCACCGAGCACTTCATCGCCATCGCCAACATCGAATCCAAGGATCCGGCCGAGGTCGCCAAGGGCTACGAGCGCGTGATCCGCCCGCGCTTCGCCGACGCCAAGTTCTTCTTCGACGAGGACCTCAAGCAAGGTCTGTCGGCGATGAACGACGGGCTGAAGACCGTGACCTACCAGGCCAAGCTGGGCAGCGTCGCCGACAAGGCCGCGCGCGTCGCTGCGCTCGCCGACATCATCGCGCCGCAGGTCGGTGTGGACGCCGCACTCGCGAAACAGGCCGCATTGCTGTCGAAGGCCGATCTGCAGTCGCGCATGGTCAACGAGTTCCCGGAACTGCAGGGCATCGCGGGTCGTTATTACGCCAAGCAGGACGCTGCGCTCGCCAGCCTGGCCGACGATGACCGCGCTGCGCTCGCGAACGCACTCGACGAAGCCTGGCAACCGCGTTTCGCCGGCGACGATATCGCCCTCTCGAAGCTTGGCAAGGTGCTGGCGATCGCCGAGCGTCTCGATACGCTGGCCGGCGGCTTCGCGGCGGGCCTCAAGCCGACCGGCAACAAGGATGCGTTCGCGCTGCGGCGGAATGCGTTGGGATTGGCCCGGACGTTGATCGAGAGTGGGTTTGATCTGAATATCCACGCTTTCATCAGTTCTGCGCTCGACGCTTCGGTGATCCAGAGTGCATTAGCCGAAACCCGTAGGAAGGACGGACCCGATACTCAGAAACATGCGACTCAGGGAATGACTGAGGCCGAACAGCAGAATTGGTTTACTCATATTTTTGCGAACGATCTCTACGACTTCATCCTCGACCGCCTGAAGGGCTACTACGCCGACAAGGGCGTGACCGTGCAGCAGTTCAACGCCGTCGCCGCGCTGCGTCCGAACTCGCTCTACGACCTCGACCGCCGCATCGACGCCATCGGCACCTTCGCCGCATTGCCCGAAGCGGCCGCCCTCGCCGCCGCCGACAAGCGCATTCGCAACATCCTGCGCAAGGCCGACATCGAGATCCCGGCCACCGTCGATCCGGCGCTGCTGCGCGAGCCGGCCGAGGCCGCGCTGGCCGAGGCCGTGGAGGCGGTGCATGCCGAGACCGGCCACGCGCTGGTCCACGGCGACTACGTCTCGGTGTTGACCCATCTGGCGCGCCTGCGCCCGCAGGTCGATGCATTCTTCGACGGCGTGATGGTCAATGCCGACGATGCCGCGTTGCGCGCCAATCGGCTTGCCCTGCTCAAGCGGCTGTCCGAGCGCCTGGGCAGCGTGGCCGCGATCGAGCATCTGTCGAGCTGAACCGTCGGAAGGCGCCGGCACATCGCCGGCGCGCGGCCGCACGGTCGCGCCGTGGCTGTCGCTGATTCCGGCGCACGCGGGAATCAGATCGGCTCTCCGGACGCGCAAAGTCACTGGATTCCCGCGTTCGCGGGAATGACGGCTCCGGGGGCGGGCGGCCACGCACGGGCGTCGCGGACAGGTCGTTCACTCTGCGCCGCCTGCGCGCCGGGCCTTCGCCTCTGTCGCGTTGCGCCCTCAGTCCATCATTCCCGCGTGGACGGGAATCCAGCACCGTTGCGTCGTCGCCACGCCGGCCCGTGGATGACCGCATCGGCAGAAATGACGGTCGTGGACGCCACCGCTAACGAGAGAACCCAGGCGCACGCTCGCTCACCACGTCCCGCAGGCCGCGTCTTTGCCTCTTGTTGCATGACACGCCCATCCCGTCATTCCCGCGGCTTCCAACGGACGCATGTCCGGTCAGGCGGGAATCCAGCGCCGTTGCGTCATCGCCATGCCGGGTGCACACATTCCTGCGCGCGTGGATACGACGGCCGTGGACGCCTCAGCTGGCCGCATCACGCCGTCGCCCGTTAATCGAGTCTTGACGTCGCTCCGGTATCCTCGCGCGATGCCTCGTGTCCACGTGTGTCTCGCCGCCGCCCTCCTTCTGTTGTCGTCGGCCGCGGCGCAGGCCGCGCGCGTCGAGCGTGTCGAGATCGTCGGTCTCGACGAGGAGATGACCGAGAACGTGCGCGTGTCGCTCGCGCTGTACGACGCGATCGGCCGCGACATCTCCGGCCGGCGCATGGCCTATCTGCTGCGCGAGGCCGAACGCGAGACGCGGCGGGCGCTCGAGCCCTTCGGCTACTACTCGCCGACGATCGACGTGCAGCGCAACCGCGAGGACGATGTGGTCTCGGTGCGCGTGGTCGTCGATCCCGGCCAGCCGGTGCGCGTGCGCAACAGCGACATCGCGATCATCGGCGAGGGTGGCCAGGACCGGTATCTGGCCCGCGACGTCGGCCGCTTCCTGCCGAGCGAAGGGGCGGTGTTCAACCACGCCGAATACGAATCCAGCCGCAACCAGCTGAGCCGGCGCCTGGTCGAACGCGGCTATTTCGATGCCGAATTCGCCTCGCGCCGGGTCGAAGTCACGCGCGCCGATTTCGCCGCCGACATCGACGTGGTCTGGACCAGCGGCGACCGCTACAACATGGGCCCGACCACGTTCGAGCAGACGCCCGAGCAGATCGTCAACGACAGTCTGCTCGAGCGGCTCATCTACTGGCAGGAAGGCAGCTACTGGCACCAGGGCCGTATCGACCGGCTGCGTTCGTCGCTTGGTCGCCTGGACTATTTCTCCAATATCGACATCGAGCCGCAGGTCGACCAGGCCAACGAACGTCGCGAGGTGCCGGTCAAGGTGACGCTGACGCCCGCCAGGCGCAGCATCTACACCTCGGGTGTGAGCTACGGCACCGACAGCGGCGCGGGCATACGCCTGGGCGTGGAGCGGCGCTACGTCAACATGCGCGGCCACAAGGCGCTGGCCCAGGTGGACTACGCGCAGCGGCGCAAGACCGCCACGGTGCAGTACCGCATCCCCGCATTCGCCTGGCTCGACGGCTGGTACACCACCAGCCTGCAGTTCGCCGACGAACAGACCGACTACGTCGATAGCCGCCGTGTGGAACTGGTCGGCAGCCGCAACGGCCAGTACAACGAATTCCTCAATCTGATCGCCTCGATGCACGTACTGCGCGAGCGCTGGCTGTTCCGCGAGGCCGACGATGGCGAGGGGGCGTTGGCTCCAGTGCAGTACCGGTACGCGACGTTCGCCTATCCGTCGCTGCGCGCCGAATACATCGACGTCGACGACCGGCTGTTCCCGCGCGCCGGCATCGGCGGTTCGCTGCTGCTGCGCGGCGCCGTCGAAGGCGTCGGCTCCGACGCCTCGTTCGGGCAGATCCACGCACGGGCCAGCTGGTTCCGCGGCATCGGCGAGTCCAACCGCCTGATTGTGCGCGGCGAGATCGGTCACACCTTTACCAATGCGTTGGTGGACATGCCGCCGAGCCTGCGCTTCTACGCCGGTGGCGACCGCAGCATCCGCGGCTACAACTTCCGCGAGGTCAGTCCGCGTATCGACACCGATTTCGGTCGCTACTCGGTGGGTGCCAAGAATCTGGTCACCGCGAGCGTCGAGTTCGAACGCTATTTCACCGATACCATCGGCGCGGCGGTCTTCGTCGACAGCGGCGACGCCTTCGACGGCTCCTCGCCGCAGTGGCGCACGGGCGTGGGCATCGGCGCCCGCTACAGGTCCCCGGTGGGACCGCTGAAGTTCGACATCGCGCGCGGTCTCGACAATCCCGATTCGACATTCACGATCGGCCTGTCGATCGGCGCGGAGTTCTGACATGGCCTTCCGTCGCCAGCGCCTGCCCAACGACCTGACCCCCGAAGAGCGCGAGGCGCGTATCGCCGAACTGCGTGCGCGCCGTCGCGCGCGCGCGCGAACGCTCGCAATCCGCAGCGCGATCGGCATCGCCGCGTTGATCGTGCTGCTGGTCATCGTCGTGTGGTGGTTGCTGACCACCTTCGGCGGTCGCGATTTTCTGCTCAACCAGGTCGCGTCGCGCCTGCCCGCCGGCACCGAACTGACCTGGCGCGCGGCCGAAGGCCCGGCGTCCGGCCCGCTGACGATGTACGACGTGCGCTACGTGCAGCGCAGCTGCCCTGACGTCGAAGAACAGCCGGTGCCCTACGGGCAGTGCGACGAGCCGCGCGTGCTGGTGTTCGAAGCCGAGCGCGTGACCGTGGATCCGGCGGTGATGCCCCTGATCGGCCGCCGCCTGCGCCTCGACGTGCTCGACATCGACAACGCCGTGCTGTCGATGCCGCCGCCGGTCGACACCCCGTTCGAACTGCCGCGCTGGCCCGAATCGCTGCCGCGGATCGATCTGCCGCTGTCGCTGCAGGCCGACACCATCCGCATCGACGGCTTCCGCGTGGAGCAGGCCGGCGAATCGCTGGTCGACATCCGCAGCGTGCGCGGCGGCTTCGATGCGCAGCAGGGCGCACTCAATCTCACGAACATCGTCGTCGACAGCGACCGCGGACTGTTCACCGCGCACGGCGTCTACGCACCCGACGACGACTACCGCATGGACATCACCGCCAGCGCGCTGATGCTGGCACCGCCGGGACGCACGCGGCCGCGGATCGGTCTGGTCGCGCGCGGTGACCTGTCGCAGCTCGACGTCGCCGTGGTCGGTCACGCGCCGGCGCCGCTGAAGGCGGTACTCACGCTGCGCGGCCGCGAGAACCCCGGTTGGGCGCTGCGCGCCGACACCACGCGCCTCGATCCCGCGCTGCTGACGGGCAGCGGCGATGTCGGAGTGCCGCTGGCATTCGACATCCGCGCCGACGGCGAAGGCGGCGCGGCGGACCTGCAGGGCCATGCGACCTGGGGCGAACCGGACGCGGATCCGATCCGCGTCGTGCTGCAGCCGTCGAAGGTGCGCCTGGAGGACCAGCGCCTGGACCTCGACCCGCTGGTCGTCGACATCTTCGACGGCCGAATCACGCTGCGCGGTTTCGCCGACGTGGCCGAGCCGGGCGATGTGCGCTTCCGCTTTGCGACCAATGCCCGTGGCCTGCAGTTCGGCGCCGATCCCGCTGCCGACGAGCCCGCACCGCCGATCACCGCGGACGCCGATCTCGGCATCGCCGGCAGCACGGCGGCATGGGCGGCGATCGGAACGGCCACCGTGGAGCGCGACGGCCTGCGCGCGAACGTCGATTTCGACGGCCGCGGCGATGCGGAGCGCATGCGTCTGCAGACCGCGCGCGTGACGATGCCGACCGGCACGCTCGATGCCAGCGGCGATGTCGCCTGGGCCCCGGCGCTGCAGTGGAATCTCGATGCGACGCTGGCCGGCTTCGATCCGGGCTATTTCGCCCGCGACTGGAAAGGCGCGATCAACGGCACATTCGCGAGCACCGGCACCACCCGCGACGACGGCGGCCTGGACATCGCGGTGGACGCGAGCGATCTCGGCGGCACGTTGCGCGGTCGCCGGCTCGACGGCCGCGCGACGTTCGCGATGCACGGCCCGGCCACCGATGCCGGCGAGGCCGGCCGCACCGATTTCGAAGCCGAGGTCGCGCTGTCGCTCGGCGACAGCCGTGTCGATGCGAGCGCGACCGTGACCGATCGCCTCGACATCGACGCGACGCTCGCGCCGCTGCAGCTCGCCGATTTCCTGCCCGACACCGGCGGCGTGCTGCGCGGCACCGTGCGCGTGACCGGCGCGCGCACCGCGCCCGACATCGCCGCCGATCTCACCGGCAGCGCGCTGCGTTACGGCGATTACGCCGCCGACAGCGCGCGCATCCAGGGCCGCCTGCCGTGGCGCGGCGACACCGGCTCGCTGGATGTCGTCGCGACCGGCGTCAATGCCGGCATCGCACTCGACGAGGTGCGCCTCGCGGCGCGTGGTGCGATCGAACGACTCCAGCTCGACGCCAGCGCACGTGGCGAGATCGGCACGGTCGATCTGGCAGGCAATGCGGAGAGCCGCAACGGCAACTGGCAGGGCACGCTCGCGAGCCTGCGCCTCGCACCGGCGACCGGTGCCAGCTGGGCGCTGCAGTCGCCGGCGCAGTTCCAGCAGATCGGCACGCGCTACACGCTCGGCGAAAGCTGTTTCGCCTCCAGCGGTGGCGGCTCGCTGTGCGCGAGTGCCGATTGGCCGCGACAAGGCGTGTCGATCACCGGCACCGGCCTGCCGCTCGCGCTCGCCACGCCGTATCTGCCCGAGCAGGACGGCGGCCGCCCGTTCGTGCTGCGCGGCGAGATCGCGCTCGAGGGCAGCGCGCGCCCGGTCGGCAACGGGTTCGTCGGCAGTGCGAGCATCCGCTCGGCCAGCGGCGGCGTGCGCACCTCCGAGCGCGCGCGCAACGACGTGATGACCTACGACGATTTCCGTCTCGACGCCGAGTTCGACGCCAACCGGCTCAGCGCGACGTTGTCGACGACGGTCAACGAGGTCGGCCGCGTGCAGGCCCAGGTGACCAACGGCTGGGATGCGTATGCGCCGCTGTCGGGGTCGCTGGTCGCCAACGTCGAGGACCTCACCTTCGTCGAACTGTTCTCGCCCGACATCGTCGAGCCCAGCGGCCGCCTTACCGCCGACATCACCCTCGGCGGCACGCGCGCGCAGCCGACGATCGGCGGCCAGGCGCGCCTGGCCGAGTTCTCGACCGAGATCCCGTCGCTCGCGATCGCGCTCGAGGACGGCAACATCAACCTCGACGCGCTGCCCGACGGCACCGCGCGCATCGCCGGCAGCGTGCGCTCGGGTGGCGGTACGCTGAACATCGGCGGCGGCATCGGCTGGCAGGGTGAGGGCACGCCGGTCGTGCTCACCATCCGCGGCACCGATGTGCTGGTGTCGGACACCAGCGACATGCACATCATCGCCTCGCCCGATCTGACCGTGCGCTATGCCGCGCTGCAGCCGCTCAACGTCACCGGCAAGGTGTTCGTCGACGTCGCGCTGCTCGACCTGGAAGGCCTGAGTGAGGGCGTGTCGACGTCACCCGACGTCGTGGTGCTGGACCCGGTCGATCCGGACGAGAACGGCGTCGCGTCGGCGCTGGAACTCGACCTCACGCTGACCGTCGGCGAGAACGTCGGCCTGCGCGGCTTCGGTTTCGACGGCCGCATGAAGGGCGAACTGCGCGTACGCGCGGTGCCCGGCCGCGAGATGACCGGCAACGGCCGCCTCGCGGTGGACGGCCGCTACAAGGCCTACGGCCAGGAGCTCCGGGTCACCCGCGGCAACCTGATCTTCAACAACGGCCCCGTCTCGGACCCGATGCTCGACGTGCGCGCCGAGCGCCGCATCGACGCCGAGGACATCACCGCCGGCATCGACGTCAGCGGCCGCGCCTCGGCCCCACAGGTCAATGTGTGGACCAATCCGTCGAGCGATGCATCGCAGGCGCTGTCGTATCTCGCGTTGGGCCGGTCGGCCTCGAGCCTGACCAGCGACGAAGGCCAGCAGATCGACGCCGCCGCGGCCGCGCTCAACGCCGGCGGCAATCTGGTCGCCGGCCAGCTCGGCAGCCGCATCGGTCTCGACAATGCCGGCATCAGCCAGTCGCGCGCGCTCGGCGGCAGCGTGCTCGGCTTCGGAAAGCAGCTCTCGCCCCGCCTCTACGTCGGCTTCGGCGTGTCGCTGCTGGGCACCGGCCAGGTGCTGACGCTGAAATACCTGCTGCGCGCGGGCTTCGACGTGGAGATCGAGTCGAGCACGCTGGAGAACCGCGGGTCGGTGAACTGGCGGCACGAGCGCTGAGGGGGGCTGACAGACGTCAGCCTCTGCCTTGAGCTCCAGCACCACTGCTTGCGCACCGTTGACGCTTACGGAGCCTCCTCCCTGATCGCGAAAACGACTCGTGAGACGTCGCACTGCCCGAGCACGCACGCGAACTGCATCGCGGGACCTGCGGCGGCTTCACCTGCGACCGGTGGCGACTGAACGCGCTCATGTGGCGCGACATTCGCAAAGCAGCGATTCCACGCTTCATCGCGGCCGCTGTCATCGCAGTCGTTGTGCTGCGATGCGTCTCAAGTGCCGCGCCGTTCCGCAGCACCCTCCGTAGACGTCACCGCACCAGCCGCATCCCCTGCAGCTGCGGTGCGCCGTCGATGACATCCGTCCACACCACATAGGCGTCGCGTCCCACGAGCTGGAGCTGCGGGAAGCCGGTCGCGCGGCCGCGGCCTTCGAGGCGGGCGAGCTCGACGCGCTCGTACTCGGTGGCGAGATCGGCGCTGCGCCGCGACAGCCACAGCGATTGCGCGCCCTCGCCATCCTCTCGCAGCCACACGGCCCAGGCCTGGGCAGCGTCCAGCGCGACCGCGATGCGACCCTGCACCTCGGCGCCGCTGTCGAGTTCTACCGGCGCGCCGAAGCTGTCGCCGGCATCGTCGCTGCGCGCGAGGCGCACACGTGATGCACCGTCGGGCGCGGTGTACCAGCCGACCACGAGGGCATCGCCCTGGGCCGCGACCGACGGCCCGTTGACCGGACAGGCCGGCATCACCCAGGCGTCGGCATGCACCGCGCGCGGCGTGCTCCACGCGCTGCCGTCGAAGCGGGTGGCGAGGATGTCGCGCACTTCGCCCTCGGTGCGGCCGCGGTAGACGACGACGGGCCCGCGGCTGGTCACGGCGGCCGCGGTCTGGCAGCAATCGCAGACGCTGGCGTCGATCTCCTGTTCGGCGGTCTTGCGCATCGCCGCGTCGAACGTCGCTGCGCGCAGCGTCATCGGTCGGGCGCCGGTCTGGGTGTCGTGGCCGGCGCCGGCCTCGTGGCCCTCGTGGCTCGGCGCGCCCGTGTTGCGGCCGTCGAGCCAGGCCAGGCCGATGCCGTCGCCCTGCGGCCACATGGAGACGAAGCCGTGCTCGGTCTGGGTGCCGTCGTCGTGCGGCACCAGCGGCGTGCCCCAGTTCGAGCCGCCGTCGCGCGAGCGCGCCAGCACCACGTCGTAGGCGTACTTGCCCTCGCCGCTGCGCTGCAGCCAGTGCGCCCACAAGGCGCCATCGGCGGTGGGCTGCACGTGCGGCGTGTCGGCCCAGTTGACGAACATGCGGTTGCCGATCGCGATCGTCGCCGGCGCGCTGCGCCAGGCCTGGGTGGCGGGATCGAAGCGCGAGAACTGGAACACGTGGCGGCGGCCCTCGCGCGAATTGACCCAGCTCAGCACCAGCTGGCCATCGGGACCGGCGACGAGATCCGGCGCCGAGGAGCCGGGGCCGGTCGCCGGCAGCGGCCACGCGACCCGTTCGCTCGGCGCCTCGGGCGCGAGCACGGGGCCCGCGGCGACAGGTGCGGACTCGCCGCCGCCGCACGCGGCGAGGGCCAGGGCGAGCAACGAACCTGCGGCCAGGCCGCGATGCAGTGAGGGCGAGCGACGGAACATGCGGACACCTGACGTGACGTGCGATTCAGGGCCCAAGGTTACCCTGTCGCCCGTCGTCGTCTCCTGCGTCCATCCGTCGCATGCACGTCATCGTCGCCCGCTACACCGACCCGCTCGAAGCCCAGATCGCCAGCGGCCTGCTGCAGGCCGAAGGCATCGACGTGCACGTGGGGGATGCGCACACGGCGCTGGCGAACTGGGAGTGGCGGCTGGCGATCGGCGGCGTGAAGCTGCACGTGCCCGGCGACCAGCTGGCCCACGCGCAGGATGTGATCCGTCGCCTCGATGCCGGGGAGTTCGCACTCGCCCCCGACGACGACCCCGAGGCGGCCGACGATGCCGACGCGACGCCCGATCGCGAAAGCCCGTCGAGCCGGCTGGCGTGGATCGCCTGGGCGCTGCTGGCGATCCCGCTGCCCTGGCGACGCCGTCGCCGCTGAACCGGCGTGCGTGTCGGCAGCCCGTGGCCGGGCGTGCGGTCGACTGACGGCAATGCCGCATCACGCGCGCCTGCGCCTGCGACACGGGCTACGTTCCCCGGCGTTGTCAACGGGTACCGCTGTCCGGACGCCGCGGCGACAATCCGCATGCGGCGCCGCTGCCGCGAGCCCGTGTGGAACCCATGTCCAAGCCTGATGCCGCCCTCGCCCGTCGAATCGCCGACACCATCGCCGCCGAGATCGGCGCGCAGCCCGCGCAGGCCATCGCCGCGATCGCGCTGCTGGACGAAGGTGCGACCGTGCCCTTCATCGCACGCTATCGCAAGGAAGTCACCGGCGGGCTCGACGACACCCAGCTGCGCGATCTCGAAACGCGCCTGTCCTACCTGCGTGAACTCGAAGACCGCCGCGCGGCGATCCTGGCCAGCATCGATGAGCAGGGCAAGCTCACGCCCGAACTGCGTGCCGACATCGAAGCCGCCGACAGCAAGGCGCGGCTGGAAGATCTGTATCTGCCCTACAAGCAGAAGCGCCGCACGCGCGCGCAGATCGCCCGCGAGGCCGGACTGGAGCCGCTGGCCGACGGCCTGCTGGCCGATCCGACCCGCGTGCCCGAGACCTTCGCCGCGGATTTCGTCGATGCCGACAAGGGCGTCGCCGATGCCAAGGCCGCGCTGGAAGGCGCGCGCGCGATCCTGATGGAGCGCTGGGGCGAGGACGCGACCCTGCTCGGCGAGCTGCGTGACTGGCTGGACGCCAACGGCGTGATCCGCGCCAAAGTCGCCGCGGGCAAGGAAGCCGCGGGCGAGAAGTTCCGCGATTACTTCGACCACGCCGAAGCCCTGGCGAAGATTCCCTCGCACCGCCTGCTCGCGCTGTTCCGCGGCCGGCGCGAAGAGTTCCTGACGCTCGAGCTCGAACCCGGCACCGATCCCGAGCAGGGCAACGCGTATGCCGAAGGCCGCATCGCGCGCCATGCCGGCATCGCCGCGCAGAGTCGCAATGCCGATGCGTGGCTGCTCAACGCCTGCCGCCTCGCATGGCGCGCGAAGATCCATCTGCACCTGATGATCGATCTGTTCGGCAAGGCGCGCGAGAAGGCCGAGGCCGAAGCGATCAACGTCTTCGGCGACAACCTGAAAGATCTGCTGCTCGCGGCGCCTGCGGGGCCGAAGACCGTGCTCGGTCTCGATCCCGGCATCCGCACCGGCTGCAAGATCGCGGTGGTCGATGCGACCGGCAAGCTCGTCGCCACCGACACGATCTATCCGCACGAGCCGCGCAAGCAGTGGGACCAGTCGGTGCATACGCTGCGCACGCTGTGCGCGGAACACGGCGTGCAGTTGATCGCGATCGGCAACGGCACCGCCTCGCGCGAGACCGATCGTCTCGCCGCCGACGTCATCAAGCTTTCGCCGGAACTCAAGCTGCAGAAGATCGTCGTCAGCGAAGCCGGCGCGTCGGTATATTCGGCGTCCGAAACGGCGGCCAAGGAGTTCCCCAACCTCGACGTGTCGATCCGCGGCGCGGTGTCGATCGCGCGGCGTCTGCAGGATCCGCTGGCCGAGCTGGTCAAGATCGAACCCAAGGCGATCGGCGTCGGCCAGTACCAGCACGACGTCGACCAGTACCGGCTCGCGCGGACGCTGGATGCGCGCGTGGAGGACTGCGTCAACGCGGTCGGCGTGCACGTCAATACGGCGTCGAGTGCGCTGCTCGCGCGCGTGGCCGGCCTGTCGAGCGGCGTGGCCGAGAACATCGTCGTGCACCGCGATGCGAACGGGCCGTTCAAGCGTCGCAAGGATCTGTTGAAGGTGCCGCGTCTGGGCGAGAAGACCTTCGAGCAGTGCGCGGGCTTCCTGCGGATTGCCGACGGCGACGAGCCGCTGGATGCGTCGTCTGTGCACCCTGAGGCCTACCCGGTGGTCGAGCGCATCGCCGGCAGCAGCGGCCGCGACGTGAAGCAGATCATCGGCGACGGCGCGTTCGTGCGCGCGCTCAAGGCGGAACAGTTCACCGACGAACAGTTCGGCGTGCCGACGGTGCGCGACATCCTGAAAGAACTCGAGAAGCCGGGCCGCGATCCGCGTCCGGAGTTCAAGGCCGCGCAGTTCGCCGACGGCGTCGAGGACATCAAGGACCTGCAGGTCGGCATGATTCTCGAAGGCGTGGTCAGCAACGTCGCCGCGTTCGGTGCGTTCGTCGACATCGGCGTGCACCAGGACGGCCTCGTGCACATCTCGGCGCTGTCGGACACCTTCGTCAAGGATCCGCGCGACGTGGTCAAGGCCGGCGACATCGTCAAGGTCAAGGTGCTGGAGGTGGACGTCCTGCGCAAACGCATCGCGCTGACGCGGCGGCTCGACGATGTGCCGGGCGAGAAGCCCGCACGCGAATCGCGCGAGGATCGCAATACGCCGCGTGGTCCGGGCGGTCCGCGCGGCGGTCGTCCCGCGGGAGGTGGCGTCAAGCCCGCGACTTCCACGCCGCCGGCGAACAACGCGCTGGCGGACGCGTTCGCACGCGCCCGCGGACGCTGACCCCAAGGGATCGCGGCAGGTGCTGCGGCTTGGCGTGAGTCGCACAATGGCGGCATCCCCATCCGGTCCATCGCGATGCTGACCCTCATCATGCTCCACCGCCGCCTGCGCACGATCGCCGTTCTCGCGATCCTGATCAGCGTCGCCACCTGGGCGCTTGATCTCACAGGGGTGGTCTACGCCTGTCCGTTCTGCCGTGCCCAGCGCAGCGTGATCGGCCTGCTCGGCCTGCTGATGCTGTGGCCGGACCCGCGCGGCTGGGCGATCCGGTGGCTGGCCAGCGTGCTCGGTGTGTTCGGCGCGGTGGTGGCCGCCACCCAGCATTTCGCCGGCTGGCGCCGGATCGGTGCCGGCACGTTCCGCTTCGCCGATCCCTGGCCGGTGGATCCGTTCCTGCTGTCAGGGGCGGCGCTGTTCGCGATCGTCGGGCTGGTGTTGCTGTTGTGGTCCTGGCAGCCCGCGCCGCGCGACGCACGCTGACACAGGGCCCGCGGGTCAGCGTAGCGCGCCGGCGCCCGCCGCTTTCAACCGCTCGCGATGCCGCCGGCTGCACGGCACGACGGTGCCGTCGTGCAGGTGGATGCGGGCATCGCCGCTGTCGAGCGGTTCGATCGACGCGATGCGGGTGATGTTGACCAGATGGCTGCGGTGCACGCGCACGAAGCGCGCGGGATCGAGTCGCGATTCGAGCTCGGCCAGCGTGCTGCGCAGCGGATAGACCTTGCCGCGCACGTGCAGGTTGGCGTAGTTCCCCGCGGCCTGGACCCATTCGATATCGTCGGCGGCCACCAGGAATTCGCGTCCGAGCTTGCGGACCAGAAAACGGGACGGCCGCTCGACCGGTTCCACCGGCGCGCTGTCGTCGTCGGGCGCGGCCAGCAGCGAGGCCTCGCCCTGCAGGCGCCGTACCAGCGCGCGGTAGACATGCAGCAGCACGACGAGGCCGAGAAAGGTGCGGGCATCCTTGATGTACTCGTAGCCCAGCGCCCAGTCGAACGCGTAGACCTCGCCGTGCCAGGCGTAGACGAGCTTGCGCATCGCCAGCATCAGCGCCATATGCAGCATCGACCAGACCACGCTGGCCACGACGTACAGCGGCAACCGCCGCGTCCAGGTGTCGAGATGCACCGGCCAGCGCGCGGTGAACCAGACCAGCAGCGGCGCCAGCGCCAGCACCGACAGCGCGCTGCTGACTTCCCAGCTCGCAACCTGCCAGGGCGCGTAGTCGAGGCCCGCACGCGCAACGTCGATCCGCGCAGTGGCGGTGTTGCCGATCGCGGCGAGCAGGCAGCTGACGAGCCAGTAACCGACCTCGACCGGACGACGGATACGGAGATAACGCTCTGCGCCTAGGTGCGGCGCTGCGGGACGATCGGACATGCCCGCATTCTAGGCAGTGGGCGCGGCTCGGCCTGTCCCATTCGTCCCTGCCGCCCCGCGGTTCGTCACCGCAACCGCGCCACGAAGCCCCGGACGGCCCCACGTGTCGGCGACAGAGCGCATCGTGGCGCCCTCGTCCCGATCGCAGGCTTCCATGGATCGCCGCCACGACATCGACGCCCTGCGCGTGTTCGCCTTCGCTTTTGCTGATCCTCTATCACGTGGGCATGGTCTACGTGGTCGACTGGGGCTTCCACATCAAGAGTCCGACCTTGCTCGGCTGGATCGAGTGGCCGATGGTGCTGGTCAACCGCTGGCGGATGTCGCTGCTGTTCCTGCTGTCGGGAATTGCGCTCGGACTGGTGCTCGGCCGGCGCTCGCCGGGACAGCTCGTCGGCCTCCGCAGCGGGCGCCTGCTGCTGCCGCTGGCGTTCGGCATCGTCGCGATCGTGCCGGTGCAGGCCTACTGCGAGGCGCGCATGCTCGGCACCATCGAGCCGGGGTTCGTCGCCTTCCTGCTGCGCTATCTGCAACTGCGGCCGTGGCCGGCCGGCACGTTCACCGGCGGCGAGTACGGCTTCACCTGGAACCATCTCTGGTATCTGGCTTACCTGTGGGTCTACACGCTGGGGGTACTGGCCGCGCTGCCGCTGCTGCGCGCGTTCGGCGGCACGCGGCTGGCCGACTGGTTGACTGCACGCGGACGCTGGCTGCTGTGGACGCTGCCGCCGCTGTGGCTGCTCGTCGCCCTGCTCGTTCTCGCGCCGCGGTATCCGTCCACGCACGCCGTGGCCGGCGACTGGTTCAACCATGCGAAATACCTGCCGGCCTTCGCATTCGGCGTGCTGATCGCCCGGCGCGCCGCGATGTGGACCGCGCTGGATGCGCACCGCTGGACGCTGACCGGACTCGCGCTGCTCGGTGCGACCGTCTACATGACGCTGCGCGTGATCGGCCGCCTGCTCGACACCGGGGCGATGTCGCCCGCGGGCCTGGACGCATGGATGCCGCTGTCGGCATGGAAGCTCATATCGGTGGGCGCGCACGCGCTGTACGCGTGGACCGCACTGCTCGCCTTGCTCGCCTGGGGCGCGCGGCTCTTGAACCGGCCGTGGCCGGGGCTGCGCTACGCCAGCGAAGCGGTGTATCCCTGGTACATCCTGCACCAGAGCCTGATCGTGCTGGCCGCGTATTGGCTGATTCCGCTGCGCCTGGGGCCGCTGTGGGAGCCGCTGCTGGTGCTCGCGATCACCATCGCCGGCTGTCTGCTGATCCACGAGCTGCTGATCCGCCGTATCCGCTGGCTGCGACCGCTGTTCGGACTGCCGATGCGTGCGCGCCTGGATCGCCCCGCACGTCTCGGCGATGCCGACGCAGCACGGGCGCGGAGCGTCTGAGCAGGCGCGCGGCGCGCGCCGCGCTCAGCGGGTGCGCATGCGCCGCCGCGCCCACGCGGCGCCGGCGGAGATCAGCGCAGCCGGAATCGACAGCACCGCCGCATAGAGCACGCCGGCCATCAGCAGTGGCCCTGCACCCGACACGGCGACCACCACCGGCACCTGGGCGAACACGACGATCAGGCCCCAGAGCCAGGCACGTGTCGGCATTGCGAAGCCAAGCAGGGCCGAGACCAGCAACGCGCCCGGATAGGCCAGTGTCCAGTACGCGGGTGCATCCCAGGGTTCGCCACCGCCCGCCATCCCGGACGCGACAGCCCAGTACGCGATACCGATGACGGCGGCGATGCATGCACCGAAGGCCACGGATCTGTTCGTCATCTCGGTCGTCCTGCGCGGTCGTCGCGCGTAACAGAGCACAGCCACACGGAACACCGGATGATCGGGACGCGTGCGTGGAGGTCGACGCCGTCGTGTTTCGAAGCGCGTGTGCGCTGGCCGACAAACCGATGTGATGCGCAACGCGCGATGTTGCGTCACGCACACGCCGCCGGCGGCCCGAGGGACGCGGCCGCCGCGCGCCGTCAGGCCGCGCGCGTGCGTCGTGCGCGTTCCAGATGTACCAGCAGCAGCGAGATCGCGGCGGGCGTCATGCCGGGAATGCGTTGCGCCTGACCGACGGTCAGCGGTCGCACCTGGGTCAGCTTCTGCGCGAGTTCGGCGGAGAGGCCGCGCACCTGCGCATAGTCGAAATCCTGCGCGATCGCGGTGGTTTCCTGGCGCTGCTGGCGCTCGATCTCGACGCGTTGGCGTTCGAGATAACCGGAATACTTGGCTTCGATCTCGACCTGCTCGGCGACATCGGCCGCGTCGACGCCGGGGCCGATCGCCTCGACGCGCATCAGATCGGCGTAGCCGAGCTCGGGACGACGCAGCAGATCGATGCCGCTGCTCTCCCGGCGCAGTTCGATGCCAAGCGTCGCGACCGTATCGCGGCCGATCGCATTCTGCGGCGACGCCCACAGGCCGCGCAGGCGCGAGGTCTCGCGCTCGACCGCTTCGCGCTTGGCATCGAAGCGTGCCCAGTGCGTGTCGTCGACGAGACCGAGACTGCGGCCCGCTTCGGTCAGGCGCAGATCCGCGTTGTCCTCGCGCAGCTGCAGCCGGTATTCGGCGCGGCTGGTGAACATGCGGTAGGGCTCCTTGGTGCCGTGCGTGATCAGGTCGTCGACCAGCACGCCGATGTAGGCCTGGTCGCGGCGCGGGCTCCAGGCATCGAGACCGCGCACCTGGCGTGCGGCGTTGACGCCGGCGAGCAGGCCCTGCGCGGCGGCTTCCTCGTAGCCGGTGGTGCCGTTGATCTGGCCGGCGAAATACAGGCCCGCGACAGCGCGCGTCTCCAGCGTGTGCTTGAGCCCGCGCGGATCGAAGAAGTCGTATTCGATCGCGTAGCCGGCGCGGGTGATGTGTGCATTCTCGAAGCCGACGATGCTGCGCACGAGTTCGAGCTGCACGTCGAACGGCAGCGAAGTCGAGATGCCGTTGGGATAGATCTCGGCGACATCCAGACCTTCGGGCTCGACGAAGATCTGGTGGCTGTCCTTGTCGGCGAAGCGCACCACCTTGTCCTCGATCGACGGGCAGTAACGCGGGCCGATGCCTTCGATCTGGCCCGAGTACATCGGCGAACGGTGCAGCGCGCCGCGGATGATCTCGTGCGTGCGTTCGGTGGTGCGCGTGATCCAGCACGGCACCTGACGCGGATGGTCGTCGCGGCTGCCCATGAAGGAGAAGACGGGGCGCGGATCGTCGCCCGGCTGGATGGTCATTGCGGCGTAGTCGAGCGTGCGGCCGTCGATACGCGGCGGCGTACCGGTCTTGAGGCGATCGACGACGAACGGGCGTTCGCGCAGACGCGCGGCAAGCGTGGCTGCGGGCGGATCGCCCGCGCGGCCGCCGGCCGATTGCGCCTCGCCGATGTGGATGCGCCCGGCGAGAAACGTACCCGCGGTCAGCACCACGGCCGGCGCATCGAAGCGCAGGCCGGTCTGGGTGATCGCGCCGCGCACGGCGTCGCCTTCAATGACCAGATCGTCCACCGCGGACTGGAAGATCGTCAGGTTCGGCTGCGCCTCGACGGCGCGGCGCACGAACGCGCGATAGAGATTACGGTCGGCCTGGCAGCGCGTCGCGCGCACGGCCGGGCCCTTGGAGGCATTGAGCCTGCGCCACTGGATGCCGGCGGCGTCCGCCGCGCGTGCCATCACACCGCCCAGCGCATCGATCTCGCGCACCAGATGGCCCTTGCCGATGCCGCCGATCGCCGGATTGCAGCTCATCACGCCGATGGTTTCGACGTTGTGGGTGAGCAGCAGCGTGCGCGCACCAGCGCGCGCGGACGCAAGCGCGGCTTCGGTGCCGGCATGGCCGCCGCCGACGACGATGACGTCGTAGCTGTGGAAATCGTTGGGCATCAGCGGATTATCGCGCGGATTGGAGCGGCGGGCAGAGCGACACGCCAAGGTTGGCATGGTTTCTGCGTACCTCCTGACTGCACCCGGGACGGCGAGCGTCTGAAAGGGGGGCGCGGCTGGAGATTGGAACAGGGCCGGCCAAGCACAACCCGGGGAAGCGCGGGGCCGGATGTCGGGGGACATCCGGCCCCATTTTTTTGGCTCGACGCCGGCCCGGAGGGCCTGAAACGAAGAGCCGACACCCGGCGGAGGCGGAACAGGGGGGATCCGGTGATCCCCCGCCGGGCATCGACAAGCAAGTGACCTTTTGGTCGTAAACCGACGCAATCGGTCAGGCGCGGCCAGCTTGGCGCGCCACTCCGGGCAGTGCAAGCCTTATTCGGGCTGGGCTTCGCGACGTGTGACCGATTGCCTCATTTCACGGCGTGGCGTCACGGGACGGCTCTCGCCTCGCGGCGCGGGCCGCGCGCTCGGTGTCGCCTGCGGCGGGCGCGGACGCGACGTGCCTTCCGAGCGGCTCGGGCGCTGTCCGCCCGGTCGCACGCTTCCTTCCGGGCGCGGCGGCCGGTTGCCCCAACCACCACCCGGCCGACCGGGCCGGTCGGCATCGGGCGGACGCTGGGGCCGGTCGGGACGGCCACTGCCGGGCCGCCCATCCCAGGACCCGCCAGGCCGGCCGGGCCGGCCACTGTCGGGACGATCCGGACGACCACCGCTCCAGCCCGGACGATCCGGACGCGCAGGCCCGTGGCCCTGACCGGGACGATGCGGCGGCCGGTGGCCGGGCCGTCCCGGAACCACCGGCTGCACGATGACGGTCGGCGGCCGGTAGTAGCCATACGGCGCGCGGTTCCAGACGCCGTAGCCATAGGGCGAGGCGTAGCCAGCCCCGCCGTACAGCCCACCGTAGCGGCTATAGCCGACGCTGCCGTACGGCGCGCCGTAGCTGCGGTATACCGTGCCCGGCGAGCCGTAGTAGTAATCGCCGCTGCCGCCGCGATAGCCGTAGCTCGCACAGCCGGCCAACGCGGCGCAGGCGAGCAGGATCAAAGCCTTGCGGATCATGGCGGTCCACCCCTTCCGATCGGATACCCAGCTTCGGCCCGGCGTATTGAATCCGCCCTTAAGCCGGCCGCCGGGCCTGAACGCCGTCCCTGGCGATGCGCGTCCGCGATGCGTGAAAGCCGGCGGAGCGTCCGTTACGCTTGGCGGATGTCCGACGCCCTCCCCCAGCCCGACGACGTGCTTGCGGCGAGCGCCCGTATTGCCTCGCTGATCCACGTCACGCCGGTGCTCCGAAGCCGCTCGATCGACACCCTGGCCGGCTGTTCGCTGCAGTTCAAAGCCGAACACCTGCAACGCGGCGGCGCATTCAAGTTCCGCGGGGCGAGCAACGCGGTGGCGACTCTTGATGCCAACAGCGCGCGTCGGGGCGTGGTGACGCACTCCTCGGGCAACCACGGCGCCGCGCTCGCGCTGGCCGCGCATCTGCGCAGGATTCCCTGTCATGTGGTGGTGCCGCAGGGTGCGATCGCGACCAAACTCGCGGCCATCGCCTCCTACGGCGCGGTGCTGCATCGCTGCGCGGCCACCCTCGCCGCGCGCGAGGCCATGTGCGAGCAGGTCAGACGGGCGACCGGCGCCTGCCTCGTGCATCCTTACACGCATCCCGACGTGATCGCGGGCCAGGGCACCGCGGCGCTGGAACTGCTGCAGGCGGCCGGTCCACTGGACGACATCGTCGTGCCGGTCGGTGGCGGCGGACTCGCCGCCGGGACCGCGCTCGCGCTGCAGGCGCATGCGCCCGCGACGCGTCTGGTGCTGGCCGAGCCGTGCGGCGCCGACGACACGCTGCGCTCGCTGCAGGCGGGCCGACGCGTCGACGACCTGACCCCCGCGACGGTCTGCGACGGCCTGCGCGGCCTGCTGGGCCAGCCCAATTTCGACATTCTGTCGCGCCATCGCAGCGGCACCGACGCGGTGCCGGTGGAGGTCATCGCGGTCGACGATGCCGCGACGATCGCCGCCCAGCGTCTGCTCGCGGTACGCACCAAGCAGCTGGTGGAGCCGTCGTCGGCGATCGCACTGGCGGCCGTGCTCGCCACGCCTGCGCGCTTCGCGGGGCGACGGGTCGGCATCGTGCTGAGCGGGGGCAATGTCGACCCCGATCACCTCCCGTGGTGCGCGTGAGCGGCCGGACGCCCGACCGATGAGCCGACGCCGACGTCCCGTCCTCGCCGTCCTCGGCCTGTGCCTGCGCCTGTTGCTGGTCGTGGTGCTGTGGCTGGTCGGGGTTGCGGCGTGGATCATCCATGTCGGCAACCGCGACGAGGCGGGGCCAGCGGATGCGATCGTCGTGCTCGGCGCCGCCGCCTACGACGCGGTGCCGTCGCCGGTGTTCGAGGCGCGGATCGAGCACGGCCTGGATCTCTACCGCGCCGGCCATGCACCGACGCTGATCTTCACCGGCGGCTACGGCGGGGCGACGGCGCGGTTCTCCGAAGCGCAGGTCGCACGGCGCTACGCGCTGCGCCACGACGTGCCCGACGCGGCGATCCTGATCGAATCGCGCTCGCGCACGACGCTCGAGAACCTGGTCGAGGCGCGCCAGCTGATGCAAGCGCACGACCTGCAGCGCGTGATCATCGTCAGTGACCCGCTGCACATGGCCCGCGCGCTGCGCGCGGCGCGCCGTCTCGGCATCGATGCGGTCGGATCGCCGACGCCGTCCACCCGGTTCCGCACCTTCCGCACGCAGCGCGAGTTCCTGCTGCGCGAGGTCTACTTCTTCCACCGCGACCTGTTCGACGCGGTCCATGGAGCGCTCGCCCGATGACCGATTCGCCCACCACCGCCGCCACGCGCCTGGTCCAGGCGTACTACGCCGCTTTCAACGCCGGCGATCGCGAGACGATGCTCGGCCTGCTGACCGACGACGTCGCACACGATCTCAACCAGGGTGCACGCGAAACCGGGCGCGAGGCCTTCGTTGCCTTCATGCAGCGCATGGATACGAGCTATCGCGAACGGCTGGAGGACATCGTCGTCATGGCCAATGTCGACGGCACGCGCGCGGCGGCGGAGTACGTGGTCCACGGCGAGTACCTCGCCGACGATGCCGGCCTGCCCCCGGCCCACGGCCAGCGCTACGTGCTGCCGGGCGGCGCGTTCTTCGCCATCCGCGACGGGCGCATCGCGCGCGTGAGCAACTACTACAACCTCGAGGACTGGATCGCGCAGGTGGGGTGAGGCGTTGGGCCGGGATTCGGGATTCGGGATTCGGGATTCGGGACAGCGTGCGCGGTCGCGATGCGCAGCGTGATCACCTCGACCGGCGCGGATCAGCTGGCGGGCTGGCCGTCGGCCACCAGCGTGAGTCCTTCGTTGAGCAGCCAGCGCGTCGCCAGCACACGCTGCGGCTGCGGCTGGTCCTTGAGCACGTCGACCATCTGCCGGAACGACCGGCAGCGCGCCTGGCGGCTGGCGTCGTCGGTGCCGGAGGCCGTCATGCCGAGCATGAACCCGTCGTGCAGCAGCGTCGCGGTGACCGCCGCCTGGCGCAGCACCTGCTGCGCGGCCGCCGCGTCGAAGGGCTGCGGCGTGCCCTGCAGGCCACTGACCGCGACGTTGGTGAAGGCGTTCGCGAACCGGTTGCGGCTGGCCGGGCCGAGACGGTCGACCGTGCGCTGGAAGGCGGCCAGGTCCCGGGTCGCGTCGGGTTCGAACAACGCGCACAGCGCGCGGGCCTCGTCGGGCTGTCGCGAGGCATGCAGCACCGCCTGGAACAGGTCGTCGACCGCCGGCGTGGAGGCCCGGCGCAACACATCGCCGCCGGTGGCCATGACCGCGGCCGGATCGATCCGCGACAGGTCGATCTCGTACTGCTGCGCGGCGGCCAGGCCGGGACAGGACAGGGCAAGGCCGAACACGGTGAGGAAAAGGGAACGACGCATCTGGGTGTCCTGCGGTCGGAAATCAGCGACTCGGTCGGAGTCTATGACGGCGGCGCTGAACTCTCGGCCCCGCATGGCAATGCGCCGGCGCGGGTGATATCCGACGACGACGGACCTGTCGGCCGCACGGGCCGCACAGACGCCGGGCGGCGCGCCGAAGCGGAGGCGCACACCGCCGAGGGCGCATGGCGCGCGAGGCCCTCTTCCGTGGCAGCCCACGGAGACGACGCGACAGACCGCGCGTGCGAACGTCGTCGCCCTGATCGGGCGTCAACAACATAGCCGCAGGCGCCGGTCGAAAATGTAATGTTATTACATGTTATTGTGCGCCCCCATTTTCAGCTGCGGGGATGCCCCTTGGCGCCTTCCAATCCCGTCGTCGACATCCATGCGCTCTCGGTGTCCTTCGCCGGCAAACCGGTGCTCACAGATCTCCACCTGCGTGTGGAGCCGGGCCGCCTGTATGCGCTGCTCGGTGGCAATGGTGCCGGCAAGTCGACGACGCTCTCGGTGCTGCTGGGCTTCCTCAAGCCCGATTCGGGCACGGTCCACGTTGCCGGCGTCACGCCCTGGGAAGCGCCCGACCGGGCCCGCGCCCAGCTTGCGTACCTGCCCGAGAACGTCGCGCTCTACGAGCATCTGTCGGCGGTGGAAAACGTCGACTACCTGCTGTCGCTGGCCGGCCGCCGGCACGCGACCGCCGCGATCACCGACGCGCTGCGCGCCGCCGGTCTGCAGGAATCGGCGTGGCACCAGCGCCTGGCAGGCTTTTCCAAGGGCATGCGCCAGAAGGTGGCAATCGCGATCGCGCTGATGCGCGAGGTGCCGCTGCTGCTGCTCGACGAACCGACATCCGGCCTGGACCCGGGCGCGAGTGCGGATTTCCACGCGCTGCTCGACGCGGTCCGCGCGCGCGGCACGGCGGTGCTGATGGTCACCCACGATCTGCTGGGCGCGGTCGAGGTCGCCGACCGCATCGGCGTGCTCGAACACGGCCGCATCGTGCACGAGGCCGAGCGCGAGGCTTTCGACCTGACCGCGCTGCACGCGCACTTTTCCGGACGGGCGCGCGTGGCATGAGCGCGTTCATTTCGGTGATGCACAACGAGCTGCGTGCGATGTCGCGCAACCGCACCGCGCTGGTCGGCATCGTGCTGCTGGCGATGCTCGGCATCGTCGCCACCGTGGTGTCGCTGCACCACATGCAGTCGGCGGCCGACCATCGCGCGCGCCAGCAGCTGGCCGCGCAGGAGGCGTTCGACGCCCAGCCCGATCGCCATCCGCACCGCGTGGTTCACTACGGACACTTCGTCTATCGCCTGCCGTCGGCGCTGGCGGCGTTCGATGCCGGCGTCGACCCGTTCACCGGCAGCAGCATGTTCCTCGAAGGCCACCGGCAGAACACCGCCAACTTCGGCGACGTGATGCAGAGCTCGATCCTCACTCGCTTCGGCCAGCTCACGCCGGCCTTCGTGCTGCAGATCCTCGCGCCGCTGGTGCTGCTGGTCCTCGGTCACGGGCTGCTGGCGCAGGAGCGCGAACGCGGCACGTTGCGCCAGCTCATGCTGCAGGGCGCCTCCACGCGCGCCATCGTCGGCGGCAAGCTGGCGGCCCTGTGCGCGGTGGCGGCGGTGTTCATGCTGCCCGCGCTGCTGGGCCTGGCGGTGATGGCGTCCGCACCCGGCGCGTCGCTATCGGTGGCGGCCGCGCTGGCGTCGGCCTATGCGCTCTACCTGCTGCTGTGGTGCGCGGTGATCGCCGCGATCTCGGCGCTGCTCGCGCGCCGTCGGGATGCGTTGCTGGCGCTGGTGGCGGTCTGGGCGCTGTCGGCGCTGCTGGTGCCGCGGGTCGCGCCGGATGTCGCCTATGCCGCGCTGCCCTTGCCCGACCGCCTGCAGACCGACGTCGGCATCGGCCGCGACCTGCGCGCGATGGGCGACAGCCACAACCCCGACGATCCCTATTTCAACAGCTTCCGCCAGCGCGTACTCGACGAGTACGGCGTGACCCGCATCGAGGATCTGCCGGTGAACTACCGCGGGCTGATCGCGGTGGAAGGCGAGCGCCTGACCTCGAGCCTGTTCGAGCGCTACGCGGCGCACAGCGCGCAGATCCAGCATCGCCAGAACACGCTGGTGGCAGGGTTCTCGCTGCTGAGCCCGTCGATCGCGCTGCGCCAGGCGTCGATGGCCGCGGCGGCGACCGATCTGTCGGCGCATCTGGGCTTCCTCGATCAGGCCGAGGCCTTCCGCTACGACATGGTGCAGCAGCTCAACCAGCTGCAGGCAGACGGCGTGTCCTTCGACGACGACACCGCGCAGGACGCGGATGCCGACCGGCGCAAGCGTGTGGATGCCAGCCATTGGCAGACGATTCCGCGCTTCGACTTCCAGCCGCAAGGCGCCGGCACCCTGCTGCGCGCGATGGCGCCCGGCCTTCTGGTGCTGGCGGGCTGGTGCCTGCTGGCGCTGCTGCTGCTCGGCCGGGTGGCACGACGACTGGGGGTGGCGCGATGAGCACGTGGCGCTACGAATGGCGGTTGCTGCTGCGCTCGCGGATCGCCGTGGCCGGGCTGGCCCTGCTGGCGGTGCTGGCCACGGCCAGCCTGGCATCGGGCGTGCAGCGTATCGACAGCCAGCGCGCGGCGATCGAGCGCATTCCGGCGTTGCAGGCGACCGATCTCGCCGCCGTCGTCGCTGCGCACGGCGACGGCACCGAGGCGGGCAGCGCGGCCTACTACACCTTCCATCCCACCTGGAATCCGCCGTCGGCGCTGGCCTTCGCCGCCGTCGGCATGCGCGATGTCGCGCCGTTCGTGCTGCGCGTGCGGGCGCTCGGGCTGGAGGCGCAGATCCACGACGGCGATCTGTTCAACCCCGAACTCGCACTGGCCGGCCGCTTCGATTTCGCGTTCCTGCTGACCTTTCTGTTGCCGGTCTTCGTGGTGGTGCTGTTCCACGACCTGCGCTCGGGCGAAGCGGAGTCCGGGCGCGAGCGCATGTTGCGCAGCCTGCCGCTGCGCATCGGCCGGCTGTATCTGCGCCGAGCCACGGTGCGCGCGGTCGCGCTGCTGGTGTGTGTCGGCGCGCCGTTCGTGCTGGTCGCCGCGTGGCAGGGCGTGCCGGCGCTGCAGATCGCGGCGGTCGTCGGCCTGACCGCGGCATACCTGGCGTTCTGGATCGCGCTGTCGTGGGCGGTGGGGCGTCGCGGCTGGAGCAGCGCGACCAATGCGGCCACGCTGGCCACGCTGTGGGTGGCGATCGCCCTGGTGCTGCCGGCTCTGGCGCACGTGGGCATCGAGCGCGCGATCCCGGTCGATCAGGGCGCGGCGATCGCGCGTGCGCAACGCGAGGCGGTGAACCGGGCCTGGGACATCCCGCGCCAGGACACCATGCAGCGCTTCTACGCGCGTTATCCCGAGTGGCAGGATTCCGCGCCGCTGGGCACCGCGTTCCACTGGAAGTGGTATTTCGCCTTCCACCAGAACGGTGACGATGCGGTCGCACCGATGGCGGCGGCCTACCGCGACGGCATCGAACGCCGCTCGGCGGCTGCCTCGCGCCTGGGCTGGGTGTTGCCTCCAGTCGGCATGCAGGCCGCGCTCACCCGCATGGCCGACACCGACATGCAGGCCCACCTGGCCTACCAGGACCGCATCCGCGCCTTCCATACGCAGTTGCGCCAGTTCTACTACCCGTATCTGTTCAACGATGCGCCGTTCCACCCGGACGACTTTGCAGAGGCGCCGGTATTTCCGGCGCACTGACCACGACGCGTCCCACGCCTCCCTCCTCCACCCACGCCGGCGCCGCGCCGGCGCCCATCCGGTCGTCCGCATGAAACTGCATACCCTCAGCCTCGCCCTGCTCGCCGCCCTGCCCGCCATTGCCCACGCGCAGTCGGCCAACACCACGATGGGCACGGTGCACGTACACCAGACCCGCGGCCAGCTCACCGCGAACGAGGTGCTGACCTCGGTCGACGTGCTCGGCGCCGAGCGGATCGAGGACCAGACCGTGTCGCAGAGCTGGGAGCTGCTCGGACAGATGCCGGGCATCCAGCTCACCGAGACCCGCCAGGGCGCCGAGTCGGGCAAGGTGAGCTTTCGCGCCTTCAACGGCGAGGGCTATCTCAATGCGATCAAGACGCTGATCGACGGCATTCCGAGCAACGTCAACAGCGGCAACCAGCGCTTCATCGACATGCTGTTCCCGCTGGAGATCGATTACATCGAAGTCGTGCGCGGCACCAACGATCCGCGCTACGGCCTGCACAACATCGGCGGCAACATCAACTTCGGCACGCGCCAGGGCGGTGACTACACCGACGCGCGGCTGACCTACGGCAGCTTCGATACGCGCATGGCGCAGATCGCACTCGGCCGCGAACACGGCGAGTTCCAGCAGAACTGGTTCGTCGGCGTGCAGACCTCGGACGGCTACCGCGATCACGACACCTCGGAAAAGTATTCGCTGGGTGGCAAGTGGTTCTACGGCCATCTCGAGGACGGCATGCGCGTGGGACTCACCGCACGCGTCTATCACCACAAGGCCGACGAGCCGGGCTTTCTGACCGCCGACGAGCTCGCCACGATGCGGCGCGGCTCCAACCCGCGCAACGCCAACGACGGCGACGACCGCGACATGCGCCAGTTCGCCGTGCACATGGACCTCGCGCTGAGCGACGATCTGATGCTGGGCACCAAGCTCTATCACAACCCCTACCAGGACGATCGCCGCATCACTTTCAGCGGCCTGCCCACAGGCAACGCGCCGCGCCAGCGCCGGGTCTGGGACGAAAAACAGACCGGCCTGATGGCCACGTTGACCTGGACGGCCAGCGACGCGCTGACGCTCGAAGCGGGCGCCAATCACGAGCAGCAGACGAACGCCTACCTGCGCGAGCGCTTCAACTACAGCGTGCCGACCGACTTCGAGGCCGCGCCCGCGCGCGTGCAGAACGACGACGTCCACACCTTCGACAACACCGGCGCCTACGTGCAGGCGATCTGGCAGCCCCTCGAATCGCTGAAGATCGTGCCGGCCTACCGGGTGGATCGATTCGATGGCGCCACCACCTTGCCCGGTGGCATCCGCGGGCCGTTGCAGGACTACGGCACCATCGGCCAGCCCAAGCTGAGCGTGGTGTACGCGCTCACCGCCGACACCAACGTCTACGCGAACTGGGGACGCACGTTCCAGGTGCTCACCGGCGCCACCGCGCCGGCCTATCTGACGCCCGGCCAGGCGTCACTGCGGCCCTCGACCAATACCGGCGTGGAAGCCGGTATCCGCTTCAGCCCCTTCGCCGGCAGCCAGGCACGTCTGGCGGTGTGGCAGCAGGACGCGGAGAACGAGGTGTCCAACATGCCCGCCACCGGCACCACGGTGGTGCTGGGCAAGACCCGGCGCCGCGGCGTGGACGCGCAGATCGATGCGCGCCTCGGCGATGCGTGGACGGTCTGGGCCTCGCACGCCTACCAGGAGGCCAAGATCCAGCGTGACGACCGCGCGCCGGGCGTGTCGATCGAAGGCAACGAGGTCGCTGCGACGCCGCGCTACATCAGCAACATCGGCATCGATTACCAGGCCAGCGACGCGCTGCAGTTCGGCCTGCAGGCGCGCGCCCAGGGCGACTACTACCTCGAAGAGCAGAACATCACCGACAAATTCGGCGGCTTCGCCATCGTCGACCTCAGTGCGCAGTACCGCATCAATCCGCGCATGCGCGTCGACGTGCAGCTGCGCAACATCACCGGGCGCGAATACGTCTACGCCTGGTACGACAGCTTCTTCCAGGAGACCACCCAGCCGATGTTCTCACCCTCGGCCGGACGCACGGCGTTCGTGTCGCTGCACGTCACGCTCTGAGTGGTGCGCGCGCCGCCCGCGTGCGGCGCGGCGTCGTGCACGGCTCAGGCGCCGCCGCGCCTGCGCACCGGAATCGCGCCCGCGTCGAAGCGCGCCAGTTCCTCGCCACCGTCGCGGATCGGTGCACCGTGCGCGGGCGACCAGGCCATCGCGGTGATCCATTCCCAGCTCGCCGGCAGGCCGTCCGCCGTACGGAACTGTTCGTAATGCGCGGCTGCGGCGGCGAAGCGGGCACGCCCGGTCAGCGCGCGGCGCCGCGTGGCGAGCGCATTGGTCGCGCCGATCGCGCGCTGTTCGCGCATCAGTGACGCCATGTCCGGATGCCAGTGCACGGCGACGTCGCGATCGAGCACCGGATTGCGGAAGCCGGCGCGCATCAGCGCATCGCCGAATTCGCCGATCGACACGAAGGGACTCACGTGCGGGGTGTCGTCGGCGTGGCCGAAGGACTCGCGCAGTTCGATCAGGGTCTGCGGGCCGAAGGTCGAGACCAGCAGCAGGCCGTCGGGCTTGAGCACGCGACGGAAGCCTGCGAACGCGGCCGGCAGGTCCTCCACCCACTGCAGGCACAGGTTGGAGACCAGCACGTCGACGCTGTTGTCGGCGAGTGGCAGTGCACGCAGATCGGCGCAGACGCGATCGACCGGGCGCTGCAGTCCGATTTTCTCCAGCACGCCCCAGCTGCTGCGCACCGGCGCCTGGCGCAGCATCGGCAGCGCGAGATCCAGCGCGACGATGCGCGCCTTCGGCCAACGTGCGCGCATCGCCAGCGCCGCGTGCGCCGGGCCACTGCCGACATCGAGGACGACGGCCGGCACGCGGTCGTCGAGATAGTCGAGCGATTCCAGAAGTTGGGCCTCGATCTCGCGCTGCAGCGCCGCGGCGCCCGCATAGGTGGCCGAGGCCCGCGAGAACGCGCGGCGGACGTGGGCGGAGTCGAAGATTCGGGTCATGACGGCAGGCAACGGAAGTCGGGTCAGTCGGCGGCGGTGGCCGCCGCGTCGGGGAGAAAGGCCTGCAGCCGTTCGACGACAGCGTCGGCATGGGTCAGGAACGGCGCGTGTCCGGCGTGGTCGAGGGTGACGGCAACGCCCGCCCGGGTCCGGTCGGCCGCCGCGTGCATCGCGCGCGGATCCACCAGGCGGTCGCGACGGCCGGCGAGCCACAGGCTCGGCACCTGCAGGCCCGGCAGCGTCTTGCGCAGGTCCACCGATTCCAGCAGGCCCAGGCCGTCGACGAGCACGCGCGTCGCAGGCTCGCCACGCGCGAACACCTCGGCCCGCAGCGTGCGCAGCTCGCCACGCGCATCGTCCGAACCGAAGGCTTCGAGCGCGATGAAGCGGTCCAGCGTGCCGCGGTAGTCGCTGCGCAGGCCACTCGCGAAATCGCGGAACACCTGCGGCGCCATGCCGTGCGGCCAGTCGCGCCCGCTGACGAAGCGCGTGCTCGCGCACACCATCACCAGCGACGTTGCGACGTCGGGGCGTGTGGCGGCCGCGTGCAGCGCGAACAGGCCGCCGAGCGACCAGCCGAGCCACGGCGCCGGTGGCAGCACCCGGGCGAGCGCGTCGACCACCGGCTCGAGCGCCAGCGCACACGTGCTGTCACGGCTGAGGCCATGGCCGGGCAGATCGACGATGTACAGCGTGTGCGACCTGCGCAGGCGCTCGCGCAGCGGCGCGAACACGCCGCCGTGCATGGCCCAGCCGTGCAGCAGCACGAGCGGGGGGCCGTCGCCGACGATGTCGATGTGCAGGTCGTTCGAGATATCGGGCATCGCCATCGCGGCCTCAACCGCCCTTGTCGCTACGCAAGGCGCGGGTGCGACGGGAACTGCCGGCGGCAGGCCGTGCGACCAGCGCGGCGAACGCGACGATGCCGGCGGTGACGATGCACGCGCCGATCAATGCGCGTCCCTGCGGCCAGGCCTCGTGCAGGAACACCGCGCCCAGCAGCGCGGCGAACAGCAGTTCGGCCGCCTGCATGGCTTCGGCAGCGCCGAGCGCCACCGGGTTGTCGCGCACCATGCCGGTGGCCTGGAAGAACAGGATCGTCGCGATCACGCCTGCGCTCAGCGCGACGCCCGCGGCCAGCCAGACCTGCGGCATCGACGGCGCACCGGACTGCTGCCAGGCGAACGCCGCGACCAGCAGCCACAGCGGCTGGCTCACCAGGGTCAGGCCGAACACGCGCTGCGTGGCGTTGAGATCCTCGCCGGTGCGCTCCAGATGCAGCAGCAACAGGCGGTTGCCGAGCGGGTACGCCACCGCCGCGGTGAGCACGCAGGCCAGCGCGATCCACCCGGCCGCGTCGAGCCCGGCACTCCCGTGGCCGAACTGCATCAGCAGCACGCCGGCCAGGATCGCCGCGGCAATGGCCAATGCGGCCGGCGGAATGCGCCGGCGCACGTCGCGGTACAGCAGCGGCGCGCACAACATGCCGGCGATCACGGTGAACTGGAAACTCCCCGCCACCAGCCACGCCGGCCCACTCGAGGCCGCATAGGCGAGCATGCAATAGAACAGCAGGAAGCCGATCGCGCTGCAGCGCAGCCAGGCGCCGGGGTGGGCGGCGATCGCCCGCAGCACCGGCGCCGCGCCGCCCTGCCAGGGCATCAGCGGCAGCAGCAGCGGCAGGGTGATGAAGTACCGCAGGCACGCCGTCCAGGCCCAGTGCCCGCCGCCGCTCGCGCTGGCGCGGTTGAGCACATAGGTCAGCGTGAAGAACAGCGCGGACGCGAGTGCGATCCCGACCGCGAGCAGCGCGCGGCGGGCGTCTGTCGACGGCGCGGTCATGCCTGGGCGGCGGCCGCCGGGCCCTGCGCGGACACCGCATCGCGCGCACGAACGAGCGCATCCACCAGCGCGTCGACATCGGCGTCGGCATGCGCGGCGCCCAGCGTGATCCGCAGCCGCGCCTGGCCGTCGGGCACGGTCGGCGGACGGATCGCGGTGACCCAGAATCCGGCCGCATCGAGCGCCGCCGACAGCGCCAGCGCGGTCGCGTTGTCGCCGCAACGCAGTGGCTGGATCGGCGTGTCCGAGTCCATCAAATCGAGGCCGTGGCCGAGGGCGCGCGTGCGGAAGCGCTGCACCAGTGCGGTCAGGCGCTCGCGGCGCCAGTGCTCGTGGCGGGCGATCCGCACCGCGGCCAGCGACGCCGCGGCCTGGGCTGGCGGCAGGGCCGTGGTGTAGACGTAGGGCCGCGCGGTTTCGGCCAGATGCGCAATCAGGTCGGCATCTCCGGCGAGCACCGCGCCATAGCCGCCGAGTGCCTTGCCCAGCGTGACCAGCTGCAGCGGCACCGCCTCGACGTCGAGCCGCGCCTCGGCCACGCTGCCGCGGCCATCGGGCCCGCGCACGCCGATGCCGTGCGCGTCGTCGACGTACAGCAGCGCCTGCTGCACGCGTGCGACCACGGCCAGCTCGCGCAGCGGCGCGACATCGCCGTCCATGCTGAAGACGCCGTCGGTCGCAAGAATCGCAGCGGTCTCCGGCAACGTGCGCAGCTGACGCAACGCGCCCGGCGCATCGGCATGCGGATAGCGGCGCAGCCGACAACCCGCCAGGCGCGCGGCATCGATCAGGCTGGCGTGGTTCAGCCGGTCCTGGACGCAGACGTCGTCATCGCCCAGCAGCGCCTGCAGCACCGCGAGATTGGCCGAGAACCCGCTGCCCAGCACCAGCGCCGCCGGCACCTGCAGCCAGTCGGCGATCTCGTGTTCGAGCGCGGCGTGACGCGCATGGTGGCCGCAGACCAGGTGCGAGCCGCCGCTGCCGACGCCGTCGGTGGCCGCGGCGTCCTGCAACGCGCCCGAGACCGCGAAGTGCTGCGACAGCCCGAGATAATCGTTGCCGCAGAAATTCAGCAGCCAGCGCGCGGCGCCGCTGTCGTCGACCACCTCGCAACGCATGCCGTCGCGGCGCAGGACGGTGCGCCGCTGGCGACGCAGCAGCCGCGCATCGCGGTCTTCGCGCATCTGCCGCGCACGCACGCGCAGGTCCGGGCGCTCAAGTGCCATGGCGCGACCAGATCGCAAGTCCGCCCATCGCGACCGCGGGCAGCCCCACCAGTCCGTTGACCGCCACGCCGATGCGCCCGGGCGCGTCGAGCTGCATGCGCTGCGCCTCCTGCGCATCGGCGACGCTCTTCTGCGCCAGCACCACGACCGCCGCGAACAGCGCGGCGGCGAAGCCCAGCCCGGCGCCACCGTCGCGGACGAACAGCACCACCGCCCACATCAGCGCGCAGGTCGCGGCCAGTCGGGCGAGCGCCAGCACCGACGAGCGGCCGGCGCGCACGGCCAGCACGCACCCGCTCAGGCCCACCAGCGCCAGCAGCACGAGGTAGACCCAGGCGGGCCACGGCATCATGCGGCGTAGCTCCGCGGGTGCTGCGGCAGCTCGATGATGTCGGCGTGCACGGTGCCGGCGCGGTCGTGCCCCTCGGCATCCACGTGCACCTGCATCGGCTTGAGGCCCAAACGCTGGAACAGCGCCATGTCGCGTTCGGTGTCCGGATTGCCGGTGGTCAGCAACTGCTCGCCGTAGAAGATCGAATTGGCGCCCGCGAGGAAGCACATCGCCTGCAGCTCGTCGCTCATGTCCTGGCGGCCGGCCGACAGCCGCACCATCGAGCGCGGCATCAGGATGCGCGCGACCGCGATCGTGCGCACGAAATCGAAGGGATCGATCGCCTCGGTGCCGTGCAGCGGCGTGCCTTCGACCTGCACCAGCCGGTTGATCGGCACCGAGTCCGGATGCGAGGGCAGATTCGCCAGCGTGCGCAGCAGGCCGGCGCGCTGACGCCCGGTCTCGCCCATGCCGACGATGCCGCCGCAGCAGGTCTTGAGGCCCGCGTCGCGCACGTGTTCCAGCGTGTCGAAGCGATCCTGGATCTCGCGCGTGTGGATGATCGCGTCGTAGAACTCGGGATCGGTATCGATGTTGTGGTTGTAGTAGTCGAGGCCCGCATCCTTGAGCGCGCGTGCCTGGGTGCCACTGAGCATGCCGAGCGTCGCGCAGGTTTCCATGCCGAGCGCCTTGACCTCGCGGATCATCGCCGCGACCTTCGGGATGTCACGGTCCTTGGGCGAGCGCCAGGCCGCGCCCATGCAGAACCGCGTGGCGCCGGCCGCCTTGGCCTGACGGGCCTTCTCCAGCACCGCCTCGGTTTCCATCAGCTTCGTCGCTTCGACCCCGGTGTGATAGCGCTGCGCCTGCGGGCAGTAGCTGCAGTCTTCGGGGCAGCCACCGGTTTTCACCGACAGCAGCGTGCTGATCTGGACCTCGGCCGGATCGAAATGCTGGCGATGCACGCCGGCCGCGCGGAACAGCAGTTCCGTCAGCGGCAGCGCGAACAGCGCCTCGATTTCGGCGCGCGCCCAGTCGTGGCGCAGGGGAACGGGCTGGCCGGCGGTTTCGCGGGCGTGGCTGACAGCGGACATGGCGATCTACCGACGGTGACGGCGGGATAAGCCCGGCAGTCTGGAAAGCATGCCCATCGCTGTCAACCTGAAACCGCAGCCCCTGGTTGACGACGCCTGCTGGCATCGCCTGCGCCGGCTCTTCGGTAGCCGCTGTCTGGTCTGCCGAGAGCGCGCCCACGGGGAACAAGACCTGTGCGCCGCCTGCCTCGCCGCGCTGCCCTGGGCCGGCGCCGCGTGCGCGCGCTGCGCGATTCCGCTGCCTGCCGGCGACGGGCCCTGCGGCGCCTGCCTGCGCCGCGCGCCGCCGTTGGACGCGGTCCACGCCGCCTTCATCTACGGCTTTCCGGTGGACCGGCTGCTGCTACGGTTCAAGTTCCACCACGACCTGGCGGCCGGCGCGCTGCTCGCGCGTTGCATGGCCGCGCGCTGCGCGGGTCTGCCACGCCCCGACGCACTCGTCGCGGTGCCACTGCACGGCAGTCGGCTGCGCCGCCGGGGCTATGACCAGACGCTGGAACTCGCACGCCCGCTGGCACGCCGCCTGGAGTTGCCGCTGCGCCGCGACCTGCTGCGCCGCACCCGGGCCACGTCGGCGCAATCGGAACTCACGGCCGCCGCGCGCCGACGCAATGTCCGCCGTGCATTCGAGGCCGGGTCGCAACATCCGGTGCCGGCGCACGTGGTGCTGATCGACGACGTCATGACCACCGGCGCCACGCTGCATGCGGCCGCGATCGCGCTGCGCCGCGCGGGCGTGGCCCGGGTCGACGCCTGGGTCTGCGCGCGTGTCCCGTGAGGCAGTTGCGGCCCTGCAGGAGCGCGATCGCGCGCGATGGGTTGTCCCGGTAGTACCCATCGCGCGCGATCGCGCTCCTACAGGGGATCCGGTTCGACGCGTCAGCCCAGAAGGCGGTTCGCCGGCGGCGGCGTGTGTGCGCGGCGATACCGCGAAGATCGACATGCCGAGCCCGTCGGGATGCCGAAACGCATCGATGCATCGGGCTTGTGCCGATACGTCAGGGCGTCTTTTTGTAGGAGCGCGCTCGCGCGCGATGGGCTGGGCCGGCAATGCCCGCTCGCGCGCGAGCGCGCTCCTTCAAGGAATCCGGTTCGACGCGTCAGCCCAGAAGGGGGTTCACCGGCGGCGGCGCGTAGTGCGCGGCGATACCGCGAAGATCGGCATGCCGAGCCCGTCGGGATGCCGAAACGCATCGACGCATCGGGCTCGTGCCGATACGTCAGGGCCTCTTTGTAGGAGCGCGCTCGCGCGCAACGGGCTGTGCCGGCAATGCCCGATCACGCGCGCCTGCAGGGGATTCCGCTCGACACGTCGGTCCAGCAGCCGGGTCACCGGTTCGACGCGTCAGCCCAGCAGGCGGGTCACCGGCGGCAGCGCATAGTGCGCGGCGATGCCGGCGAAGATCGCCATGCCGACCCAGTGGTTGTGCAGGAACGCGCGGAAACAGGCCGCGCGCTCGCGATGGCGCGCGATGACGAATTCCCAGCCCACCAGCCCGGCCGCGATCACCAGGCCCAGCCAGAAGTTCGGCCCCAGTCCGGCCTCGCGGCCGACCAGCGCCAGCGCCGTGAACGCCAGCGCATACAGCACGCCCTGGGCCACGAGATCGAGATCGCCGAACAGGATCGCGGTGGATTTCGACCCGGCGCGGATGTCGTCCTCGCGGTCCACCATCGCGTACCAGGTGTCGTAGGCCGTGGCCCAGAAGATGTTGCCGACGAACAGCAGCCAACCCAGCGGCGGCACCGTGCCCTGCACGGCCGCGAACGCCATCGGAATCGCCCAGCCGAACGCGACACCCAGATACACCTGCGGCAGATAGGTGTAGCGCTTGAGATATGGATAGCTCGCGGCGAGCGCCACGCCGACCACGCTCATCAGCACGGTCAGCCGGTTCATCGTCAGCACCAGCGCGAACGCGACCAGCATCAGCGCCGCGAACAGCAACAGCGCCTCGCGCCCGCGCACCGCGCCGCTGGCCAGCGGCCGGTCCTTCGTGCGTTCGACCTGGGGGTCGAGCCAGCGGTCGGCGTAGTCGTTGATTACGCAGCCGGCCGAGCGCGTCAGCCACACGCCGGCGGAAAACACGACCAGCGTCCACAGCGGCGGCACGCCCTCGGCGGCGATCCACAGGGCCCACCACGTCGGCCACAGCAGCAGCAACCAGCCGATCGGCCGATCGCCACGCACCAGGGCCCAGTACTGGCGCAGCCGGTCGCGCCAGCGCGGGACGGTCGGTGCGGAGAAGCGTTCGTAGTCGTGCATCGCGGCCGGAGGATACCAGTCGGCCACGCAAGGTCCGCCGTCCCGCGCACGTGCGCTGTCATCGTTTCGCACACGGAATGTCGCGACGCCGCCACGGGCCGGCCCCAGCCTTGGCCTCGCCTTCATCGGACTCCAGTCGCCCCATGCGGATCGCCGTCATCGGCGCCGGCTACGTCGGCCTGTCCAACGCCTTGCTGCTCGCGACGCGGCATACCGTGACCGCCCTCGACATCGATGCAGCCCGCGTCGCGATGCTCAACCGGCGCGAATCCCCGCTCGACGATGCCGGCATCCGCGACCACCTGGCCCGTCCCGATCTCCGGTTCACGGCTACGCTGGACCCCTCGATCACCTACGCCGGTGCGGACTACGTCCTCGTCGCAACCCCCACCGATTACGACCCCACGACCCACGCATTCGACACCCGGTCGGTCGACGCGGTGATCGCCGAGGCGATGAGGCTCGCGCCCGACGCGGTCATCGTCATCCGGTCGACGGTGCCCGTGGGATTCACACGGTCGGCGTGCGAACGCTTCGGGACCGAGCGCATCCTGTTCGCGCCCGAGTTCCTGCGCGAGGGGCAGGCACTGCACGACAACCTGCATCCGAGCCGCATCGTCGTCGGTGGCCATGCCGGTCACGCCGCGGCGTTCGCACGGCTTCTCGCCGACGCTGCGCTGCGCGACGACGTGCCGGTGCTGTTGACCGACGCGGCCGAGGCCGAGGCGATCAAGCTGTTCGCCAACACGTATCTCGCCATGCGCGTGGCGTATTTCAACGAGCTCGACACCTACGCCTGTACCCACGGGCTCGACACGCGCCAGATCGTCGACGGCGTCGGCCTGGATCCGCGTATCGGCCGCCACTACAACAATCCGTCGTTCGGCTACGGCGGCTACTGCCTGCCCAAGGACACGCGCCAGCTGCTCGCCAACTACGCCGCCGTTCCGCAGAACCTAATCCGGGCCATCGTCGCGGCCAACACCACGCGCAAGGACTTCATCGCCGAGGACATCCTGCGCCGCCGGCCGGCCGTGGTCGGCATCTACCGGCTGGTGATGAAGGCCGGGTCGGACAACGTGCGGCTGTCCGCGGTGCAGGGCGTGATGAAGCGGATCAAGGCCAAGGGCGTCGAGGTGATCGTCCACGAGCCGGTCCTCGAAACCCCCGACTTCTACCGATCGCGCGTAGTGAACGACCTGGACGCGTTCAAGCGCGAGGCGTCGCTCATCGTCGCCAACCGGATGACCGAGGCGCTTCTCGACGTCGCCGACAAGGTCTACACCCGCGACCTGTCCGGCCGCGACTAGCGCGGGTCCGTCGCGCTCGCCGCGCGCCGATCGCGACGCGCGGGCACGCCGGTGGACGTCGGGCCGCCGACTACCCGCGCGCGGGAATTCCGTTACAATCCGCGACCGCCTGCCCACGTCCGCGTGGCGCACGGCCTGCACCACGCGCCTGTAGCTCAGCCGGATAGAGTAGTGGCTTCCGAAGCCATTGGTCGGGGGTTCGAATCCCTCCAGGCGCGCCATTTCCCGTTCCTACGATGCCCGGCCCGCGACCTTGGGGCGGCTCGACGCTGCGCGCGTGGCGTCACAGGCCGGATCAAGGATGCACGCCGTGCCCGGCCAGTTCGTCCCGGGCGTCAACCGTGACGTCGCGCCATCGGGCCGGGCGCGTCGTCATGCCGGCGATGCCGGTGCGCATCGATGCCGCGCAACTGTGCGACACGCCGACACACCGACACGATCGAACGGCTGCCGTGCGGCTCAGTCCGCCGCTGCGGCGGTCGCTGCGGGCGTCGTTCCCGGGGTCTTGAGTTCGGCCAGCGCCGCGGCGATCGGCGCGTCGCCCGGCAGGGCTTCGCCGCCGGTGCTGCCGTCTTCCTCGTCGCCGCGCAGATGGCCCGGCAACGCGGCTTCGGTGTAGGCCGAGGCCGCACGCGGCGCGTCGTCGCCCGCAGCGCCTTCAGCGCGCAACACCACGTCCGGATCGATGCCGCGCGCCTGGATCGAGCGCCCGTTGGGCGTGTAGTAGCGCGCGGTGGTGAGCTTGACCGAATCGCCGTTGTCGAGCGGCAGCACGGTCTGCACCGAGCCCTTGCCGAAGGTGCGGCTGCCGATGACACGGGCGCGGTCGTTGTCTCGCAGCGCACCGGCCAGCACTTCCGACGCGCTGGCCGAGCCGACGTCGACGATCAGCACCACCGGCGCGCCGTCGAGCACGTCGCCCGGCGTGGCGCTGAACTCGGCCTCGCTGATCGGAATGCGCCCGCGCGTGCTGACGATCTTGCCGGTGTCGAGCAGGTCGTCGGCGATCTGCACCGCGGCGGTCAGCAGACCACCGGGATTGCTGCGCAGGTCGATGACCAGCCCGCGCAGGCGACCGCCGCTACCGGCCTTCAGTTCGTCGACGACGCGGTTGAACTCGGCGGCGGTGTCCATCTGGAACTGGCTCAGGCGCACGTAGCCGTAGCCCGGCTCGAGCATGCGCCCACGCACGCTGACGACGCGGATCGTCTCGCGCTGGACGCGGATGTCCAGCGGGGCGCGTTCGCCGTCGCGCAGCACGCCGAGGGTGACCGCTGTGCCCGGCGCGCCGCGCAGCGGCCCCGGCCCTTCGTGATCGGACGGCGACAGCGAGCGGCCGTCGACGCTGACGATGACGTCGCCGGCGCGGATCCCGGCCGTCTCGGCCGGCGTGCCGTCGATCGGCGCGATGACGCGCATGCTGCCGTCGGGCAGGTACATCACCTCGACGCCGATGCCGTCATAGGCGCCCGCCGTGCCCTCGTCGAACGCCTCGGCGTCGGCCTTTTCGAGGTAGACGCTGTGCGGGTCGAGGTCGAGCAGCAGGCCGCGGATCGCCGAGCTCATCAGCTTGCGGTCTTCCACCGGCTCCACGTAGGCCTGGCGCACCGCGTTGAAGACACCGACGTAGCGACGGATCTCCTCCAGCGGGACCCGGCTGGACGCGTGCTCGATCGCGTCGGGATCGTCGCTGGCGGCGACTTCGCGCGCGGCCTGCGCCTCGTCCGGCGCGTCGACGTCGGCAGGCGCGTCCGGCGCCATCGGGGCGTCCGGAGTGGTGTCCTGCGGGGCAGGCGCCGTGTCGGTCGGCTGCGGCGCCGGATCCTGCGCGAAGGCCGCGGGCGACAGCAGCAGCGACAGGGCCAGCGTCAGGGAACGAACGCGCATGCAGGACTCCAGGGAATACGGGACCGCGCCGATCTGGCGCCGATTCGATTATGCGGTGCACCTTCGTGAATGCGTTAAGGCACCGGCGCGATGTTCAGTTCCGCCGACGTGGCGCTGGCGGGCGCCCGGGCCTGCGTCATTCCAGAGGTCGGCAGCGGGGCACGGCCATGGGTGCGCCGGGCAACGCCTGCGCCTGCAACGCCCTGGGCAAGGTATCGTGCGACCGCGCTGCCCTCCGTGCCCGGCTCGGACGCGACACGCCGACGTGGTTCGGCGCCACGCGCTCAGTGCATAGTTCAACGTGCGCGCGCGACCGCCTGCAACGGCGTCTGCGCCGTCAGCGTGCATGCGCCCGGCGGCCAGCGCGGTGACGTAGGCGCGGCATCGTGGCGCCGTGCGAGCACGGCCGCGTGGATTTTGTCGAGCACCTGGTCGGTGCGCACCAGCACGTCGTGACTCCAGACCCGCAGCACGCGAACGCCGCGGCGTTCGAGCCAGCGGATGCGAAAGGCGTCGCCCGGCCCAGGCGCCGGAGCGGCCTCCACATCGACGACCAGGGCAGCCTCGAGCGCGAAAAAATCCGCGTCGAACAGACCCATCCGCTGGGCGCGCCGGAACTCCACATCGGCCAGGCGCCGGTCGCGCAGATGGAACCACAGCAGGCATTGGGCGTCGCTGGACTGCCGCCGCAGCAGCCGCGCGAACCGGTGGGGCGTCGACGTGCACATCCGTGTGCTCCCGCGATCTCGACCGCCAGCCTGGCGCCGGTCGCACGCGCTGGCGAGCGGGAAATCCCGAATCCGGCGTCATGTAATGCAGCGGCGGCATGCCGGTGCTTCGCGCGGTCGGCCCACGTGCAGCGCATCTCCCGAGCATCCGGATCACGCGTCGATGCAGCGCGTCACGACCTCGGCCGCGCGTCGCGCCGAGCCCCGCACATGCGTCGGCTCAGCGCCGCTGCAGCCACGTGGACGGATTGACCGGCTTGCCGCCCTGGCGCAGTTCGAAATACAGCCCGGAGCGGCCCTGACCGCCGGAGTTGCCGACACTGGCCAGTGTCTCGCCGCGCGTGACCCGGTCGCCGGCATTCTTCAGCAGCGCGTCGTTGTGGGCGTACAGGCTCATGTAGCCGTTGCCGTGATCGACGATCAGCAGCATGCCGTAGCCGGTCATCCACTCGGCGAAGACCACGGTGCCGTCGCCGACCGCCTTGACCGGCGTGCCGGCCGGCGCGCCGATCAGCACCCCGGTGCTGTTGCGGCCATCGGGCAGGCGGCCGCCGTAGGCGGTCAGCAGGCTGCCGCTGACCGGCCAGCCGAGACCGCCGACCTGCGGCGCGGGCGCCGTGGCGACCTGCGGCCGTGGGCGCGGTGCCGGGCGCGGTGTGGCCGGCGTTCCGCTGTCGCGGGCCTCGCGCGCTTCACGGGCCTGGCGCGCACGTTCCGCCGCCGCGGCCGCACGCCGTTCGGCCTCGGCTCGCCGCGCCGCCTCGCGCAACTGCGCCAGCACCCGCTCGAGCGACCGGGCATCACTGCCGAGCGCCTGTTCGCGCGCGCTGCGGTCGTTGAAGCGGGATTCGAGGCCTTTCATCGCCTCGGCGCGCTGGCGGCGGTCGGCCTCGACCTGGGCCAGCCGCGCACGCTGCTCGGTCTGCGCGGCTTCCAGCGCGGCGCGGCGGTCCTGGATCTGCGCCTCGATGCCGTCGAGTTCGGCCATCTCGGCCTGCAGCGTCGCGATCCGCTCGCTGCGCTGCTGCTGCAGGTACCGGTGATAGACCAGCAGGCGCCCGGCATCGGCCACGCGGTCCTGGGCGAGCATCAGCTTGAGCGCGGCATCGTCGCCGATCGTGTAGGCGGCGCGCAGCAACGAGGCGAGTTCGGTGCGGCGCGTGGCGACCGTCGCATCGAGTTCCTGGCGCCGGGTCTGCAGCCGCGCCAGCTGGGCCTGTTCCTCGTCGAGCCTGCGCCGCGTGTCGGCCAGCGCCTTCGACGAACTGGCGACCTGCTCGTCGACCTGACGCAGCTCGCGCGCCGCGGCGCCGCGCTGACCCTCGAGCCGACGCCGCTCGGCCGCGACGTCGCGCAGTTCCTTGCGCACGCGTTCGAGCCGGCGTTCGGTCTCGCGACTGCTCTGCGCGGCGGCGTCCAACACCGGCGACGCCGCCAGCAGCAGCGCGGTCACCAGCAGCGCGGCCCGGCCCGCCATCGCCCCGCGCGACATCGTCAGCCGTCGATCTGCAGCAGCGAGCGACCGGTCATCTCGGCCGGCGCCTCGACGCCGAGCAGATCGAGGATCGTAGGCGCCAGGTCACGCAGTGCGCCGCCGCGACGCAGGCCGCCGGTGCGGCTGCCGACGTAGACCAGGTCCACCGGCCCAACGGTGTGCGCGGTGTGCGGCTCGCCGGTTTCCGGATCACGCATCATCTCGACGTTGCCGTGGTCGGCAGTGACCAGCAGCTCGCCGCCCTTGGCGCGCACGATCTCGACGATCTCGCCGACCGCGCGGTCGACGGTCTCCACGGCCTTGATTGCCGCCTCAAGCACGCCGGTGTGGCCGACCATGTCCGGATTGGCGAAGTTGCACAGAATCACGTCGAAGCGTTCGTCGCGCACCGCCTGCACCAGCTTCGCGCAGACCTCGGGCGCGCTCATTTCCGGCTGCAGGTCGTAGGTCGCAACCTTCGGGCTCGGCACCAGAATGCGGTCCTCGCCGGGGTAGGGATCCTCGCGGCCGCCGCTGAGGAAGAACGTCACGTGCGCGTACTTCTCGGTTTCGGCGATGCGCAGCTGGGTCAGGCCGTGCGCACCGAGCACCTCGCCCAGCGTGTTGGGCAGGTGGTCCGGCGCGAAGGCCAGCGGTGCGGGCAGGTGGGCGTCGTATTCGGTGAGGCAGACGAAGCGCGACAGCTGCGGACGGCGCGTGTCGAAGCCGTCGAAGGTCGGACTGACGAACGCGGCCGTGAGCTGGCGGGCGCGGTCGGCGCGGAAATTCATGAACACCACGGCGTCGCCGTCGGCCATCGGTACGGCGCCGTCGATGACCGTCGGCGCGACGAATTCGTCGTTCTCGTCGCGCGCGTAAGCCGCGCGCAGTGCGGCGAGCGCATCGGTCGCGGTCTCACCGCGGGCCTCGACCATCGCGTCCCAGGCCTTGCGCACGCGTTCCCAACGCGAATCGCGGTCCATCGCGAAGTAGCGGCCACCCACGCTGGCGACATGCGCGTTGCCGAGCGCCGCGCAGCGGTCCTGCAGCGCGCGCAGGCTGGCCTCGGCCGAGCGCGGCGGCGTGTCGCGGCCGTCGGTGAACGCATGCACGGCCACGCGCGGCACGCCGCGCCGCTTGGCCAGGTCGAGCATCGCGAACACGTGCGTTTCATGGCTGTGCACACCGCCGGGCGACAGCAGGCCGAACACGTGCAGCGTGCCGCCGCTGGCGAGCGCCGCGTCGCAGGCCGCATTGAGTTCGGCATTGGCGAAGAAGCTGCCGTCCTCGATCGCCGCGTCCACCCGGGTGAGATCCTGGTAGACGATGCGGCCGGCGCCGATGTTCATGTGGCCGACCTCCGAATTGCCCATCTGCCCGTCCGGCAGGCCGACGTGGCGGCCTTCGGTGTGGATCAGCGTGGTCGGGTGCTCGGCCAGCAGACGCCGCCAGACCGGCAGCTGTGCCAGGGCGATCGCGTTGTCGCGCGGGTCGTCGCGGTGGCCCCAGCCGTCGAGAATCAGCAGGACGACGGGGCGGGGACGGGGAGAACTTGCGGCGTGCGGCACGACGTTCGGCCCAGTGACGAAAGACAGATGCGATTGTAGCGACACGGCGGCAAGCTACGGTGCACACGGGCCCTGCGGGCCCACCCGCCATTCAACGAGGTCATGGCCATGATTCGAGCCCACGCACGCTTCCGTTCCGCGCCCCTGCTGCTCGCGGTCGGGCTCGCCCTGGCGACGGGCGGCGCCCTGGCGCAGGAGGACATCTCCAAGGTCAATGGCGGCGTCAGCGCCGAAGCCGGCCAGGCCTATCGCGACCTGAGCACCGTCAACGGCGGCATCCGCATCGGTGACGGCGCCACGCTGCGCAATGCCGAAACCGTCAACGGCGGCATCCGCAGTGGTGACGGCCTCCAGGCCGAGGACATGGAGACCGTCAATGGCGGCATCACCCTGGGCGCGCGCGCGCAGGTCGAAACCCTGACCACGGTCAACGGCGGCATCCGCCTCGGCACCGACGCGCGCGTGGGCCGGCACATCGAAAGCGTCAGCGGCGGCGTCTTCGTCGATCGCGGCGGCCGTGTCGGCGGCAACGTCGGCACCGTCAACGGCGCGATCGGCCTCGTCGGCACCGAAGTCGCCGGCGACGTGAAAACGGTCAATGGCGACGTCACCATCGGCGCGGGCTCGCGGGTGCGCGGCGGCCTGACGATCGACAAGCCCTCGTCGAACTGGTTCCCGGTGACGATCAACCGGCGCAATCCGCGCGTGGTCATCGGCCCGGATGCGGTGGTCGACGGCCCGCTGGAATTCAAGCGCGAGGTCACGCTGTACGTGCATACCAGCGCGCGCACCGGTGCGATCACCGGCGCCACGCCGATCTCATACGACACCCCGCGCGCGCCGCAGGAATGACCGGCAGGGGCGCGCCGCCCCCCGGACGCGCCCGCGCCTGAACGCACGTATAGTGCGGCCTCCATGGTTTTCTGGAGGTTCCCGGATGCGTCATACCCCTCTTCTGCTGGCGTTGCCGCTCGCACTGGCGCTCGCCGCCTGCGGCCGTGACGACGCGACGCCGGATGCCGCGGCGCTGCCCGATGCCGAGGCCGCGCACGCGTTCTCGGCCGACATCACCGCCGACGATTTCGACGAGCTGGTGAAGACGCTGGCCTCCGACGAATTCGCCGGCCGCGCGCCGGGCACCGACGGCGAAGAGAAGACCGTCGAGTACATCCGGGCCCAGTTCGAGCGCATCGGCCTGCAGCCGGGCGGCGACAACGACAGCTGGTACCAGACCGTGCCGATGATCGAGACCACGGCCGACCCGTCGACCGTGCTCAAGCTGACCACCGGCGCCGGCGCGCGCGATCTCGCGTTCGGCGACGACATGGTGATCGGCACCCGTACCGGCCAGACCGACGTCAACGTCGCCGACAGCGAGCTGGTGTTCGTGGGCTACGGCGTCGATGCGCCGGAGCAGAACTGGAACGACTACGCCGGCCTCGACGTCACCGGCAAGACCGTCGTCATCCTGGTCAATGATCCGGGCTTCCACGCCCAGGACGCGACGCTGTTCGGCGGCGAGCGCATGACCTACTACGGCCGCTGGACCTACAAGTTCGAGGAAGCCGCGCGCAAGGGCGCGGCCGCGGCGCTGATCGTGCACGACACGCCGGGCGCCTCCTACGGCTGGGACGTGGTCCGCAACTCCTGGTCGGGTGCGCAGTTCGACCTGCGCGCCGAGGACGATCCGGAACCGCGCCTGCCCGCGCAGGGCTGGATCAGCGGCGAGGTCGCCACCCAGCTGTTCGCCGATGCGGGCCTGGATCTCAACGCGCAGATCAAGGCCGCCAACACCCGCGGCTTCAAGCCGGTGCCGCTCAACGCAACGGTGTCGTTCGACCTCAAGAGCACGATCGCCGAGAAGAGTTCGCGCAACGTGGTCGGCATCCTGCCGGGCACCGAGACGCCGGACGAGGCGGTGCTCTATCTCGCGCACTGGGATCACCTGGGCACGCACGAGGGTGACGACGGCGACCAGATCTACAACGGCGCGATCGACAACGCGACCGGCGTGGCCGGCATCATCGAGATCGCCGAGAAGTTCGCCACGACCGAGCCGAAGCCGAAGCGCTCGCTGGTGTTCCTGGCGGTCACGCTGGAGGAGTCGGGCCTGCTGGGCAGCAAGTACTACGTCGCCCAGCCGAGCATCGATCTCGCGCGCACGGTCGGCGTGATCAACCTCGACGCGATGAGCGTCGCCGGCCCGTCGCGCGATTTCGTGGTCACCGGCCTCGGCAACTCGGAGATGGAAGACATCCTCAAGACCTTCGCCGACGAGCAGAACCGCACGCTGGTGGAAGAGAGCAATCCGGCCGGCGGCTTCTACTTCCGCTCCGACCACTTCAACTTCGTCAAGGCGGGCGTGCCGTCGCTGTACGCCAAGGGCGGCAACGATCTGGTCGACGGCGGCGCCGCGGCCGGCCAGGCGGCGATCGACGACTACGCCAAGCGCTACCACCAGCCCAGCGACGAGTACAACCCGGACTGGAACCTCGACGGCGTGGTGCAGGACCTCGAGGCGCTCTACGGCGTGGGCCGCGTGCTGGTCGACGACACCGCGCGCTGGCCGAACTGGTACGACGGCAATGCGTTCAAGGCCACGCGCGACGCGCAGCGGGCCGAGGCTGGCGGCGCGCCGTAAGGCGCTCCGCACTGCGATTCCCCTCGAAGGGCGGCGGAAACGCCGCCCTTCGTTCGTTCGAGGACCTCCCCCATGACCCTGTCACTCGCCTACGTCTGTGTATTGATCACCGCGCTGCTGCCCTATCTGTGGGTCGGCATCGCCAAGGCCTCGGCCCCGCGCTACGACAACCGCGATCCCCGCGGCTGGATCGCGCGCCAGGACAGTCCGCGCCTGCAGCGCGCCTACCACGCGCACTCGAACGCGCTGGAAGCCTTCCCGCCGTTCGCCGCGGGCGTGGTGCTGGCGCAGCTGGCGGGTGTCGCGCCGTCGACGATCGCCGCGCTGGCGATCGCATTTGTGGTGCTGCGTATCGTGCACGGGGCGGCCTACATCGCCGATCGTGCGCCGCTGCGCAGCCTCGCGTGGTTCGGCGCACTGGGCTGCGTGGTCACGCTGTTCGTCCGCGCGGCACTGGCGGTCGGCTGAGCATGGACGGGGCGCCGCACCGCACGCAGGACGCGCGCGATCTGGCGCTGTTCGATTTCGACGGCACGATCACCACGCGCGAGACGTTTCCTGATTTCATCCGGCACGCGATCCCGCCACGGCGACGCGCGCTCGGCACCGCGCTGTTTGCGCCACTGGTCATCGGCTACAAACTCAAGCTGGTGCCGGTACACGCGTTGCGCGCGGCGCTGGTGCGCTATGCATTCAAGAACGTTCCGCTCGCGGAGGTCGAGGCCGCCGGCGCATCGCTCGCCGCCGATCTGCTCCCCACACTGGTGCGGCCGGAGATACAGGCGCGGATCGACTGGCACCGGGCACGCGGCGACACGGTGGTCGTGGTCTCGGGCGGCTTCGACGTCTATCTGGCGCCGTGGTGCCGGGCGCAGGGCCTCGACTGGATCTGTTCGTCGCTGGCGGCGCGCGAGGGCGTGCTCACCGGCCACTACGCCGGTGCGCAATGCGTGGCCGACGAGAAGGCGCGACGCGTGCGCGAGCGCTACGACCTGGCCGGTTATCGCGCGGTCCACGCCTACGGCGACACGCACGAGGATCACGCGCTGCTGGCGCTGGCCGACCACGCCACCTGGCGCGGCGCACCCTGGCACCGGCCGGCGGCCGCATGAGCACGCCGGTGCGCCTGCAGCTGTCGCGTCGCCGCGGATTCGAACTGCAGGCCCATTCGCGCAGCATCAATGGACTGGCGGCCACCGTCGTGGCGCGCCCCGGACGCTGGGGCAACCCGTTCCGGATCGGCGTCGACGGCGACCGGGCCACCTGCGTCGCCCGTTTCGCCGCGCAGCTCGACGCACAGCCGGATGGCCTGGATCTCACGCCGTTGCGCGGCCGCAACCTCGCCTGCTGGTGCAGCCTCGACGGGCCCTGCCACGCCGACGTGCTGCTGGCGCGCGCGAACGCCTGACGGCGCGCGCCGTCCGGATCAGCCCGCGACCAGCCGCACCCGCGCGAAGTTGCGCTTGCCGACCTGCAGCACGCCTTCGAAGCCCGGCTTGAATTCCAGACCGGCGTCCTCGATCACCGCGCCGTCGACCTTGACCGCGCGTTCTTTCAGCTTGCGCCCGGCTTCCGAATTGCTCGGCGTGATCCCGGCCGCCGTCAGCAGCGCGCCGATGCGCAGGCCCTCGGCCGGCACCGTCACGTCCTGCAGCGGCAGCAGCGACACGTCGCCTTCGCCGGAGATCGCGACCTGCCAGCCGCGGATCGCGAGCTCGGCCGCGTCGGCATCGTGGAAACGTGTCGCGAGTTCGCGCGCGAGGCGCAGCTTCACGTCGCGCGGGTTCAGCGTGCCGGCCTCGACGTCGGCCTTGAGCGCCTTCGCCTCGTCGATGCCGATCTCGAAGCTCAGCAGTTCGATCCAGTCCCACATCAGCGCATCGCCGATCTTCATGGTCTTGTTGACCATGTCGATCGCCGGCTCGGTCACGCCGATGTAGTTGCCGAGCGACTTGCCCATCTTGTTGACGCCGTCGAGCCCGACCAGCAGCGGCATCGTCAGCACGATCTGCGGCGCCTGGCCGTGGCTTTCCTGCAGGCCGCGGCCCATCAGCAGGTTGAACTTCTGGTCGGTGCCGCCGCATTCGACGTCGGCCTTGAGCGCCACGGAGTCGTAGCCCTGCACCAGCGGGTAGAGGAACTCGTGGATCGCGATCGGCTGCTGGCCGGCGTAGCGCTTGGCGAAATCGTCGCGCTCGAGCATCCGCGCCACGGTGTGCGAGGACGCCAGGCGGATCATGTCGGCCGCGCCCATCGTGCCGAACCACTCGGAGTTGAAGCGGACTTCGGTCTTCGCCTCGTCCAGCACCTTGAACACCTGCGCCTTGTAGGTCTCGGCGTTGGCCAGCACGTCCTCGCGCGACAGCGACTTGCGGGTCGCGCTCTTGCCGGACGGGTCGCCGATCATCCCGGTGAAATCGCCGATCAGGAAGATCACCTGGTGACCGAGATCCTGGAACTGGCGCAGCTTGTTCAGCAGCACGGTATGGCCCAGATGCAGATCCGGCGCGGTGGGGTCGAAGCCGGCCTTGATCCGCAGCGGGCGGCCCAGCTTCAGGCGCGCTTCGAGGTCGTCGCGCTTGAGGATCTCGTCGGTACCGCGGGCGATCAGGTCGATGGCGGGGGGCTGGGACATCGGGTGCAATCTCGTTCGTGAAGCATTTGTGACGGCGCGCGTATTCACGATGTGAACGGGCGACCGGGGTTCGTTAAAGGGTCGTTATGCGACACCGTGAAGCAAAAATCCCAATCCGCTCAGGCATTTGACGCATGGACCTCACATCTCTATGTTACCCCGCTGACACGTCTTTCACGCCATCCGGGATCCCACGATGACGACATCTGTCCCGCCACCGCAGGGCGACGCGCACCACCAGCGGGTGCTCCACGAGAACCTGCAGGCTGCGGCACGGAACGTGGCACGCGAAGGCGCACAACGCGGCGTCGAGCTCTATCCCGGCCGTTGGACGCGGCGCGACTGGGCCCATGTGAGCCTGTTCGCGACCGTCGGCGCTCTGGTGGTCGCCCTGGTGCCGGGCCTGTCCCACGCGATGCGCGACGGCCACGACGATGCCCACGCCCAGGTCACCATGGCCCTGGCGCTGCCGCCGCTGACCGCCGCACAGCGCAGCGCACAGGTGCACGACAACTGGCAGCTGGTGACCGTCGAGCGCGGGCAGACGCTCGGCTCGATCTTCTCCGACCTCGGCCTGCCGGCCTCGACGATGCACCGCATCCTCGAGCTGCCCGACGCGAAGGCCAAGCTGACGCGCATGCGTCCGGGCACCGAGCTGGGCTTCGAGCTCGCCGCCAACGGCAGCCTCAACAAGCTGCGCTACGACCGCAGCGACACCGAGCGCGTCGAGCTCACCGTGGCCGGCGATGCGGTGCAGGAACAGGTCATCGAACGCCCGGTCGAGATCCGCAACGTGGTCATCAGCGGCAACGTCGGCCGCTCGCTGTTCCACTCGGCGCGCAAGCTGGGCCTGTCGGGCGCGAACATCAACACGCTGACCGACGAAGTCTTCAAGTACGACATCGACTTCAACACCGACGTCACCCAGAACGACCGCTTCAGCGTCGTCGTCGAGCAGGTCTGGCGCGAAGGCGAACTGATCCGCAGCGGCCCGGTGCAGGCGGCGGTGTTCACCGCCAAGGGCAAGCCCTTCAGCGCGTTCCGCTTCGAGCAGGACGGCAAGGCCGAGTACTACAACGCCGAAGGCCGCCCGCTGAAGAAGAGCTTCATCCGCATGCCGATCCAGTACGCGCGGCTGAGCTCGCGCTTCGGCAACCGCCGCCATCCGGTGCTGGGCACCTCGCGCATGCACAAGGGCGTCGACTACGCCGCGCCGACCGGCACGCCGATCATGGCCGCCGGCGATGCGCGCGTGCAGTTCCGCGGCGTGCAGGGCGGCTACGGCAACACCGTGGTGCTCGACCACGGCCGCGGCCACACCACGCTGTACGCGCACATGTCGCGCTTCGGCAACATCCGCCAGGGCCAGCGCGTGGCCCAGGGCACGGTGATCGGCTACGTCGGCACCACCGGCCTGTCGACCGGCCCGCACCTGCACTACGAATTCCGCGTCAACGGCGTGCACCGCAATCCGCTGCAGCACACAATGCCCGAGCCCGACCCGCTGACCGGCCCGGCGCTGGCGCAGTTCCGCCAGCAGACCGGCCCGGCACTGGCGCGCATCCGCCAGGTCGAGGACATCATCTACGCCCAGGTGCCGGCCGCGCCGGACCCGGACCGCCAGGTGGCGTCGGCGCCACGCAGCGGCAGCGGCCGCGGTTGATCCCCACGCCCGGCCCAGTGCCGGGCGTTCCACATCCGACCTCACGAACGACCGCGCCATGTCCGCGCACGCCCTGTATCTCGGCCTGATCTCGGGCACCAGCGTCGACGGCATCGACGCGGCGATCGTGCGTTTCGACGACGACGACGGCGCCTGCCGCGCGACGCTGCGCTTCGGCTGCACCTATCCCTGGGACGCGGCGCTACGCGCGCGGCTGGTCGCGCTCGGCCAGCAGGCGGCCGCGCTGACGCTCGACGATTTGGGCGAACTCGACACCCGCATCGCCGACGGCTTCGCAGACGCCGCCCGGCGCGCACTGGCCGATGCCGGCCTGGCCGCGTCCGAGATCTCCGCGATCGGCTCGCACGGGCAGACCCTGCGGCATCGGCCGCAGGGCCGCGCCGGCGACGGCGTCGACGGATTCACGCTGCAACTCGGCGACCCCTCCCGGATCGCCGAGCGCACCGGCATCACCACCGTGGCCGACTTCCGCCGGCGCGACGTGGCCGCGGGCGGGCACGGCGCGCCGCTGCTGCCCGGCCTGCATGCTGCGCTGCTGCACGCGCCCGGCGAGGACCGCGCGGTACTCAACCTCGGCGGCATCGGCAACCTGACCCTGCTGCCGGGCGACGGCGGTGCGGTGCGCGGCTTCGACACCGGCCCGGCCAACGGGCTGATGGACGCCTGGTGCCTGCGCCACACCGGCGCCGCCTTCGACCGCGACGGCGCGCTGGCGGCGCAGGGACGCCCCGACGCCGCCCTGCTGGAGCGCCTGCGCGCCGAGCCCTGGTTCAGCCTGCCGCCGCCGAAATCCAGTGGCCGCGACCAGTTCCATCTCGATTGGGTGGAGGCGGCGCTGCGCGGTGGCGAGACGCCGGCGGACGTCCAGGCGACCCTGCTCGCATTGAGCGTGACCACGATCGCCGACGCCCTGCGTGCGAGCCAGCCTGCGACCGCGCGGCTGATCGCCTGCGGCGGCGGCGTGCACAACGGCGCGCTGATGCGCGCGCTGGCCGACGCGCTGCCGGGCGTCGTCGTCGAGTCGAGTGCCGCGCACGGCCTCGACCCCGACTACGTCGAGGCGATGGGCTTCGCGTGGCTCGCGCGGCGTACGTTGCTGGGCCTGCCGGGCAATCTGCCCACGGTCACCGGAGCGGCGGGCCCGCGTGTGCTCGGCGGGATCTATCCCGCATGACCCCCTTGCAGGAGCGTGCTTGCGCGCGAGCCGGCATCCCCCACAAACGCCCGATCGCGCGCAAGCCCGCTCCTACAGACGGCGTCGTCAGGGACTGGAACGGCGGCCAATCAGCGCGAAGATATCGTCGGACACCTTCTACAGGGCCCAAGGAGATCAAGCGCGCGTGACCCCCATGTAGGAGCGCGCTCGCGCGCGAGCCGGCATTTCCGACAAACGCCGAGCGCGCGCCTGTCAGGACGCGGTGGAACCGCGGCCGATCAGCGCGAAGGTGTCGTCGGGCACCTGTTCCAGTGCCGAGATCGCCGCGGCGAGCACGGTGTCCTCGTCGGCGTCGAAGCTCGAGCGCTCGTCGCCCACGTTGGCGCGCAGCCCCTGTTCGAGCAGGAAACGCAGCGTGCGTGCCTGCCCCCAGCCCTGGGCCGCGGCGAAGGCGGTGATGCGTTCGACGAGGGCGTCGTCGATATCTTTGACGATGAGGTCGGTCATTCGGTGACTCCGGTACAGAGCGCTGGCGGCGTCGAAACGCGCCCGGGGGATCGCACAAGAAGAACACAGATCCGAGCGCTGGAACCGCGCGCTGGATCACGGAAAGCGCGCTTCGCGCACGCCGGTCGCATGCGAGCCGGCATGGAAGGCGCTACACCGCCGCGCGGTCGACCCGTGCCGCAGGCGGCACAGGCGGCCTTCGCCACAGCACGATGCACAACACGATGGCCGGGATGCCGATCAGCGCCGTGCCGGTGAAGAACAGCGCATAGCCTTCCAGCAGCGTGCGCCCCACCGACAGCTGTTCCACCCACACCCCGGAAAAGCCCTTGAGCACCTTGCCGGCCAGTGCGTAGAACGAGCTCAGCAGGGCGTACTGGGTGGCGGTGTAGCCGAGGCTGGTCAGGCTGGACATGTAGCCGATCAGGGCCACGCCGGCGTAGCCGCTGCAGAAGTTGTCGATCACCATCGCCGCGGTGAACACGCCGGTATCCGAGCCGTGCAGCGCCAGATACGCGAACGCCAGGTTCGAGCCGGGCCCGAGCACCGCGCCGGCCAGCAGGGTCGGCATGAAGCCGAAGCGCACCGCGGACAACCCGGCGGCAGCAATGCCGACGATCGTCGCGACCAGGCCGACCGAGCCGCGGACCGCGCCGACGGTTTCCTTCGCCAGACCGAGATCGGCATAGAAGGGATTCGCCATCGGCCCCATCACGAAATCCGGCATGCGGTACAGGCAGATCGCCAGCAGCATCACGAAGGCGAAGCGGCCGTGCTGGGCGAAGAACGCGATGAACGGCCCGACGATCGCATCGAACAACCCGCGCGCGGTCCACAGGGTGGGCGACTGGTTCGTCGCGGCCGCACTGGCGACCGGCTCGCGCGCGATCATCACCGCGACCACGCCGACGCCCATCAACGCCGCCATCCACAGGTAGGACACCGACCAGCCGACACGCGCGGCCATGATCAGGATCAGCGCGTCGGTGACGAGCAATGCGCCGCGATAGCCGAGGGTGGAGCTCGACGTGAGCAGGCCCTGCTGCTCGTTGCTCGACGCGCTCTCGATACGCCAGGCGTCGATGACGATGTCCTGCGTGGCCGAGGCGAAGGCGACGGCCAGCGCCAGCGCGCCGAACACCAGCAGGCGGTCGATGCCGATGCCGGCGATGCGCAGCACGTCCTCGCGCGGCTGGATCATCACCATGCCCACCAGCGCCACCGCCACCACGAGCTGGGCCAGCAGCATCCAGCCGCGACGCCGCCCGAGCCAGCGCCCGAACACCGGCGCATCCGCCTTGTCGACCAGCGGCGCCCACAGGAACTTCAGCGAATACGCGAGACCCACCCACGACAGGAACCCGATCATCGACAGCTCGATGCCGTTCTCGCGCATCCAGTAGCCGAGCGTGTTGCCTACGAGATAGATCGGGATGCCGGAGCTGAAACCGAGCAGCACCATCGCCAGCACCTTGCGCTGGCGCAGGTTGGCCAGCACGGTGCGCCAGCCCGGACGCGCGGGGGCCGGCTCGGAGGGTGTGGCGGTGCTCACGCGCGGTAGTCCACGACCAAGGGCGCGTGATCGGAGAAGCGCGGCTCGGGATGCACGGCGACCGCCTGCACCCGGTCGCGCAGCGACGGGGTGATGAACTGGTAGTCGATCCGCCACCCGACATTGTTGGCGCGCGCGCCGCCGCGGTTGCTCCACCAGGTGTATTCGGGCGCGTCGGGCCGCAGCACGCGCAGCGCGTCGAGCCAGCCGTTCGCGGGCGGCTCGATGAGGCCGTCACCGCTGGCGTCGCCGATCATGCCGTTGAGCCAGGCGCGTTCTGGCGGCGTGCAGCCGGAGTTCTTCTGGTTGCTGGTCCAGTTCTTGATGTCGTGGCGCGCACGCACGATGTTCCAGTCGCCGCACAGCACGTAGTCGCGGCCGCTGGCCAGCCAGTCGTCGAGGATCGGCTTGAGCCAGTCCATGACCTCGAACTTGAAGCCCTGGCGCAGATCGCCCGATGAGCCGGACGGAATGTAGAACGACACCACGCTGAGATTGCCGAAGCGCGCCTCGATGTAGCGGCCTTCGTCGTCGAACGGCGCCCAGCCGAGCGCGGTGCGGATCTCGTCGGGTTCGCGCTTGGCGTAGATCGCCACGCCGCTGTAGCCCTTCTTGGTCGACGCGTCGCGGAACCAGGCCTTGTAGCCGGCCGGCAGGAAGTCCGGGTGCAGACCGGACTCGCCGATCAGCTGGTGCTCCTGCGCCTTGGTCTCCTGCATGCACAGCACGTCGGCGTCCTGGGCGACGAACCAGTCGAAGAAGCCTTTTTTCGCGGCGGAACGGACGCCGTTGGCGTTGAAGCTGACGATTCTCATGCAGACCCGGATCGACGTGTACCGGCGACAAGCCTAACGGATTCGCGCTGACCGCCCGGCCTCTGCGGCGCGTATCCTGCGCCGATGTCGACGGGTCCACTGCCGTGCGTGGAACTGGCGTCGACCGCCCAGGCCGGGGCCGCGCGCCGTGTGGCGCTCACGGCGACGCAGGCGCTCTACGCCGGCGATATCGCCTTCAACGTCGACAACGCCATGAACGCGCCGGACAGCGACGCGATGGTGGTGGTGCTGGGCCGGACGGTCATCGGCTTCTATCGCCTCGATTACCCGAGCCCCGCGTGCGCGCAGCAGGCCGTCGACCGGTACACGGTGACGCTGCGGACGTTCGCACTGGACCTCGCCTGGCAGGGCCGCGGTCTCGGCGCGCAGACGCTCCACGCCTGTTTCGCGGATCTGGCGCGGCGACGCCCCGACCGCCGGCTGCTGATGTTGAACGTGCATGTGGCCAATACCGTCGCCGCCCATGTGTACCGGCGGACCGGCTTCGTCGACAGCGGCGAACTTCTGCCCGGCGGCCCCGCGGGACCGCAACGCCTGCTGCTGCGCGCGCTCGGCGTGGGACAATGCCCGTCATGACCGACCATCGCACCCGTTTCCTGCAGCTCGCGCTCGACGCCGATGCCCTGCGCTTCGGCGAATTCACGCTGAAGTCCGGCCGCGTCAGCCCGTATTTCTTCAATGCCGGCCGCTTCGATTCGGGCGCCGCGATCGCCACGCTGGCCGGCTGTTATGCCGATGCGCTCGACGCCGCCGGGCTGGACTTCGACCTGCTGTTCGGCCCGGCCTACAAGGGCATCCCGCTGGCGACCGCGCTGGCCTGCGAATACGCCCGCCGCGGCCGCGACCTGCCGGTGGCGTTCAACCGCAAGGAAGCCAAGGCGCACGGCGAGGGCGGCATGCTGATCGGCGCGCCGCTCGCCGGACGCCGGGTGCTGATCGTCGACGACGTGATCACCGCCGGCACCGCGATCCGCGAGGCACTGGGCCTGATCGCCGAGGCCGGCGGCACCGTGGCCGGCATCGTCATCGCGCTCGACCGCCAGGAGCGCGTCGCCGACGACGACGCGCGTTCGGCCGCCGAGCGCGTGGCGCAGGACCAGGGCGTACCGGTGATCGCGATCGCCGGCCTGTCCGACCTGCTTGCGTTTGCCGGCGAAAACGCGACACTGGCGACGGAACGCGACCGCCTGCTGGCCTACCGGGCGCGGCACGGACGCCACAGCTCGAGCTGACCGACGGGGTCGGCACACCTCGGCCGCTCAGGGGGACGGACGACATGAATCACCTCATCCGACTGGCCGGCGGCGCGCTGCTGGCCATCGCGGCCACCGGCGCCGCGGCGCAGAAGCCCGCCGCCGCCGATCGCAAGGTCTATTGCTGGGACGAAGGCAGCCGCCGCGTCTGCGGCGATGCCCTGCCCGCGTCCGCGGTGGATGCCGCGCGCACCGAGATCAGTGCGCGCAGCGGCCTGCGCATGGCCGAAGTGGGCCGCGCGCCCACGGCCGAGGAGCGCAGCGCCGCCGAGGCGGCCCAGCGGCAGGCCCGCCTGGACGCCGATGCCGACGCGGCGTCGCGCCGCCGCGAGCTGGCGATGGTCGAGTCCTACGCGACCGAAGCCGACCTGCGCCGCGCCTACGGTGAGCGCATCGTGCTGGTCGAGGAAGCGATCAAGACTTCGCAGATGGGCGTGACCAATCTGCGCACCAGTCTGCTGTCGCAGCTGCGCCAGGCCGGCGAGCTGGAACTGCAGGCGCAGCCGGTCAACAAGGCCCTGCGCGACCGCATCCGCAGCCAGCGCGCGGACCTGCAGCGCCAGCTGGCGATCCTCGACCAGCAGCTCGGCGACCAGGCCGCGCTCGACGGGGACCTGCAGGCGGCACTGGGCCGCTACCGCGAACTCAAGCAGACCGCCGCGCGCGACTGAGCGCGCGCCGCGGCAACGCCGAGCGGACCGGGGCAGCACCCGCTCGGCGAATGGCACGTTTTAAGCGGTTGACGATGCGGGACAACGGGCGTCGGGTTTGGTCGTCCTGTGACCCGGCGCGTATCCTTGCCTGCTTCCCTGTTGTCCGCGAGTCGACGTGTCCGACCCGATCTCCGCCCTGCTGCTCGGCATCATCGAGGGCATCACCGAATTCCTGCCGATCTCCAGCACCGGACATCTGCTGATCGCCCAGCACTGGCTCGGCGCGCGTTCGGACTTCTTCAACATCGTCATCCAGGCCGGCGCGATCGTCGCGATCACGCTGGTGTTCCGCCAGCGCATCTGGTCGCTGACCACGGGCTTGGGCGACGCTGCCAACCGCAACTACGCGATGAAGATCGCCGCGGCCTTCCTGGTCACCGCGCTGCTCGGCCTGCCGGTGCGCATGGCCGGCTGGGAGCTGCCCGAGACCGTGACCCCGGTCGCCTGGGCGCTGATCATCGGCGGCATCTGGATGATCGTGGCCGAGCGCCTGTCCGAGCGCCGCACGGGCGTGGCCGACGTCACCTGGACGGTGGCGATGCTGGTCGGCGTGGCCCAGGTCGTGGCCGGCGTGTTTCCCGGCACATCGCGCTCGGCCGCAGCGATCTTCATCGCGATGCTCGCCGGCCTGAGCAAGCGCTCGGCGGCGACGGAATTCGTATTCCTGGTGGGTATTCCGACGATGTTCGCCGCCAGTGCCTACGCGTTCCTCGAGCTGTGGCTCGACCAGGGCCTCGGCGAGGAAGCCTGGGGCGACGTGGCGATCGCGTTCGTCGCGGCGATGGTCACCGGCTTCATCGTGGTCAAGTGGCTGCTCGGCTTCATCAAGCAGCACCGCTTCACCGGCTTCGCGGTGTACCGCATCGCGCTCGGCGCCGGCCTGTTGCTGCTGATGCCGTCGGGCACCTGAGCGGCCTCGCGTTCCTGATCCCGCTTGTGCCGTCGCGCACCTCACCCGCCTCAGTTCTGTAGGGGCGCTCGCGCGTGATGCCGCTGGCCCGGTCATGCCCGATCGCGCGCAAGCGCGCTCCTGCACAGAGCGGCGTTCGATGGCGGATTCAATCGCAACCGGTGCCCTGCGACCGGTCGCCCTACGTTGCGCGAGCACCCTGTTCGTGCGGAATCCAAGCCGGGCCCGACACGGCCGAACGCGCTCGGCGCTAGCCCGTCGCGCATGCCGTCGCGCACCCGGCCCGCGTCCGTAGGAGCGCGCTCGTGCGCGATCGGGGCTCGCCGGCAATGCCCATCGCGCGCAAGCGCGCTCCTACAGGGGAATCACACGTCAGCCGCGGCCTGCGGCCGCGCGTGCGCTAGCCAGCCCTGTTTGCGTGGGTCGCGCGCCAGGGCCGCGGCATGGTCGAACGCGCGCGCGGCGCTGACCTGCTGTTGATGCCGTCGGGCGACTGACGGCCCCGGCCCACGTCTGTAGGAGCGCGCGCGCGCCTGCAGGCAACCGCGCGTCAGCCGCGTGCTGCGGCCGCGCGTCAGCCGCGTGCTGCGGCCGCGCGTCAGCCGCGTGCTGCGGCCGCGCGGCAGGCCGCGGCGCGTTGCGCCAGCCAGCCCTGTTCGCGTGGGTTGCGGGCCAGGGCCGCGGCGTGGTCGAACGCGTGCGCGGCCTCCGTGTGCCGGGCGAGCTTGGCCAGCAGATCGCCGCGGACGCCGGGCAGCAGGTGGTACTCCGCGAGCTCCGGCGCCTGCATCAAGGCCTCGACCAGGGGCAGCGCGGCGGCCGGCCCGTCGGCCATCCCGACCGCCACCGCGCGGTTGAGCGCGACCACCGGCGAGCCGTCGAGCGCGAGCAGGCGGTCGTAAGCCGCGACGATGCGCGGCCAGTCGGTGTCCTCGGCGCGCGCGGCGCGGGCGTGGCAGGCGGCGATCGCGGCCTGCAGTTCATAGGCCGCCGGCGACGCGGCCCCACGGACCGTCGCCGCACGTGCGAGCGACGCCAGGCCGGCGTCGATCAGGGCCCGGTCCCAGAGGCCGCGGTCCTGGTCGGGCAGCAGGACCGGCGCGCCGTCGGCGTCGGTACGCGCGGCCAGCCGCGAGGCCTGCAACTCCATCAATGCGAGCAGGCCATGGACCTCGGCCTCGCCCGGCAGCAGACCCGCCAGCACGCGGCCGAGCCGGACCGCCTCGGCGCACAGGTCGCGGCGCGCCCAGTCGTCGCCACTGCTGGCGGCGTGGCCCTCGTTGAAGACCAGGTAGATCACCTGCAGCACCGAGCCGAGCCGCTCGGGCAGCGCCTCGCGCGCGGGCACCTCGAACGGCGCACCGCTGCGTGCGAGCGTGCGCTTGGCCCGCACGATGCGCTGGGCGATCGTCGCTTCGGGCAGCAGGAATGCGCGCGCGATCTCGTCGGTCGTCAGGCCGCCGATCAGGCGCAGGGTCAGCGCGACCCGCGCGGCACCGGACAGCACCGGATGGCAGGCGACGAACACCAGCCGCAGCACATCGTCGTCGATGGCGCCGTCGCGCACCGCCTCGGCCCGTGCCTCGGCATCGCGCTGGGCCTGCTCGATCGCGTGCACCAGCGCCGCGTGGTGGGTGTCGGCCATGCGGCTATGCCGGAGCCGGTCGATGCCGCGTCGGCGCGCCGTGGTCATCAGCCATGCGCCGGGGTTGTCGGGCACGCCGGTCCGCGGCCAGGTCTCGAGCGCGGCAACGAGTGCGTCCTGGGCCAGCTCTTCGGCCAGATGCAGGTCGCGCACCACGCGCATCAGACCGCCGACGATCTTCGGCATCTCCTCGCGCCACAGGGCGTCGATCGTCTGGTGGGTATCGGGCCGGCGCATCGACGGCGATGACACCACCAGCGCCTGCGCGGGGCAAGCCGGTGCCCGCACGCGGGCGTGCGGACGACCTGCCTGGCCGGGCGGCGCGCGGCATGGGACGCGGCTCACGCGCCCGGGAACGCGTCCGGATCCATCGCCATGACCTCCCACAGGTGGCCATCGGGATCCTCGAACCCGTGCTGGTACATGAAGCCGTGATCCACCGCCGCCTCCGGCACGCCGGCGCCCGCGGCGCGCGCCCGGGCCACCATCGCATCGACCGCCGCGCGGTCGGGCTGCGACAGGCACAGGATCGCCTCGGTGCAGCTGCGATCACAGACCGTCTTGCGGGTGAAGGTCTGGAAGAACGGCCGCACCAGCAGCATCACGAAGATGTCGTCGCTGACGATCATGCAGGTCGCGTTCTCGTCGGTGAACCGGGCATCGAAGGCGAATCCGAGCGCGGTGAAGAAGGCCACGCTGCGCGCGAGGTCGTCCACCGGCAGGTTCACGTAGATCTGCGGGCGGCTCACGGCGCCTGCTCCGCCGTGCCGGCGTCGCCACAGGCGCGGGCGTGCAGCACCATCCAGCCTGTGCCGAAGCGGTCGACCAGCATGCCGAAGCGGTCGGCGAAGAAGCTCGGCGCCATCGGCACGCGGACCACACCGCCGTCGGCCAGCGCAGCGAACACGCGCTCGGCCTCGGCATTGCTGTCGACGCCCAGATTGACGAAGGCATGCGGCGCATCCGGCAGCGGCATGCCGGGCGGTACGTCCGAGGCCATCAGCGGGATGCCGCCCAGATCGAGGCAGGCATGCATGATCCGGCCGGCGGCGCCGGGCGCACCCGCGCCCTCGGGCGCGTCGTCGTAGCGCATCAGCTCGGGTGCCGGGGTACCCAGGATGCGGGCATAGGCGGCGAGTGCGTCGGCACAGCTGCCGTCGAAGTACAGGTAGGGGGCGATGCGCATGCGATGTCTCCAGGTCGCACCCGGGCGGGTGCGTTCTCCGGGACGACGATGCCGGGGGGCCGGAATCGACAACCGGATACTGCCCACATGCCGTGGTCGACCCCGTCGTTACCCTTGGGACGTTCGTTCCCCCGGACCCACGAGGACATCCCCATGCGCCGAGCCCTGCCGTTGCTGCTTCCCTTCGCCCTGATCGCCTGCGCGCCGGCCACGCCGCCAGCCGATCCCGCCACCGCCCCGACCTCCGCGCCGGCGGCCCTGCCCGACGCCGCCACCGCCGACCATGCCGCAACGCTGGGCGCCTACCACTGGCGCCTGGTGGATGCCCGAGACGGTGCCGGTGCACGTATCGACGCGCTGCTCGCCGAAGGCGGCGCGCCGCTGCAGCTGGATTTCCGCGACGGCGGCGTGTCGGTGTCCAACGCCTGCAACCGGATCAACGCCAGCGTGACGCTGGACGACGACCGTCTCGAGGTCGGCCCCGCGGTCTCCACCCAGATGGCCTGCATGGACGAGCGTCTGGCCGGCCTCGAGCGCGCGATCGGAGAGCGACTGCCGGGCACGCACCGCATCGCGATCGTGCCGGGCGACGCACCGCGTCTGACCCTGCAGACGGACGGCGGCGACGTGCTGCAGTTCGACGGCGCGCCGACGCCCGCCACCCGCTACGGCAGCGCCGGCGAGCAGGTGTTCCTGGAAATCGCCCCCGAGCGCGTGGCCTGCAACCACCCGCTGATCCCGGAGCAGCGCTGCCTGCAGGTGCGTCCCGTGCGCTACGACGAGGCCGGCGTGCGCCAGCCGGGCGACGCCGCGTGGGCGCCGCTGTACCAGGCGATCGAAGGCTTCGAGCACGAGGACGGCACGCGCAACGTGCTGCGCGTGCAGCGCTTCGACGTGGCCGACCCGCCGGCCGACGCCCCGTCGCAGGCGTATGTGCTGGACATGGTGGTCGAATCGGAGAACGCGCGGCTCTGACGCCGACGCGCTTCCGGGGCCAGTCCCGCGCACCTGCCGGCGCGCGGGACCGCGGTCAGGCCGGCCGGGCCTCCGGGTGCAGCGCGTAACTGCCCCAGACACTCGCCTCGGCCAGCACATGGCCCTGCATCGCCCGCTGCACGTCGCCGGCGGTGAACCGCTCGGGCAGTTCGAGCTGCGCCACGTCGAGCGCGAACAGGCGGAAGAAATACCGGTGCGTGCGCAGGTCGTTCGGCGGCGGGTACGGACCGTCGTAGCCGAACCAGTCGCCGGCCATGTCCGGATCACCGGCGAACCAGCCGGTGTAGTCGTTGAGCCCCTGGCGCGCACCCGCCGGCCCGGGCGGCGTGCGCTTGCCGCCCTGGGTCACGCCGTCGCTGGCAGTGCCTGCGTCGATGCTGCGCAGGTCGGCGGCGAGATCGGCCATCGCCCAGTGCACGAACGGCCCGCGCGGGTGCTCGACCGGGATCTCGACACCGGCCTTGCCGGCCAGCGAGGGGTCGGTGGGCGCATCGGGGTCGATGCACAACAGCGCGAACGAGCGCGTGCCTTCGGGCACGTCGTCCCAGGCGAGGTGCGGATTGCGGTTGCCGCCGAAGCCATCCGGCGTGCCGGCGGCATAGGTGGCCGGAATCGGCTGACCGGGTTCGAAGCTGTCACTGTGGATACGCATGTCGTCTCCCGTGGCGGTGGCGGAATCAGTCCCGTGGATATCCCAGGCGCACGGCCACCGGCGTCAACGCGCCGATGGCCGCCGGCATGGCCTGGATGTAGTTGCGCCAGTGGCCGACCGGGAAACGGTCCTGGCCGAGGGCGTCGAGCGGCGGGGCCGGGAAATCGGTGATGCCGAGTGCCTCACCCAGCGACGCGGCGAGCGCTGCGGGATCGGCGGCCGGCGCATCGGTGCGCACCAGGGTGTGCGGCACGAGATCCTGTTCGACGATCTCGGCCAGCTGGCCGAGATGGCGCGCGAGCCACGCCGCGGCGCGATCGGCGCTGTCGATGCGCAGCGTCAACTGCGTGCCGAACGCCAACCAGTCGAGCAGCATGTCGCGCGGATCGCGTATCGCCAGCAGCAGGCGCGCGTTGGGCAGCTCGGTGCGCAGCACCGAGACCCAGGCGTTGTCCCACCACGGCAGCCAGTCGACGATCGCGCCCTGCGTCACGCCGCGCGCCTCGAACTGCGCCCGCCAGCCCTCGACGACGTGCGCGCCGGTGAAGTCGCCGGCCACGAAACGCGCCGGGGTCGCGGTGCTCTGGAACGCATCCGGCACGCCGCCGGCGAAGCGGTCGCTGCGGAACACCGGGATCATCCGGTCCAGCACCGCCGCGATGCGGTCGGCATTGGCGCCGGGACCGCCGTAGAGGAACACCGCCGGCGGCTGCGCCGGATCGGCGTCCGCCCGCGCGGGCCATTCGGCGGGCGGCGGCGTGGGCTCGGGCGCGACGCCGGTCGCGGCGCTCGATTCGACGCTGACCGCGGACCACGTTGCCGCGGCGTCGGCATGGCGTCCCGCCGCGTCCTGGGCCATGCCGATCCAGCGGTGCAGCATCGGCCGGGCGGCCTCGTGCGCCGTCGGCAGCAGGCCTTCGGCGAACGCGATCGCGGCCTCGGCATCGCGCGCCAGCAGGCGGTTGAACTGGAATTCGTTGGCGACCGCGTGTCCGGGCTGCAGCGCGGTGATCACCCGCGATGCGGCTTCGGCGGCGTCGTGGTCGCCGGTGCCGGCGTGGTGGGTCAGCCGCGCCTGCAGCGCCGGCACGTGATCCGGCCGCGCGTCGTTCCAGCGCTCGACCACCGCGCCGGCCGCCGCGCTGCCGAACGGCTCGAACGCCAGGCGCGACAGCCACAGGTGATCGGCCTCGGGTGCGGTCTCCAGCGCGCGATCGATCGCCTCGCGTGCTTCGTCGGCGGCGCCGGTGGTGCTCCACAGGCCCACCAGGGCCTCGGTCGTGCGCCGCGACTGCGGCATCGCCTCGAACGCCGCGCGCAGCAGCGGCAGCGCGCGTTCCGGGCGACCGGCGCGCAGCTCCAGCTCGCCGCCGATGGTCTGCCAGGCCGGCGAGGTCTGGGCCGGGTCGGCGTTGAGCTCGGCGATCATGTCGGCGGCTTCGCCCGGGCGGCCCTGCTCGAGCACGATGCGCGCCAGCAGCCCGCGCAGCTGCGCCTGGCCGGTGGTCTCGAGCACACGCCGGAACGACTGCTCGGCGAACGCCAGATGGCCACGGGCGAGATAGGCGAACGCCAGCGCGTTGAGCACCTGCAGGTCCTCGGGCGCGCGCTCCGAGGCGTCGGCCAGCAGCGCGAGCGCGCGGTCGTGGTCGCCGCGGCGCGAGGCCAGCGTGCCTTCGACCATCGTCGTCCACGGATGGTCCGGCGCGACGCGCGCGGCGAGTTTGTGCTGGCGCTCGGCTTCGTCGAGATCACTGCGGCCGATCGCCAGCTGCGCCTGCATCACGTAGGCACCGAACTGGTTGGGGTCGAGCGCGACGCTCTGCGACAGCGCCGACAGCGCCGCCTCGACGTCGCGGGTGTCGAGCAGCATGCCGGCGCGCTGGAAATGTAGGTCGGCGTCGTCGGGCGCGAGCGCCAGCGCGGCGTCGAGCGCGGTGCGTGCGCCGTCGCGGTCACCAGCGGCGCGCAGCGCCATCGCCAGCAGCCGCTGCGCGGCGGCGTCCTGGGGCGCGTCGGCCACGGCCTGGCGCGCGAGATCCACCGCTTCGTCGTGGGCGCCGCGGCGCAGGGCGTCGAGAATCCTGTCTTGCATCGTGTCTGCTGCCGGCGCGGGGCCGTCCGTCGGGATGGCCGGCCATTGTAGCGAGCGCGGCCGTGGCGTCCGGATCAGGCGCCGGTCGGGTTGGCGTGGATCGCCGCGGCCAGGCGCGTGCGGATGCCCGATTCGCGTGCGGCATCGGCATGTGTCGCCAGCCGCGCGGTCACCCAGCCCTCGGCGAAGCCGTCGAGCCGCGCATCGAGCAGAAAGCCGCAGTGGCCACCCCAGCGGCTCAGCTCCACCCGGGCATGGCCGGGCAGCGCGAGCGCGTGGAATTCGTCGAGCGGGATCACCGGATCGTCGGCCGCCATCAGGATGTCGGCCGGCACCTGCAGCGCCGCGAGCCGATCGCCTGCGATCGAATAGCCGTCGAAATACCGGTCGATCGAGCCGAAATCGGTATGCGCGTGCACCAGCCAGTCGGTGAGTTCGCGCATGCCCAGCTTCAGCGTCGCGTCGTCGAAGGTGTGCTGCTGCGGGAACAGTTCGCGCTTCCGCCGCAGCGACGCCCGCCAGGTGCGCTCGAAGTGGCGCAGATACAGGCGGTGTCCGCGCTCCATGTAGAGCATCGTGCGTGCCGGATCGATGACCGGACACACCGCCGCCACGCCGGCCAGCTGCAGGCCCGCGGCCGGCGCACGCAGGCCCAGGCGCAGCGCGAAGTTGCCGCCCAGCGAATACCCGGCGGCGACCATCGGCCCGGACGGGAACCGCCGCGCGACATCGACCGCGGCGTGGACCACCTCGTCGATGCGGTTGGAATGGAAGATCGCCTCGTTGAGATGGTGGCTGCCGCCGTGATCACGGAAATTCAGCCGGAATACCTCGAAGCCGCGCTCGAGCATGCAGGCCGCGGTCAGACGCATGTAGCTCGATTCGGTGCTGCCCTCCCAGCCGTGCAGCAGCAATGCCAGCCCGCGCGGTGCCGCCCCCGGCAACACGCTGTGCAGGCCGTGCAGTCGCACGCCGTCGCCGCCGTCGACCAGATGCTCGGTGGTCACCGCGCCGGTGGCGGCCAGGCGCTCCGCGCCGTGCCGGCGACGCCAGGGGCTGCTGGCGAGCACGGTCTGCACGTGCGGGCTGCGCAGCCACAGTGGCGGTGCGTAGTCGCTGCCGCCGACGCGCGCGTCGTCCGCCCACGTCGCGGCTGCATCCGTCGGCGACGGACGCGCCGGCGTCATCCCACCGGCCCCAGTTCGGCGACGATGCGCTCGCGCGAGACGTCGGCGATGCGCCGTCGGCCCTCGGTGTTACCGGGCAGGATCGGCTCGAGGAACACCACCTCGGCCGGTCGCACCGGCTCGCCGAGCAGGCGCAGGATGTTGGCGAAGAACGATTCGCGCTCGCCGAACGCGACCGTGCTCTGCGCCGCGCCGTCGACGCCGTAGCGCAGCGCGACCGGCTGCACCGCGACGTTGGCCTCCACCGCGGCCAGGAAGATCCGCGCATGGAACGGTCCGACGTGGTCCCCGCCGCGCGTGCGGCCTTCCGGAAATACGCCGACCCCGCGACCGCTGCGCAGCCGGGCGACCATCTCCTGCAGCACGCCGCCCAGCGATTCCTGGCTGCCGCGCTGGTGGAAGATCGTCTCGCCGCGCCCGGCCAGCCAGCCGACCAGCGGCCAGCCGGCGATCTCGCGCTTGGCGACGAAGCCCATCATCCGCTGGCTGTGCAGCGCCGAGATGTCGATCCAGCTCACGTGGTTGGCGACGAACAGCACCGCCCCCGGCAACGGCGTGCCGAGCCGACGCAGGCGGAAGCCGAAGATCCACATCAGCCCGCCCTGCCACCAGCGGATCGCGCGGTGGCCGGGCGCTTCACCCGTCCAGCGACGGCCGGCGAGCGCGGGCATGCCCAGCAGCAGCACCACCGGCAGGTGCACGCACATGTGCCACAGCAGCATCGGCACGCGGACCACATAGCGCAGCGCGCGCGCGGACGTGCCGCCGGACGCGGCGGAAGCGGGGAGAGACGTCATGCAGGCACGATACCGAAAGCCGACAGGCGTCGGCTAGCGAAATGAATACGCGGCCTCACGGTTTCGGGATCACCGCGAGTGTCAGGCGTGAGACGCAGACCGCCCGCCCGCGCGCATCCTCGATGCGGATGTCCCAGACCTGGGTGCTGCGCCCGACGTGCAGCGCGCGCGCCGTGCCGGTGACCAGGCCGCTGCGCACGCCACGCAGGTGATTGGCGTTGATTTCGATGCCGACCACGCCGTAGCCGTCCGGCGCGGCCAGGCCGCCGCCGGTGCTGCCGAGCGTTTCGGCCAGCAGCGCCGACGCACCGCCGTGCAGCAGGCCATAGGGCTGATGGGTGCGTGCATCCACCGGCATCGTCGCGCGCAGGTAATCGGCGCCGATCTCGGTGAAGACGATGCCGAGCGCGGCGATCGCGGTCTCGGCCGACATGGCATTGAGCTGGTCGACCGTGGTGTCGTTGCGGAACATGCGGCGCGGATCCGGTGCGGGAGGCGCGACAGCTTAAAACGATGCGCCCCGCGGAAGGCGCCGGTCGGAACCCGGCGTCGCCGACGGCGTCGGACCGAAGACGCGCGTCGCGAACCCGGTGGACGCGGAACCACGGTGCGCGGGTCGCCCTCAGCGAGGACAGGCGCGCATCGCCTCTACGGAACGCGGTCTGGCGGCGCGCAGACCTGGTGCGTGCGGCTGCGCAGCAGCGGCGACGACGGTGGCAGTGGCGAAATTGGACGGACCTGGCATGACAGGACGCCTCACGGCGCGGATGACGCCGCCGCACTCAGACCAGGCGGAACCGGGCCGGGAACGAGGAGGCCGTGGCACCGGTCCGGCGCTCGACCGCACCGTGCCGGAACAGGCGCGGCGTCGGCAGGACGGTGATCGGCGCAAGACGGGGTGTGGCGGACGGGCTGGACATCGGACGGCTCCTCGAAAGCAGCGTGCGTGGGATCAGACGACGTGGAAGCGGCTGGGCAGCGTGCCGGCCGCGTAGCGCGGGCGGACGTAGCCATCGGCGCGTGCCGACGTCGCGAGACGGACGGCGTGGGCCTGGAGGCGGCGACCGGTCACCGCATCGACGGCGGGAAGGCGGGCGGCGGCGGCGTGGACGATGGCGTGCATGCGGTTCATGGCGATGGATCCTCGGGAAGTCGTGGGGAGGTCAGACGACGCGGAAGCGGGCGGGCACCGACGGGCGGCTGTAGCTGCGCGGCGCGGCGTATCCGCTGCTGCGGCCGTAGCCGGTGCCGAAGCTGCGGGCACGCGGGGTCAGGTCGAGGGCGCGGGGGGCGGTGGTGGTCTGGGTCTGCATGGCGGGTCTCCTGGGTGGCTGTGCTTTGGTGTGTTGGTAGACTACAACACCACCGTTCGATAACACCAGGTGCCGAAGGTCATATCCGCTGTATTCATTTCGTTTGTTCACTGATCATTCATTTAACGCCGCGTTTTCAGCGTGCGCTGTGCTGGACGGTCCGTTCGTTTCCGCGGATCCGCGACGTCTCGATCGCGACCGGATCTGCGCCAACGCAAGCGACCGGCGTTGCCACGACGCCGCGGCAACGCGTCCGGTCGTCATCGAGTACCGGCGACGCACGCCGCGCTCCCCGGTAGGCGCGCGCTTGCGCGCGAAGAGGCGATCCCGGTGAAGCCCGATCGCACGCAATCGCGCGCCTACACGGCGACGATGTGAGCCGAAGCGATCCGCATTGCCACGACGCCGCCGGCAACACGCCCGGTTCTCATCGAATACCGGCACAGCACGCCGCGCTCCCCCTGTAGGAGCGCGCTTGCGCGCGAGAGGCTGTACCGGCAAGGCCTGATCGCGCGCGAGCGCACGCCTGCCGGGCAAAAAAAAGCCCCGCGGTCGCGGGGCTTCGATGGGGACACTCGACGCCGCTCAGGGCGGCGTGGGCACGCCGGGGATCACCGGCATCACGTCGACCGGCACCGTGGGCATCGCGTCGTCCTCGAACAGATAGTCGGGCAGATCGTTCTCCTCGTCGTGCTGCCGGCGCACCGACTCGATCTGGTAGGCGCGCCGCTGCATCCAGGCGTCGCGGATCAGCGCGTATTCGTCGGTCGCGCCCTCGCGCATGCTGTCGAGCGCGAACAGCCGCGTGCGCAGGTCCACCAGCTGCAGCCCCTGCAGGCCGTAGCGCCATTCGTCGTCACCGATCTGGCGCATCGGCGACAGCGGCGCGTCGCCGACCAGGCCGAAGCCGTCGCGCAGCGTCCGCGGGCCGAACAGCGGCAGCTCGACATAGCGCGAATTCCGCCAGCCCCAGACGCCGAGGGTCTGGCCGAAATCGGCGTCGCGATGCGGAATGTTGGCGTCCGACGCCGGGTCGAAGATGCCACCGATGCCGAGCGTGCTGTTGACGACGAACCGGCCCAGCGACTGCCCCGCCGCCTTCGGGCGGCCCTGCAGCAGCGCATTCACGGCGCTGACCGGCTGGCCGAGGTTGCTGAAGAAGTTGGTCACGCCCAGCCGCACCGGGCGCGGCACCACCTTGACGTAGGCGCGGGCCAGCGGCGTCGCGATCGCGCGGTCGACGGCGCTGTTGAACGCGAACACGCGCCGGTTGAGCGGCTCCCACGGGTCGTAGCTGCGCGGCATCTGCGCCGCTTCGGGCAGCGTCGGATCGTAGACCGGGTCGTAGATGTCGGTGCCGTACAGCGCCGCGTAGTCGAGTTCGGCCTGGGTCGGCGCGCCGTCGACCGGGGTGCCATCGGCCGGGGTGGCGTCGCCGGCCACGCGCGCGGCATCGTCGAAGGCCTCGATGACCGCGCCCGTATCGGGCGGGGCGGCCGTGTCCGCAGCGTCCGCAGCGGCGGCCGAGGGCACGTCCAGCGGCGCAGGCGCGCCGGCGTCCGTCGCCGGTTCCGCGGTGTCGGCGGCGATCGGCGGCGGCACGCGGTCATGGGTTGCGCCGGTGCCGGCGCAGCCGGCGAGTGCCGCCGCGGCGAGCAGCGGCACCAGCAGGCGGATCGATACGGGATTGGACATCGTCATGGTCCGTTGGAGTCCGCGCGGGCGCGGATGTGGCGACGGCCGGCCTCAGGCCGACACGTAGCCCAGCGTCGGGGTCAGCCGGTAGGCGCGGCACAGTTCGGCCAGGCCGGGCGGCGTGCCGTCGACCGCCAGCGTGCCGTCATTGGACAGCTCCGCCAACAGCGCCAGGCCGGCACTGTCGAGCGTGGTCACGGCCCGCAGGTCGAGTCGCGCCACGCCCGCACGCAACGGGCGTGCCGCCGTCCACAGCCCCGGCACGGACGCGGCCGACACCGCGCCGGCGAACGCCAGCGCGTCGCCGTCCCGGCGAACAGTGGCCGCGGCCGGCGTGGTCACTCGGCGGTGGCCTGGATCTGGCCGCTGCGCAGTTCGCGGGCGACGTCCGGAATCGACTTGCGCTGCAACTGGGGGTCGAACTGGTCGCGGAACGTACGCACGAACGACACGCCCTCCACCATCACGTCGAACACCTTCCAGGTGCCGCCGCTCTGGCGCATCAGGTAATCGACCGGAATCGGCTCGCCGCCGCTGCGCAGCAGTTCGCTCGACACGCGCACGCCCAAGCCGCGCGGCAGCGGCGTCTCGGACTTGATGCGCACGCGCAGCTGGGTGTTGAAGTCCAGCAGCGACGAGCCGTAACGGCGCATCAGGTTTTCGGCCAGCGCATCGCCGAACAGCTTGACGTCGGCATCGGCCGCGCCGCGGGCATGCCGGCCCAGCACCTGGCGGGCGGCGTAGTCACGGTCGAACATCTGGTCGAACTCGCCGGTGATGAAGCGCTGCAGCGCGGCGCGGTCACGGGTGAATTCGCCGCGGCGCGATTCCAGCGTCTTGAGCACACGCTCGCTGTTGGCCAGCACCAGCTGGCTCGGCGCGCCGGCCTGGGCCGTGGCGGCGGCAGGCGTGGCGGCCTGCTGGGCGAACGCGGCGCCGGGCAGCGCGAGCGCAGCCACGAGGGCCAGAGGCAGTGCGCGGGTCATCAGGGGGATGCGGATCATGGAACGACTCCTTCGTCATGGGGGGGCGCGTCGGGGGACGCGGTGTCGGACGGGGCGTCCTCCGACGGTGCGGCGCCGGCGTCATTGCCGCCGCCGCTGAACATGTACCGGCCGACCATCTGGATCAGGTCGACCGCCGGCGAGGTGAACGCGATCTCCTCGCCCGGCTGCAGCGATTCCATGTCGCCACCGGGCGACAGGCCGACGTAGCTCTCACCGAGCAGGCCACCGGTGAGGATCGCGGCCGAGGTGTCGACCGGGATCTCGTCGAAGCGGTTCTCCACCGCCAGCGTCACGATCGAATCGAAGCGCACCGGATCGAGGTCGACCTTGGTCACGCGGCCGATGGTCACGCCGCCGATCTTGACCGGCGCGTTCGGCCGCAGCTGGCCCAGATTGGTGAAGCGCGCCGTCAGCTCGTAGGTGCCGCCGCGCGAGAAACCGAACTGACCATTAGTCGATGCCATCGCCAGCACCAGCAGCGACGCGAGCGCCAGCAGCAGGAACGCACCGACGGCGAACTCGAGACGGGGACCACGGGCGCTTGTCATGGGTGTCACCTTTGCAGCGGACCGCCGACGGGGCGGTGAATGGAATGGACGCGGTTCAGGGCCGCGCGCAACGAACGGTCAGCGGAACAGGAACGCCGACATCACGAAATTGAACATCAGCACCAGCAGCGAGGCGTTGACCACGGCGCGCGTGGTGGCGACCGAGGTGCCCTCGATCGTCGGCTCGGCGTGGTAGCCGACGTACGAGGCGACCAGCGCCGCGGTGCCGCCGAACACCGCCGACTTGACGAACGCGATGAGGAAATCGCCGCGGAAGTCGACCGCGTCCTGCATCGTCTGCCAGAACATGCCGTTGTCGATGCCGAGGATCTGCACCGCCTGGAACCAGCTCGCCGACAGCGCCAGGCTGCAGAACAGCGCGGTCAGCAGCGGCACGCAGATCACCGCCGCCCAGAACCGCGGCGCCACGGTCTTGGCCACCGGATCGATCGCCATCAGGCCGAGCGCGGTGATCTGGTCGGTCGCGCGCATCAGGCCGAGTTCGGCGGCGATCGAGCTGCCGGCGCGGCCGATGAACAGCAGCGCGGTCAGCACCGGCGCCAGTTCGCGGTACAGGCCCAGGCCGATCAGCACGCTGACCTGGTTGCTGGCGCCGTAGGTTTCCAGCGCGCGGTAGCCCAGCAGCGTCAGCGACAGGCCGACAAACGCGCCGCCGACCGCGATGATCGGCAAGGAGCGGCCGCCGATCTTGTAGATCTCGCGCAACAACTCGGAGAAGAAGTCGGCGGTCGGCTTGGATGCGGCGAACACCGACAGCGAGAACAGGCCGGCGCGGCCGAGCGAGCGGATTGCAGCGCTCATCGCGGATATCCCCTGTAGGAGCGGCGCTGGTGCTTGCATCCCCGTTTCGGGGACGCGTGAAACGCGTTCCCGATCAAGCCATTCGCGACCGAGGTCGCTCCTACACAACACCAACGCATCACGCGGCCTCCGTGCGGGCAGTGAGGTCGCCGCGGTCGAACGCGATCGGCCCATCGGGCGCGCCGCGCAGGAACTGCTGCACCAGCGGATCGGTCGACGCCTCGAGTTCGCCCGGCGTACCGGCGAAGACGATGCGGCCGTTGGCGATGACGACCGCGTGGTCGGCGATCGGCAGCGTCTCGTGGACGTGGTGAGTGACGATGATGCTGGTCAGGCCGAGCGAGGCGTTGAGCCGCGCGATCAGACTCATGATCACGCCCGAGGCGATCGGGTCCAGCCCGGTCAGCGGCTCGTCGTAGATCATCAGCGGCGGGTCCAGCGCCAGCGCGCGGGCCAGCGCGACGCGGCGCGCCATGCCGCCCGACAGCTCGCGCGGATACAGATCGCCGGCCGTGCGCAGGCCCACGGCCTGCAGCTTCATCGCGACCAGACGCGCGATCACCGGCTTCGGCAACCTGGTGTGCAGGCGCAGCGGCAGGGCGATGTTCTCGCCTGCGGTCAGGTCGGTCAGCAGGCCGTTGCCCTGCAGCAGCACGCCGATGCTCTTGCGCAGCTCGAGCAGGTCGCGCGTGCGCGTCGGCACCCGCTGGCCGAACACGTCCACCGTGCCCGCCGCCGGCACCAGTTCGCCGGTCAGCGCCGAGAGCAGCGTCGACTTGCCGGAGCCCGACGGCCCCAGCACCGCGGTCACGCTGCCGCGCGGCACCGACAGGTCGATGCCGGACAGCACGGTGCGTCCGCCGCGGTCGAGGCGGACATCACGCAGCAGCACGGCAGGGGCGTTAGCGTCGGGCATTCGGGAGTCGATACGGAAACGGCGGGACGAAGGTTGCGCGGCAGGGCCGGCGCGAAACCCGCAGAGCATGGCGAAAACAAACTGAATCTTAACCCAGTCGGTGAACTGGTGAGTACAGAAATTGTCCCGATCCCGGGTTTGAGCGTCCCGCGCCCCGCCCGCCCGTCGCCCCGACGCGCGCGGTCACGCGCACCCGGTCAGCGCCTCATACCGCGCCGGCGCGTGCCGCCAGCGCCGCGGTCGCCGCGTCCGCGACCCGCTCGCTGTAGCGGTCGGTCAGCAGATCGCTGTGGTCGCGCACCAGCCAGGTGAACTTCACCAGTTCCTCCATGACGTCGACCACGCGGTCGTAGTACGCCGACGGCTTCATGCGCCCGGCCTCGTCGAATTCCTGCCAGGCCTTGGGCACCGAGGACTGGTTGGGGATCGTCACCATGCGCATCCACCGGCCGAGCAGGCGCAGCGCATTGACCACGTTGAACGATTGCGAGCCGCCGCAGACCTGCAATACCGCCAGCGTGCGGCCCTGGGTGGGGCGCATGCCGCCGCTTTCCAGCGGCAGCCAGTCGATCTGGTTCTTGAACACCGCGGTCGGCGCGCCGTGGCGCTCCGGGCTCACCCAGACATGGGCTTCCGACCACATCGACAGCGCGCGCAGCTCCTGCACCTTGGGATGGGTGGCCGGCACCGAATCGAGCATCGGCAGCTCGTGCGGATCGAACAGCCGGGTGTCGGCGCCGAACAGTTCGAGCAGGCGCTGCGCCTCCAGCGCCAGCTTGCGGCTGTAGGACTCCGGTCGCAGCGAGCCGTAGAGGATCAGGATGCGCGGCGGATGGCCGTCGGCCGGCACGCCGAGTGCAGCCGGGTCGATGGGCGTGAACGCGGTGGGATCGAGATTGGGCAGATCGGGGGCCATCGGGCGACTTGTGACCGTCATAAATGTTCGACTATTCTAGAAACATGGAAAATAAAGCCGCAACCTCCGCACTCGCCGCGCTCGGCCAGGACACGCGCCTGTCTGTGTTCCGGCTGCTGGTGCGGGCCGGTCGCGCCGGCAAGCTGGCCGGCGACATCGCCGAGGCGCTGGCGCTGCCCGGCGCCACGCTGTCCTTCCACCTCAAGGCACTGACCGCCGCCGGACTGGTGAGCGGCGAGCAGAGCGGCCGGACCATCCGCTACCGCGCCGATTTCGATGCGATGAACGCACTGGTCGGCTACCTCACCGAGAACTGCTGTGCCGACGACGCGGGCGACTGCGCGCCGTCCGCTGCCTGCGGGCCCTGATCCATTCCGTTACGCAATCCACCCGAGAGCCGACCCATGACCCGACGCGTCCTGTTCCTGTGCACCGGCAATTCCGCCCGCAGCGTGCTGGCCGAAGCCACCCTCCGCGCCTGGGGCGTGGGCCGCTACGAGGCCTACAGCGCCGGCAGCCAGCCGGCCGGCCAGGTGAACCCGTTCGCGATTGCCCAGCTCGAGCGCGAGGGCTTTCCCACCGACAACCTGCGCAGCAAGTCCTGGGACGAGTTCTCGGCCGAAACCGCCGCACCGATGGACCTGATCGTCACCGTCTGCGACAGCGCGGCGGGTGAGAGCTGCCCGATCGTCCACGGCGATTTCGTGCGCGTGCACTGGGGCCTGTTCGATCCCGCCGCGGTGACCGGCAGCGACGCCGACAAGCGCGCGGCGTTCGCCGAGGCCCACGCGATCATCCAGAAGCGCATGCGCGCGTTTCTCGACATCCGCGACGACGTCTGGGCCGACAAGGCCGCGGTCAAGGCGTTGCTCGAACCGATCGACGACGTCGGATGAGCACGCCCGCGCTTGCGCCCGCACCGGGGCGCCTGTCGTTCCTCGACCGCTGGCTCACGCTGTGGATCTTCGCGGCGATGGCGCTGGGCATCGCGCTCGGCACGCTGTTCGACGGCCTGCCGGACGGATTGAACGCGCTGAGCTGGGGCAGCACCAATATCCCGATCGCGATCGGCCTGATCCTGATGATGTATCCGCCGCTGGCCAAGGTGCGCTATGCGGAACTGCCGAACGTGTTCCGCGACAAGCGCGTGCTGGCGCTGTCGCTGGTGCAGAACTGGCTGATCGGGCCGTTCCTGATGTTCGGGCTGGCAGTGCTGTTCCTGCGCGACTACCCGGAATACATGACCGGCCTGATCCTGATCGGCCTGGCCCGCTGCATCGCGATGGTGCTGGTGTGGAACCAGCTGGCCCGCGGCGACAACCAGTACGTCGCCGGCCTGGTCGCGTTCAACTCGGTGTTCCAGATCCTGTTCTTCAGCGCGTACGCCTGGTTCTTCCTGAGCTGGCTGCCGCCGGTGTTCGGGCTGGAAGGCAGCGTCATCGACGTCAGCATCTGGACCATTGCGCAGGCGGTGCTGGTGTATCTGGGCATCCCGTTCCTCGCGGGGTATCTCACCCGGCGCTGGTTGGTGAAATCGAAAGGCGAGGCCTGGTACGAGACGCGCTTCCTCCCGAAGATCAGCCCGATCACGCTGGCCGCGCTGCTGTTCACCATCGTCGCGATGTTCAGCCTCAAGGGCGCCGACGTGGTGCGGATTCCGATGGACGTAGTGCGCATCGCGATTCCGTTGACGCTGTATTTCCTGATCCAGTTCGTCATCAGCTTCTGGATGGGCAAGCTGATCGCGAAGGACTATCCGCGCACGACGGCCATCGCGTTCACCGCGGCCGGCAACAACTTCGAGCTGGCGATCGCGGTGGCCATCGCGGCGTTCGGTCTCGCTTCACCGGTCGCGTTCGCGGCGGTCATCGGGCCGCTGGTCGAAGTGCCGGTGTTGATTCTTCTGGTGCACGTGGCGCTGTGGATGCAGCGCCGCTGGTTCGGCGGCGCACCCGCCTGATTGCGCATCGGCAACACGCGGTCCGCCCTCAGGGAATCGAGGGGGGATTCGCAGCGTCGCCGACCCGCTCGACCAGACGCGTCAGCAGGTCGAGTTGTGCCTGCTGCTGGTCGAGCAGCCGCATGATCTGGTCGCTGCGCATCGCGTCCATCTTTTCGTGCAGGGCCATGATCTCGAGCTCGGCCTTGAGGTTCACCGCGTAGTCGTAGCCCGCCATCTGCCGGTCCTTCGATGCCTGCCGGTTCTGGCTCATCATGATCACCGGTGCCTGCAGCGCGGCGACCATCGACAGCATCAGGTTGAGGAAGATGTAGGGGAACGGGTCGAGCGCATCGGTGCCCAGCGCGCCGGTGTTGAGCACCACCCAGCCGACGAGCGCGGCGAGAAACAGCACGATGAAGGTCCACGAGCCGCCGAACGCCGCCACGCGGTCGGCGAGCGCTTCGCCGAACGTCGCCTGGTCCAGCAGCTTGCCCGGATCGGTGGACGTCACCCGGCGATCTATCGCCAGCTGCACGATGCCACGCGTGGCCGGGTCGAGTTCGGCGCTGGTGCCGCCGAACCAGGTCCTGGCCCGGGCGAGATAGTCGATGTGTGGCTTGGGCTGCATGGTCGCGCTCCGGTGCCGGCATCGCCGGCGGCAGCCGCAGTCTGGGCCTGTCGGGCACGCGCGATGCGAACTCGCGACGGGCGGTCGTTCGCGTTGACCTAGACCCGAGGGGGCGCGCCGCTAGGGAAGGTCTGAATAACTGCCGTCATCCCCGCGGCGGCAAAAAGCGGGATTGTTCAGACCTTCCCTAGCCGGCGCGGCACTGTCCGGCGAGGTCGTGTGTCCGGTCGTAGGCGCGCGTGGCGATGTCGAAGAAGCCGAGCACCGTCGGGAACAGATCGTCGTGGGAATGCGGTGCGCGCGCGCCGGTGCGGACGCAGGCCAGGTCGAGACCCATCGACCGCGCCGACTCCGCAGCAGTCCACAGCACCATCGGCACCTGCAGCTGCTGCGCCGGCGCGATCGCGTACGGCGCGCCGTGCAGGAACAGGCCGTATTCGCCCAGCGATTCGCCGTGGTCGGACACGTACAGCAGCGCGCTGTCGCGATCGCGGCGCGCAGCCAGCAGATCGATCAGCTGGCCGAGCACCGCGTCGGTGTAGAGGATCGCGTTGTCGTAGGCGTTGACGATCGCCGGCCGCGCGCAGCGCGCCAGATCGGCGCTGGTGCAGGTGGGCCGGTAGCGCGCGAACGCCTCGGGATAGCGCTCGAAGTACGCCGGTCCGTGGTTGCCGAGCATGTGCAGCACCAGCAGCGTGTCGCCCTGTGCGGTGTCCAGACGCCGGCGCAGCGCGGTCACGAGCACCGCATCGAGGCAGCGGCCGTCGCGGCAGGCGGCCGGATCGATCGCCGCGGTCATCGTCTCCATGCCGGTCCCCGCGCAGACGCCCTTGCAGCCGGACTGGTTGTCCAGCCAGTCGACGGTAACGCCGGTGCGGGCGACGACATCGAGCAGGCTCTGCTGCGCGCGGATCGCATCGCGGTCGTAGTGCGCGCGGCCGAGCGCGGAGAACATGCACGGCAGCGAGACCTCGGTGCTGCTGCCGCAGGCGGCGACGTCGGGAAAATTGACCACGCCGCGCGCGCGCAACTGCGGCGTCGTGTCACGCGCATAGCCGTTGAGGCCCCAGTGATCGGCGCGCACCGTTTCGCCGACCACCAGCACCAGCAGGCGCGGCCGGCGCATCAACGGCGTCGTCGTCTGGCGCGCATCGGTAGCCACCGGCTGGCGTTCGCCCGGCGGTACCTCGTCGCGCTCACCCGCGGCGCGCACTGCCGAGACCAGCACGTTGCCCGGCGTGATCCGGTAGCGCAGCGCATGGTCGGCGCGGACCAGCGAGAAGATGCCCTGCGACGCACTGCCCAGCGCGCCCGCAGCCAGCAGCGCCATCGCCAGCAGGAACACCACACGGCGCACCGCAGCGTGCCCGATCGCATCCCGCCGCACCGGCACCAGCGCCAGCAACACGGCCGGTGCGACGCCCTGCAACAGCACGTGCAGCATCAGGCCCGCCGACAGCAGCTCCCGACTCTCGGCAGGATCGGTGCGCAGCACGTTGTGGATCATCTCCACGTCGAACAGCACCGCGTAGTGCGTGGCGAAGAACGACGCGAACGCGGTCACCACCAGCAGCGCGCACAGCACCGGCTTCAGCGCGCGACCGAATGCGAACAGACCGAACAGCAACGCGTGCAGCGCCACCAGCGCCACGCCGAATGCGAACTGCACGCCCATCGCGGCGCCGGCCACGTCCAGCGCGTGCCAGAACGTGGTGTTGGCGCTGACGATGCACCAGGCCGACACCGCGACGAGCAGCCCCTCGGGCGGCCACGGCCGCAGCAGCGCCGCACGCAGACGCGGCCACACCTCGCGCATGCCGTCGGGCATCGCGACGACGCGGGCACCACGCCCGGCCAGTGTCCTCGCCCACATCTGCGGCGCCGCGGCGCCGCGTTCGTGCGCGGGTGTGCGCGGCACCTGCCGCACGCCCGATGTCCGTCCCTGTCCCTGCATCGCCACGGTGCCCGCGTCATGCCGGAACGTCCCGGCGTGCGCAGGCTCGCGGCGATCGCGTCGGAAAGCCGTGGGAACGCCGTTTCCCAAACCTTAATCCGTGGGCACCGGCCTGCCCGCGTTCCGACAGTTCTCCGACATCGCCGCGCCCAGCCTGCGCTCGGCATCACCGGCCGCGCGTGCCGGTGTGCGTCCATCAGGAGGTCCGACGATGTCCCGTTCCGTTCCGCGCGCCGTGTCCGGTCTCGCGCCATTCCTGCGGGTGTTCGTGGCCGGCCTGGCGCTGCTGTCCGCCTCGCGCCTCGGCCTGTCGCTGTGGCACGCCGGCGCGGTCGAGGCCGTGGACGGCTGGGCCCCCGTGCTGCTGCAGGGCCTGCGTGTCGACGTGGCGACGATGTGCATGTTCCTCGGCGTGGCCGCCGCGCTCTACCTGCTGCTGCCCGTCGGCCTGCGCACGCGTCGATGGGTTCGCGCGGTGTTCGCCGGCTGGCTGACGCTGGCGCTGGTGCTGCCGCTGACGCTGGAACTGGCCACGCCCGCCTTCATGCACGAGTACGGCCTGCGGCCCAACCGCGTGTTCGTCGAATACCTGCTGTATCCGCAGGAGATCGCGTCGACGCTGGGCAAGGGCCATCTGGCGAGCAGCCTGTTGACGCTCGCGTTGAGCGTGGCCGCCGCGCTGCTGGGCTACCGGGTGCTCCGCCGCAGCCTCGCGCGCGCCGGGAGCGCCGACAGCGGCTGGTCGCTGCGCGTGGGCCTCGCCGTGCTGGTGGTGGCGCTGTCGGCGATGGGCATCCGCTCCACGCTCGGTCACCGGCCGATGAATCCGGCGCTGCTCGCGTTCTCCAGCGACGCCACGGTCAACACGCTGCCGTTGAACTCGTTCTATTCGGTCGCGTTCTCGATCCGCGACCTGCTGCGCGACGATCCCGGCGCGCGGCTCTACGACACCGTCACGCCGGATGCCGCGGTCGCCGCCTACATGCACGCGCGCACCGGCACCTCCGTTGCGGCGTCGGCGTCCGCGCCGGTGCTGGTCGGACACGCACCGGCCTACACCGGGCGGCCGCGCAACCTGGTCATCGTGCTCGAGGAAAGCCTGGGCGCGCAGTTCGTCGGCAGCCTCGGCGGCCTGCCGCTCACGCCGAACTACGACCGCCTCGCCGCGCAGGGCTGGGCGTTCGACCGGCTCTACGCAACCGGGACGCGCTCGGTGCGCGGCATCGAGGCCGTCATCAGTGGCTACACGCCGACGCCGTCGCAGGCGACGGTCAAGCGTCCGCGTGCGCAGGGGCAGTTCTTCACCCTGGCCAGCGTGCTCGCCCGCCACGGCTACGACACGACGTTCTACTACGGCGGCGAGAGCCACTTCGACAACATGCGCGGCTTCCTGCTGTCGAACGGTTTTTCGCGCATCGTCGACCGCAAGGATTACGACGCGCCGGCGTTCGTCGGCTCGTGGGGCGTGTCGGACGAAGACCTGTTCGACCACGCGCACGCCGAGTTCACCCGGCTGCAGGCGGCAGGCACGCCGTTCCTCGGCTTCGTGTTCACCTCGAGCAACCACGATCCGTTCGAGTTCCCCGACGGTCGCATCCAGCTGCACGATGCGCAGAAGGCCACGCGCAACAACGCCGCCAAGTACGCCGACTACGCGCTGGGCCGCTTCATGGACCAGGCGATGGCCTCGTCCTACGCGGACGACACCGTGTTCCTGATCGTCGCCGACCACGACTCGCGCGCGTTCGGCCGCACGCTGGTGCCGGTCGACAACTTCCACATTCCCGGGCTCATCGTCGCGCCCGGCCTCGCGCCGCGGCGCGACGACCGTCTGGTGAGCCAGATCGATCTGGGGCCGACGCTGCTGTCGCTGGTCGGCATCGACGATCCCACGCCGATGATCGGTGCCGACCTCACGCGTCCAGGCGGCCCGGGCCGCGCACTGATGCAGTACGACCAGAACTTCGCCTACATGACCGACGACGCGATGGTGGTGCTGCAGCCGTCGCAGGCGCCGCTCGCGTTCGTGCGCCGCGCCGACGGCGCGCTGCAGCCAAAGGCCACCGCGCCGCCGGGTCTGGTCCGCGATGCGACGATGCACGCGCTGTGGGGCACGCTGGCCTACGAGCACGGCTGGCACACGCTGCCCGAGGCCGCCCGCGACGACGCGGCGCCCGTGACTGCGCTCACCGCCGCGCGTGCCCGCTGAGCGCCGTCCAGCCCGGCCAGTGCCGGGCGACGCCGGTGGCCACGCTGGCGCACACGGCAAGCGCCCACACGTCGTGGGACAGGAAATGCGCGCCGCGCAGCTGCTGGGCCGCGCCGAACACCGTGCCCAGGACCAGACCGGCCGCCAGACCCCAACGGCGCCAGCGCGGCGCGGCATGGCCGAGCGCGAAATACAGCCCGACCCACGCATAGCCGGCGCCGGCGTGTCCGGCCGGAAAACAGGCGCCCGCGCCAGCGAACGGCGGCGCCCACGGCCGAGTGCCGCCGTAGCGCAGCAGATCCCACGGGCAGTCGACGCCGGTGATCCGCTTGAGCGCGGCGACCAGCACCGCGCACAGCGCCACGGTGACCAGCAGATAGCCGGCCGCGCTGCGCCAGCGCGCGGACAGCACGTGCAGGCGCCGGTCGAGCAGCAGCACCGCGGCCAGCGCTGCGCCGGTCAGCACCGTGAGCAGACGACCGCCGTCGTGCAGCAGGCGCGACGTCCACCACGCTTCGCGCCAGGCCCAGCGTCCGCCTTCCCAGGCGTAGAGCCGGTCGGCCAGCCACTGGTCGACGCCGAGTCCCTGCAGCGGCACCGTCAGCGCGAGCGCCGCAAGCAGCATCGCAGCGATCGCGGGCCAGCCGTCGAGACGCCGGATGGCCGGCCAGTCGGCAGCGCGCACGCTCACCACGGCACGCAGGCCCAGACCGCGCCGTGCAGCAGCAGGCTCACCGTCACCGCGGCCGAGCCCGCGTCCTTGGCCTTGCCCGACAGCGGATGCCGCTCGGCGCCGATGCGGTCGATGGCCGCTTCGACCGCGGTGTTGAGCAGTTCGACCACGAACACCAGTCCCAGCGTCACCAGCAGCAGCGCGCGCCACAGCGGCGCGGGCACCAGCAGCCAGATCGCCGGCACCACGACCAGCGCCAGCAGCGCTTCCTGCCGGAACGCGGCTTCGCTGCGCCAGGTGTCCCGCAGGCCACGGCGCGAATGGCCCAGCGCCGCGACCAGCCGCGGCACCCCGGTCGGTGCAGATCCGGTGGAAGTGGAGATCGACATCGCAGGCTCCGGCCGGCGGAGGGGCGCCGGCGCGGCCCGCAGCGTCGCGGGCGCGGTGTCGGAACGCGGTCGGAGATTTCTTCGCGGCGCATTAAGCGCGCGCGGGCGGCGTGGGTTCGTCTGGCGGCAGCGCGCGGCTGCGCGCATGATAGGGCGCGATCGCCCTGCACGGACCGCCATGCGCCTGCTCATCGTCGAGGACCACGCGCCGCTGGTCGCCAGCCTGTTCGCCTATTTCGAAGCGCGCGGCGCGCAGCTCGACGCGGCGCCCGACGGCGTGGTCGGCCTGCACCTGGCGGTGACCCAGACCTTCGATGCGATCGTGCTCGACTGGATGCTGCCGCGGATGGAAGGCCCGCAGGTGCTCAAGACGCTGCGCGAGCACGGCATCGACACCCCGGTGCTGATGCTCACCGCGCGCGACCAGTTGCCCGACAAGCTCACCGGGTTCCGCGCCGGCGCCGACGATTACCTCACCAAGCCCTTCGACCTCGCCGAACTCGAGGTGCGCCTGCTCGCACTGATGACCCGCGCACGCGGCCGCAGCGCCGCGCGGCATCTGGAAGTCGGCGATCTGGCGTTCGACCTGGCCACGCTGGAAGTGCGCCGCGGTGGCCGCCTGCTGCACCTGTTTCCCGCGTCGCGGAAACTGCTGCAGGTGATGATGCAGGCCAGCCCCTCGGCGGTCAGCCGCCAGCAGCTGGAATACGCGCTGTGGGGCGACGAGCCGCCCGACGGCGACATGCTCCGCTCGCACATCTACGAACTGCGCCGCAGCGTCGACGGCGACCAGCCGGTCAAGCTGATCCACACCATCCCGCGGGTCGGCTACCGCATCGCCCTGGAGCCGCACGCCGATGGCGCGGCGCACTAGTCTCGCCCGCCAGATCACCATCGCCGTCGTCGGCTACGCGCTGCTGCTGAGCGCTGCGCTGTTCACCCACGGCGTGCTGGTCAACGAGAACGCGGAACGGATGGTCTGGCAGGCGCTGCTCGACACCCAGCTGCGCGAGATCCTCGAGCGGCGGCGGCAGGATCCCGGCTACGCCTGGCGCAACAACGGCCGCTTCGACCTGCACCCGCTCGACGATCCCCGTGTCGAGGTGCCCGACGTGTTGCGGCCGCTGACCCCCGGCCTGCACGACAGCATCTTCTACGGCGACAACGAATGGGCGGTGCTGGTCCGCGACACCGACGACGGGCGGCAGGCGCTGGCGCTCGACATCGACGGCTTCGAGGATCAGGAATGGGTGCTGATGCGACCGGTGCTCGCGTCCTCGCTGCTGATGCTGCTGCTGCTCGGCGTGGCCACCTACTTCGGCGCGCGACTGCTGACGCGTCCCCTGCGCGATCTGGCCGCGCGCATCGGCGCGCTGTCGCCCGACCGCCACGGCCAGCGCATCGAGCTGCCGCCGCGGGCGAGCACGGAACTGGCGGTGATCGCCAGCGCGCTCGACGACTACCTCGCCCGCAACGAGCAGTTCGTCGATCGCGAACGTGCGTTCATCGACACCGCCAGCCATGAGCTGCGCACGCCACTGTCGGTGATCCGCAGCGCCAGCCAGATCGCGCTGTCCGGGCCGCGCACGCCCGACGCGATGGCGACGCAGCTCGCGCGCATCGCGCGCACCACGCAGGAGGTCGAGCACCTGATCTCGGTGCTGCTGGTGCTGGCCAAGGATCCGACGCGCGCGCTCCCCGGCGCGGAACGCCTGCACCTCGACGCCTTGCTGCCGCGCATCGTCGACGACCATCGACCGCTCGCGGCCGGCAAGGATCTGCAGCTCGTCGTCGATGCGCTGGCGCCGACCACCCTGGTCGCGCCCGAGGCCGTGGTGCGCATCGCGATCGGCAACCTGGTGCGCAACGCGATCGAGCACAGCGACCGCGGCACGATCCACATCAGTCTCGAACCCGGCGGACGCATGGTGATCCGAGATCCCGGACACGGCATGACGCCCGAGGAGATCAGCGCGCTCTACGCGCGCCTCGCACGCGGCGGCGAGCGCAGTGCCGGCATCGGCCTGGCGCTGATCGCCCGGCTCAGCGAACACCTGGGCTGGCAGCTCGATATCGACTCCGACCCGGCGCACGGCACCGTGGCGCGGCTGCGCTTTCCGGGGGCGGCCGCTGCGCTGCCCGGCGAGGGCCCAACAGAATGACGGCCTGCGTCCCGGGCCGCACGGCGCCATCCGACCGCCCCCGGCCATCTGCGCCTGCACGCGCAAGTCGCCCTTGACGTCATGCTCGGACCGGGCAGGGCGGATCTGCTCGACGGCATCCGAGACACCGGCTCGGGCCCGGTCGTCGGCCGGCATATGGACACGCGCAATCCCCGCGCCTGGAACCGGGTCGACGCGCTGAACCGCTCGTTCCGGCAGTCGATCGTGGCCATGAGCAAGGGAGCGAGCGGTGGCGGTGACGGCACGCGCCCGAGGGCGTTCGGCGCACAGCGGCTCGCGACCTAACCACGCATCGAAGCGCGCTGCCGAGCTGGCCTCGCTGCAGGCGCAGCTGCGCACCGGCTGCGCCGGCGGACCTCGCGGATCGCAGGCACTGCGACGCACTGCGGCACAATCGCCGGATGCCTGACGCGTCCACGCCCGACTTCCGCCTCTACCACTCCAATGCACTGGAGGTGCTGGCGGGCCTGATGGCGCACGCGCTGCGCACGCCGGCGCCGGGGCAGTCGCTGCTGGCGCCGGACGTGGTGCTGATTCCGCAGGTCGCGATGCGGCGCTGGCTGCAGGCCACGCTCGCCGCCGAACACGGCGTCGCCGCCAATCTGGAATTCGTGACGCCGGGCGAATTCATCGGCAAGGCGCTGTCGGCGAATCTCGGGCCACCGACGGACGAGCCCGATGCCGCCGCGCTGCGCTGGCATCTCTACGCCGCGTTGACCGATCCGGCCTTTATCGCCCAGCCCGCACTCGCCGCGCTGCGTGCGCATGTCGACAGCGTGGATCCTCTGCGGCCGTGGGCGCTGGCCGGCGAACTCGCCTCGGTGTTCGAGAAATACCAGGCTTGGCGCCGCGACTGGCTGTTGCGCTGGGAAGCGGGCGCGGACGCCGACGATCCGCAGGCGATCCTGTGGCGGCGCATCGCGCGCGGCCGCCAGCATCGCGCGCGGCGCATCCAGCAGTATCTCGACCGCTTCGAAAGCGCCGACGCGCCGCTGCCGGTCGGCCTGCCGCCACGGCTGTTCGCGTTCGCCACGCTCAATGTCTCGCCCGACGTGCTGCGCGTGCTCGCGACCCAGGCGCGCGTCGGCACCCTGCATTTCTACGTGCCCTCGCCCAGCCGCGATTACTGGGGCGATCTGCAGCGCGTACGCGCTGGCGGCGCCGAAGCCGCGCGCACCGAGAATCCATTGCTGCAGACCTGGGGCCACGCCGGTCGCGATTTCATGGCCGTGCTCGGCAGCTACGAGGTCGTGCATCCCGATGTCGAACTGCGCAGCGATGCCGATCCAGGCGAGGGCGGCGGCGCGCTGCACGGCAGCCTGCTGCGGCGCCTGCAGTCGGATCTGTTCCAGCGGCTGCCGTCGCCACCGCTGACGCCGACCGCCGACGATCCGCGCACGCGTTTGCCGGCATTGCGACGCGACGATCCCAGCCTGCAGGTCCACGCCTGCCACACGCGCCTGCGCGAACTGCAGGTGCTGCACGACCAGCTGCGCGCCTTGTTCGAGGATCCGCGTTTCGATCCGCCGCTGCAGCCGCGCGACGTCGCGGTGCTGGCGCCCGACATCGATCCCTACATCCCGTATCTGGATGCGGTGTTCGGCGGGCGCGGGCGCGAGGACTCCGGTTTCAATCAGGCAATTCCGTATGCGTTGGCCGATGCCAGCCCGCTCGCCGGCGAACCGCTGGCCGATGTCTTCCTGCGGCTGCTGGCGCTGCCGGTCGCACGTTTCGGACTGGAGGAAACGCTGGACCTGCTGGCGAGTCCGCCGCTGGCCGAATCCGCGGGGCTCGATGCCGGTGCGTTCGCGCGGCTGCACACTTGGCTGTTCGCGGCCGGTGCGCGCTGGGGCATCGACGCTGCGCATCGCGCGCGCCTCGATGCGCCGGCCGATGACGCCTACACCTGGGCGTTCGCGCTCGACCGCCTGCTGCTCGGCCACGCCAGCGGCAGCGATGCACCGATCGCGACGGCATCAGGCCAGCTCATCGCTCCCTTGCCCGAACTCGAAGGCAGCGCGCTCGATGCGCTCGACACGCTGGTCCGCCTGCTGCGCGTGCTCGCGCGTCATGCCGACCTGCTCGGCGAGGCGATGCCGCCCGAGGCCTGGCGCGATCGCCTGCTGCGGCTGCTCGACGCGCTGCTGCCGAAGCCGCCATCGACACCTGCCACCCAGCGCGCACTCGATCGCCTGCGCAGCCTCATCGACGCCTTCGCCGCCGACGCCACGCGCGCCGGCTTCGATGCGCCGGTGCCGTCGGAGGCGGTTCGCGCGCATTTCGCCGCCGTGCTCGGTGAAGCCGACACGCGCGCGCCGCTGCTGACCGGCGGCGTCAGCGTCGGCCGCATGGTGCCGATGCGCCTGCTGCCGTTCCGCGCGATCTGCCTGCTCGGCATGGACGACGGCGACTTCCCGCGTCGCGATTCCGCGGCCGGACTCAATCGCCTGACCGCCGAACTCGGCACCGATCGCCGCCAGGTCGGCGACCGCAGCACGCGCGACGACGACCGCTTCCTGTTCCTGCAGCTGTTCGCCGCCGCGCAGGACGTGTTCTACGTCAGCTACCAGGGCGCGGACCCGCGCGACGGCAGCGTGCGCGAGCCTTCGGTGCTGGTGACCGAACTGCTGGCCGCCGCCGATGCGCAGCACGCACCGGACGCGCACGCGGCGGACGACCTCGTCGTGCATCACCCGCTGCAGCCGTTTGCACCCGCCGCGTTCGGCGCCGGCGACGAACCGCGCCGCTTCTCGTACCGGCAGCAGTGGTGGCAGGCCGCATCGCAGCCGGTGCAGCGGCGCATCGCCTTGCCGGCATGGTTCGACGGCACCGTGCTGCCGCCGATCGAAGACGAAGACGCCTCGCTGTCGCTCGATGCGCTGCGCCGGTTTTTGCAGGCGCCGGCCGAGACCTTCCTGCGCCAGCGGCTGGGCATGCGACTGGCCGAAGTGGACACGCTCGAAGGCGATGTCGAACCGCTGCTCGCGCCCGGCCGCGGCCTTGCCAAACAACAGCTGCAGCGCGCGGTGTTCGACGCGCGTCTGCGCGGCGACGACGATGCGACCACGCAGGCCCTGCTGCGCGCGCGCGGGCTATTGCCGTCCGGACCGCTGGGGCGCCGTACGCTCGATGCGGTGCGACGCGACGTCGACGGCTATGCCGAGGCCTTCCGTGCCTGGCGTGGCGATGCGGTTGCCGAATCACCGCGGGTCGAAGCCGATATTGACGGCGTCCGTCTGCACGGGCGACTCGGCGATGTGTATCCGCATGGCATCGCGCGCATCCGCTTCGATGCACCGAACGGCAATTCCGCGATCCGCGATGGCCTCGACTGGCTGCTCGCCAGCGCGGCCGGACTCGAGACGCCGCTGGTGCAATTCCACGATGGTGGCGACGCGGGCCACGGCCCGCACACGCGCGCCACGCTCGCACCGCACGAGGCCCGCGCGCTGCTCGCGCAGCTGATCGCGCTGCGCGCCCAGGGCCTGCGCGCGCCATTGCCGTTCGCGCCCTACAGCGGCTGGGAACTGTTCAACGCGCCGACGCTCGAACGGGGTCTCCAGAACGCGGCGAAGAAGTGGTACGGCAGCGACCGTAGCTGGGGCGAAGGCAATACCGAAGCGCTGCGTCTCGCGCTGCGCGGGCGCGATCCCTTCACCGACGCCGCCACGCAGGTCGCATTCGTCGATCAGGCGCTGACGGTGTTCAACGCGGTCGTCTCCGGCATGGTGTACGGCGGCACCGATCTCGACGCGCTGCGCGCGATCGCCGCAGACCTCGATGTGGAGGAATCGGATTGAGCAGCACCGATCCCTACCTGCTGCTGCCGCTCGACGGCGTGCGCGCCATCGAGGCCTCGGCCGGCACCGGCAAGACCTTCACGCTGGCGACGCTGGTCGTGCGGCTCGTCGTCGAAGGCGGCCTGCGCGTCGGCGAGATTCTTGCCGTCACTTTTACCGAGGCCGCGACGCAGGAACTGCGCAGCCGCATCCACAAGCGCCTGAAGATGGCCGAGGCACTGGTCGAGGCCGACATCGGCGACGACGCCTCGCCGGAAGCCGCGCTCACCCACACCGTGCTCGCCCAGCATCTCGCCCGTGGCGAGGAAAGCGCCGATGCCCTGCGGCGCCGTCTGCGCACGGCGGCGGACGAGATCGATCTCGCCGCGATCTTCACCATCCACGGCTTCTGCGCACGCGTGCTGCGCGAACACGCACTGGAAGCCGGGCAGGGTTTCGATGCGCCCGAGCTGATGGCCAGCGATACCGCGCTGCGCGAGGCGATCGCCGCCGATCTGTGGCGCTCGCATGGCGTCGAGCCGGATGCCGCCGACGACCTGCTGAGCCTGTGGTCCGGTGGCCCGCTCGCGCTCGCCGGCGATCTGTCGCCGCTGGTGCGCGAACGCGTGCTGCGGCCTGCCCTGGCCGAACTGCCCGACGATCCGGCGCCGCGTCTGCGCGCTGCCGGCGCCGCGCTTGCGCATGCGTTCCAGGCGCACGGCGACGATTTCCGCGCGTCGCTGATCGAGGCCGTCGACAGCAAGATCCTGCACGGTGCCAGCTACAAAACCGACTGGATCACCGCGCTGTTCGTCGATCTGCGCACCTGGTGCGCGACCGGCGATCACGACGCACCGTTCCATCACGCCAAGCTGCCACAGCTGCGTCGCGAGCGCCTGATCGAGAAGACCAACAAGACCGCGAAGGCACCGACGCCGGACTCGCCGATCTGCGATGCGATTCCCGCGTATCTCGACGCGCTCGACGAGATCGCCGAATGGCAGGACGCGCGCCGCGTCGAACTGCTGCATCGCCTGCGCGATGACGCGCGCGCCCGTGTCGATCGCTTCAAGCAGCAACAGCGCGTGCAGACCTACGACGATCTGATCGACCGTGTTGCCGATGCGGTCGACGGCCCGCAGGCCGATGCGCTGGTCGCGCAGTTGCGGGCGCAGTACCGGGTCGCGCTGGTCGACGAATTCCAGGACACCGATCCGCGCCAGTGGCGCATCTTCGAACGCGTGTTCGGCGCCGCCAGTGGCGCGCCGGCGCTGTTCGTCATCGGCGATCCCAAGCAGGCGATCTATGGCTTCCGCGGCGGCGATGTCGAAACCTATCTCGCCGCGCAGGCTTCGGCCGAACTCGCGCCACCGCTCGCGCTGAACTTCCGTTCGCGTCCCGGCGTGCTGCGCGCGGTCGCGGCGCTGTACGCGCAGGCGGAAGGCTCAGGCCATCCGCCATTCGTCGACGACCGCATCGCGTTTCGCGAAGTCGCACCCGGCGGCGTGCGGCGCGACGACGACTATCTGCGCGGCGGCGGGCCTGCACCGGCGCTCACGCTGTGGCAGGCGCCCGATCCGCCGCCGGACCACAAGGGCAAGGTCAAACCCTGGAGCGCCGGCCGCTCGCGCGAACTCGCCACCCAGGCCTGCGTCGCCGAGATCCATCGCGTGCTCAGCGAGGCACGCGCGGGCACCGCGTTGATCGAAGGCCGCTCGGTGCAGCCCGGGGACATCGCAGTGCTGGTGCGCTCGCACAGTGAGGCCACGCGCATCCGCGGTGCACTCGCAACGGTCGGCATTCCCGCGGTCGCGGCCGGCAAGCAGAGCCTGTTCGCGACGGCCGAGGCGCGCGACGTGCACGCGTTGCTGCTCGCGCTGCTGCACGGCGCCGACGACGGCCGCCTGCGCATGGCACTGTCGACGGTGCTGATCGGCGAGGACGCGACACACGTCGCCGCACTCGACGAGGACGGCGACGCGCTGCGCACCTGGCAGCTCGCCGCACTCGGCTGGCGCGACCGTCTGCAACGCGGCGGCCCGCTCGCGCTGATCACCGATCTCTGCGCGGAGCACGCGGGCCGCCTGCTCGGCCTGCTCGATGGCGAGCGTCGCCTGACGAACTATCTGCAACTCGCCGAACTGTTGCAGGAAGCGCAGGCGCATGCGCTGGGCCTGCACGGTCTAGTCGACTGGCTGTCGCGCGCGATCGCGTCCGCCAGCAGTGACGACGACAGCCAGCTGCTGCGCCTCGAATCCGATGCGCGCCGGGTGCAGGTGGTCACGCTGCACAAGAGCAAGGGTCTCGAATATCCGCTGGTGTTCCTGCCCTTCGCCGGCATCGGCGGCAAGCCGCGCGACGCCGGCCGCCACGTCACCGTGGCCGACGACGACGGGCGTGCCCTGCACTGGAAGCTGCTGCCGTCGCGCTCGGGCTGGAACGAGGCGAAGCAGCGCTGGCAGGACGGCCAGCGCGCCGAAGACGCCCGCCTGCTTTACGTCGGCCTGACCCGCGCGAGGCACGCGCTGTGGCTCGCGGGTGGCAAGTTCTACGGCCACGACAAGGCCGCGATCGCGCACATGATCGCCGCGCCGGACGCGCTGGCCGATGCGCTGGGCGCTGCCATCCGCATCGACACGCAGACGCCGCCCGCGTCGCTGCCGTGGCTGCCGCCCGAATCCGAAGACGCCGTACCGCCCGCGCGCATCGCCACGCGCTCGCTGCTGAGCGACTGGTGGGTCTACAGCTTCACCCAGCTGGCGAACGCCGAGTCCGGCCATGACGCGTCGAGCGCATCCACGCAGGCCGCGCCCGGTGGCCTAGACGAACCGGCTGTCGATCCCGACGCAGCACCTGACTCGGCGGTCGAGACCGATGCGTACGACCCGCGCTTCGCCGGCGCGCGGTTCGGTGTGGTGCTACATGACGTGCTGGAACGCAGCGACTTCGCGCAGTGGTCCACGTGGTCGCCGGGTACACCTGCACCGGAGGCCGATGCGGATGTGATCGTCGAGCGCCTGCGCGCGGCTGGATACGCCGACGCCGATCTCGAAGACGGCATCGAGGTACTGACCCCGCTCGTCGGCCAGACGCTGACCGTCACCCTGCCCGAAGGCGTGCGTCTTGCCGACGTGCCGGCGGATGCGCGCCGCCCGGAAATCGAGTTCCAGTTCGCCCTCGCACCCACGCGCATCGACGCCCTGCTCGCCCTGCTGCACCGCCACGGCGTGCTGTCCGCGCGCAGCGGCTTCGGCACGCGTCGCCAGCTCGAAGGCCTGATGACCGGCCTGATCGATCTGACCTATGTGCACGACGGCCGTTGGTACGTACTCGACTACAAGACCAACCGCCTGCCCGGCTACGGCCCCGCGCACCTCGAGGCCGCGATGGCACACAGCGAGTACGACCTGCAGGCGCTGATCTACACCGTCGCGCTGCACCGCTGGCTGCGCTTCCGTCTTGGCGACGGTTACGACTACGCGCGTGACTTCGGCGGCGTGCGGTATCTGTTCTGCCGCGGTCTGGACGCGACGCGCGACGATGCGCCGGGCGTGCAGGCGTGGCGGTTTCCACCGGAGCTGGTGGATGCGCTGGATGCTCTGTTCGCCGGTCGCGATGTGGAGCGCGCGGCATGACGCTCCTCCAGCAACTCCGCGACGCCGGCGCACTCCGCACGCTCGACAACGCACTCGCGCAGTCGCTGCGTCGCCTCGATCCCGCGACGCCCGACACCGTGCTCGCCGCGGCTGCGCTCGCATCGCTCGCCGTCGCCAATGGTCACGCCGGGTTCGACCCCGCCGCGCCGCAGCGCATCGTCGACGCCGACATCGACTGGCCGTCGCCCGACGTCTGGCGCGCAGCACTCGAAGCCTCGCCGTGGATTTCGCAACCCGACGACGTCGACGCCGAATCCATCGCCGACAGCCCGCTGGTGTTCGAACACGGCCTGCTCTACCTGCGCCGCTATCGCGAGTACGAACGCCACCTCGCGCTCGGCCTGCGCCGCATCGGCGCGCACGCGCCCGAAGGTGGCGACATGGAGGCGCTGGCGCCGCTGTTCGCGCAGCTGTTTCCCGATGCGCGCACCCGCGACGATCTGCAGGCCCGCGCCGCCGCGATCGCGCTCCGCCACAATCTGGTGCTCGTGACCGGCGGCCCGGGTACCGGCAAGACCACGACGATCACCCGCCTGCTGGCACTGCTCGCCGCGCAGGCGCTGCACGCCGGGCGCCCCGAACCGCGCATCGCCCTCGCCGCACCCACCGGCCGCGCGGCCGAGCGTATGGCCGAGAGCGTGCGCAAGGCCGTGCAGGCGCTGGCTGCCGCCGATGTCGATGCCGCACTGCTCGAGGTGCTGCCCACCGCCGGCACCACGCTGCACCGGCTTCTGGGCACGATTCCCGACAGCCCGCGCTTCCGCCACCACGCCGACAACCCGCTGCCGTTCGATGTCGTCGTCGTCGACGAAGCCTCGATGATCGATCTGCCGCTGATGGCCAAGCTGGTCGACGCCGTCGCCGACGGCGCGCGCCTCGTGCTGCTCGGCGATCCCGACCAGCTGCCGTCGGTCGAAGCCGGTGACGTGCTCAGCGGCATCCTGGGTGCGGCTGGGGATGGCACGGACTTCGCTGCGGGTGACGCCGACGCATTGCAGGCACTGGGCGTCGCTTCTGATCGTCGCCCCGGCGCAGGCCGGGGCCCAGCGACTTCGGCTTCACATTCTTCGGCTCGTCATTCCCGCGCAGGCGGGACTCGCTCTTCAACAGCGCACATCGCTGGTCATCCAGGGACTCTGCAGCGGCCTCCAGATGTTCTCTCCGCGCACGACGCAACGCGTGTTTCAGTAACGCCCGCCACGGATCATCCGAAGCCCTTGGACGAAGCGAACGCAACGTCCCTGGATTCCCGCCTGCGCGGGAATGACGGTAGAGAAAGCCCTGACACGTCGATATTCCCCGGCCGCCGCATCCACCTCCAACGCGGCTACCGCCAGAGCGCCGCCCTCGATCTCGCCCCGCTCGCCACCGCGGTGCGTGAAGGCGATGCTGATACCGCACTGTCGCTGCTGCGCGCGGGCGATCTCGCCGGCGTGCACTTCCACGAAGGCCAGCCCGATCCGCTGGCCGCGCATCGCGAGCAGTTGCTCGCGCACTGGACCGCACTCGCCGACACCACCGATCCGGCGGAAGCGCTGGCGCGCGCCGGCCGCCTGCGCATCCTCACCGCGGTGCGCGAAGGGCCGCAGGGCGCGCGCGGGCTCAACGCGCGCATCGAGGCGCTGCTGTCCGGAAGCGGGCCCGGCGGCAGCACGCGACGCGGCGCCGGCCCCGGTTACTTCCACGGCCGGCTGTTGCTGATCACCGAGAACAGCTATCGCCACCGGCTGTTCAACGGCGACATCGGCATCTGCCTACGAAGCGAAGCGAGTCCCGCGGGACGCGACGCCGACGGCGCGCTCGTGGCCTGGTTCCCCGGTGACGACCCGCAGCAGCCGCGCCCCTTCCATCCCGCCGCGTTGCCCGCTCACGACAGCGCATTCGCGATGACCGTGCACAAGGCGCAGGGTTCAGAGTTCGACACCGTGTGGCTCGTGCTGCCCGAGCGCTTCAATCGCGTGCTGTCGCGCGAACTCGTCTACACCGGCATGACCCGCGCGCGCAGCGCGCTGCATGTCGTGGCCGGCGCGCCGATCCTGCGCGAGGCGCTCGATCGCCATGCCGGCCGCTGGTCCGGGCTGGGCTGGCGGCTCGGTGCGATCGATCCCCTGTCGGATGCGGCCGTTCCTGTCGCAGCTGCAACAACAGCAATGGCCGAGGTGCCCACGCAGGGCGCGCTGTTCTAGGCGCTCGGCACAGGTCGTCATGCCCACGGCTCGTGACGAACATGTCTGGTCAGGCGTGAGGAGCGTTTCAATGGCGCGTCGCGCGGGTCATCCAGTGAGGCTCGGTGGTCGACGTCGAAGACACTGCCTGGAACCGTCTTTCTGTCGCCTCACTCCATCAACCGCACCAGCGCCCAGGTGTCGAGGAACGCCACCACCTCGACGATGCGGCCGTGCTCGAAGCGCATGTGCCAGGCGTAGTGGTTGCGGTAGACGCGCCCGTCCAGCGCGGTGGCGCGCCCTTCCCAGATCGCGACGACGTGGTCATCCCGGGCGATGAGTTGCTGCAGCTCGGGCACGATCGGCGTGGCCAGCCGTGCGGTGATCGGCGCCACTGCGTCGCGCAGGAAGGCCTCGCGCGAGCGGTAGACGCCCGACACCGGGCTGTCGCCGGCGACGGTCCACACCACGTCGTCGGCCAGCAGGTCGAATACGTTGCCCGTGCCGACGCGCCAGGCATCGAAGGCGGCGCGCACCTGGGTGGCCGGATCGTCCGGAGTGGGGTTGGCCGCGGACAACGCAGGCGGCATCAGCATGCCGACGCCGAGCAACAGGCCCGCCAGCAGGCGTGAGGAAGTCAATGCATGCATCGAAGGGTCCTTGAGGTCATCGCCGCATGCGCGGCGCAAAATGGGGTGCCTTGCGCGCCGCCGAAGGCGCGCAGCGCGCGCGACAGACACGCCTGCCGCGCTCAGGCCGCATGCGCCACCGGCCGCACCACGATGTCGGTGGTGTCGACGTCTGCCGGTTGGCCCAGCGCATGCGCGATCGCGTGGGCGATGGCCTCGGGCTTCAACGCCACCTGACGGAACCCGCGGATGGCCTCGGCCGTGGCGGCATCGCTGATGGTGTCGGCGAGTTCCGATTCGACTACGCCCGGATACACGCAGGTCACCCGGATGCGGTCGTTCTCCTGGCGCAGGCCGTCGGAGATCGCGCGCACCGCGTGCTTGGTGGCGCAGTACACCGCAGCGCTCGGCATCACGTACAGGCCGCCGATCGAGGACACGCTGATGACGTGGCCGCTGCCCTGGGCCTGCATCGTCGGCAGCACCGCGGCGATGCCGTACAGCACGCCCTTGATGTTGACGTCGATCATGCGGTCCCACTCGTCGACCTTCAGCGCGGCCATCGGCGCCAGCGGCATGACGCCGGCGTTGTTGACGATGACGTCGATGCGGCCGAACTGCGCCAGTGCGTGATCGGCGAAGGCCTGCACGTCGGCGCGATCGGTGACGTCGAGCGTGCGCGCGATGGCGGTGCCGCCGTCGGCGGTGATCGCCGCGGCCAGCTGCTGCAGGCGTTCGATGCGGCGCGCGCCCAGCACCACGCGCGCACCGTGCGCGGCGAGCACGCGGGCGGTGGCCTCGCCGATGCCGCTGCTGGCGCCGGTGATCAATACGACCTTGTCGTGGATGTTGTGCATGGTGTTCTCCTGTCGGGGGGAAGGGACGCGGCGCTCAGTCGGCGTCGCGCGGGGGAAGGCCGCCGCCCGCGTCGGCCGGCACGCGGCGCAGCACCATGCCGGCGTGGTAGAGCACGCCGTCGACGAAGGTGCCGTCGGCGGTGAATCCGGTGTCGTCGACGTAGTCGATGTGGTCGCCGGTCACCGTGTAGCGGCCCTGATACGCGCTCTGGCGACGGCCGCGCGCCTCGTCGTAGCGGCCGTCCGGCAGCAGCGCGTGGCGGATGTGGCCGTCGTCGGTGACCCACAGGCCCACGTAGGGATGCGGGGCGGTGGCCGGGCCGGGTTCGGCGTGCGCCAGGGCGCTGGCGACCAGGGCCGAGGCCAGCGCGGCGGCGCGGACGGGGGTGCGCTGCGTCATGCGGTGTCTCCGGGTGCGTGGGGGCTGGAGACAGGCTAGGCGGCGTGTATCGTCCAGAGAATCCCGTCAGCGCTGGACGCGCTGGTTAGACTGGCTCACCAATCAACGCCGGTCCGCGCCATGGAACTCGACCTCAACCTGCTGCGCGTGTTCCGGGCCGTGGCCGAAGGCCACAACTTCCGCGAGGCCGGCGACCGTCTCGGCGTCACCCGGTCGGCCGTCAGCCAGGGCATCCGCCGGCTCGAGGACAGCCTCGGCGTGGCCCTGGTGCAGCGCTCCACCCGCAGCGTGCGCCTGACCGAAGCCGGCGAACGCCTGTACCGCCAGGTCGCGCAGCCGCTGACCACGCTGGGCACGGCACTCGAAGACGCCCACGACGACGGCCCGCCGCGTGGCCTGCTGCGGGTCACCGCGACCTCGATCGCCGAGCGCTTCGTGTCCGGCCCGCTGCTCGCGGGCTTCGTGCACGCCTATCCCGGCATCACGCTGGACGTCACCGTCAGCGACGAGGCATTCGACATCGTCGCCGCCGGTTTCGATGCCGGCGTGCGCCTGGGCGAGGTGATCGAACAGGACATGGTGGCCGTGCCCGTCACCGGCCCACAGCGCGAAGTGGCCGTGGCCGCGCCCGCGTACATCGCCCGGCACGGCACGCCCGCGCACCCGCGCGAGCTGGTGGACCACCGCTGCATCGGCTGGCGCATGACCCCGACGACGGCCCCGCACCGCTGGGAATTCGTCGAGAACGGCCAGCCCTTCGACGTGCAGGTGGACCCGCAGATCACCACCAACGACATGCTGCTGATGATCCGCACCGCGCTGGCCGGCGGCGGCATCACCTTCGGTATCGAGGAGACCTTCCGGCCGTGGATCGACCGCGGCGATCTGGTGCCGCTGCTGCAGGACTTCCTGCCGCCGTTTCCCGGCTTCTTTCTCTACTTCCCCAGCCGTCATCACCCGCCGGCGAAGCTGCGTGCGCTGATCGAGCACGTGCGTGCGTTCCGCGAAGATGGCGACGCCGCATCGTCCGCCCCCGGCGTGCCGGCACGCTGAGGCAGAGGACGCGCGGCGTCGCCCGCAGTCCGCATCCCTGATCCACACGCTGCGGTGTGACGCTCGACGGGAGCGCTCGACGTCGCCGGCGTGGTCGTCCCTGAGCCCCGGCACCTGGTTCACGGGTGCCGGGAGCGCCTGCACTGCTCAGGCGCGCAGCAATTCGAGATGCGGCCGGACCCGCACCTCCTCGTCCATCGGCGCCGACGGCGCGAGCTGGAACACCGACACGCAGCGCAGCAGATCCTGGGCCTGCTCTTCCATCGCCCGCGCCGCGGCGGAGGACTCCTCGACCAGCGCCGCGTTCTGCTGCATGCCTTCGTCGATCTGCACCACCGAGCGGTTGATCTGGTCGATGCCCGTGGCCTGCTCCTGCGAGGCGGCGGCGATCTCGGCCATGATCTCGGTCACCCGCTGCACGGCCGACACCACGTTGACCATCGACGTACCGGCCTCGCCCACCAGCGCCGAGCCGTCGGTGATCTTCGCCACCGAATCCTCGATCAGGGACTTGATCTCCTTGGCCGCGGTCGACGAACGCTGCGCCAGCGCGCGCACTTCCGAGGCCACGACCGCGAAGCCGCGGCCCTGCTCGCCGGCGCGGGCGGCTTCCACCGCGGCGTTGAGCGCGAGGATGTTGGTCTGGAACGCGATGCCGTCGATGACCGAGATGATGTCGGCGATGCGCCGCGAGGACTGTTCGATCTGGTGCATCGTGTCCACCGCGCGCTCGACGATCCGTCCGCCGTCGACAGCGACACCCGACGCATTGCCGGCATGCGCATTGGCCTGCCGCGCGGACTCCGCGTTCTGGCGCACGGTGGAGGTGAGTTCCTCCATCGACGCTGCGGTTTCCTCCAGGTTGGCGGCCTGGCGTTCGGTGCGCACCGCGAGGTCGGAATTGCCGGCGGCGATTTCGCTGGCCGCGGTGTTGATCGCGCCCGAGGCTTCCTGGATGCGCGCGACGATGTCGGCCAGCTGGCGGATCGTGGTGTTGGCGTCGTCGCGCATGTCGGCGAACACGCCGTGGAACTCGCCCTCCATCGACTGGCTGAGATCGCCGCGGGCCACGCCCTGCAACACCTCCGACAGCGCCTGCAGATTGCCTTCGGTGGTGTCCATCAGCCGGTTGAGGCTGCCGACCATGCTGCGGAAATCGAACTGGTAGCGGGCGGTGTCGCCGCGCTGCGAGAAATCACCCGAGGCCGCGGCGTCGGCCAGGCGCTGGATGTCCACGTTGATGGCCTGCAGGTTGCGCTTGGCCTCGTGCATCGCCTCGGTGAGCACCGCGCGCTCGCCGGACATCGCGTCCATGTCGACCGACAGGTCACCGATGGCGTAGTGCTGCATCACGTCCAGCAAGCGCATCTTGACGTGGATGTGCGAGGCCACCAGCGCGTTGGTCCCGCGCACCATCTGGCCGAAGCCGCCGGGAAACGCGCTGTCGTCGCAGCGGTAGCTGATCATGCCCGCCTCGTGGCGCGCGGCCATCTCGTGCTGGGATTCGACCACGCGGCGAATGGTGGCCTGCATGGTGTCCATGCTGTCGAGCAACTGCCCCACCTCGTCGCGGCCGTGCGCGGCGATCACCGTGTCCAGATCGCCCTGGGCCACGCCCGCGGCCACCCGCGCCGCATGGCGCACCCCGCGCACCGTGGTCTGCACGGTGTACCAGCAGCCCGCCACGATCAGCGCGAGCACCAGCGCCACCACCCCGGCGTCGAGCAGCATTTCCGAACGCGCGGCCTCGAGGTGCTGCGCGGACTGTGCGGCCAGCATCTGCTGGGCGGCCGTGGCGCTGGCCCCCATTCGCCCTTCGAGCCCCCGCAACGCATCCGCATCGGCGTAGGTCGCCTCGTGCATCGCGGCCGTCCTGATCTCGGCGTGCGTGTCGCGCACCGCGGCCGGCACGTCCGCGGCCAGCGCCAGCGCCTTGTCCATCTCGCGCACGTAGGCCAGCGCCTCGTGCCGGAACGTATCGCGCAGCGCCTGGCGCCGGCCGTCCTCGCCCGCGTCGCCGCGCTGCTGGATGTCGGCACGCAGCGTCGCCAGGTCGGCCAGCGCCTGGGGCAGATGGACGCTGCTGCCGATCAGCAGGTGATAGCTGTCCGAGTACGGGGTGTAGGACAGGCCGCTTTCGTCGCGCAAGGTGCTCAGCGCGATCAGCGCCGCGTGCGTGTGCTCGCCGAACGCCGGATCGCCGGACGGCCGCTCGCGCAGCGACGGCCACGCCTGCGCCAGCGCCTGGATCTGCGCGTGGCTGTCGGCGAGGTGCGGCTGTGCGGCGGTCTCCGCGAGCGCCTTCGCATACAGCCCATCGACGTCGGTGGCGGCATCGAACGCGAACGGATCGGCGGCGCCCTGGCGCTGCGTCTGCGCGCCGATCAGATCGACCATCGCGTGCAGCGCGGACATGCTGTCCAGCTCGGTACGGCTGATGGTCACGGCGTCGCGCAGCTTCGACAGGTACAGCCCCGACGCCCCGATGAGGCCGAGGGTGGGCAGGCAGCACAGCAGCGTCAACTTGAACGCCAGGCTGCGGTTGTTCCATGCAGTGAGAATGGTTTTCATCGCGTGTTCGCTTAGGTCAGTGAACGGGCACATGCCCGGGCAGACCGGATATCGGCGTTCCGGAAAAAACCTGAGGACGGTCACGAAGCGCGTCAGACGAACGGTAAGCCGCCGCGCCGTAGCCTTCGAATTCTTAACATCCGGTTTCTTCCAGGCCATTGAATTGGAATGGTTTTTTTAGTCTCCGATAGAAGACGAGAATGCGTTTCATTGAAAAATTAAACGACTTCATCAGCGCGCTTGGAGATTAAGTAACCGGTTTCATGGAGACCGCTGGATGAAGTGCAGGACATCGGCGGATCCGGCGTGTTCGATGACACCGCGCGCCATCGATACGCGCGACATGCGCACTGCGTCCTTGGCATTGCGTGTTGGAGTGCGGGCACTGCAGCCGTCGAGTGGGCGGGCGGCTTCGTCAGGCTCGCCTGCGGAGCATTCCGTTTAATTAATGCTCGAAGCATTCCGTTCTGCGGTGACCAGCCCGCTCCGCGATGCACCCGGCTGTCCATGAGGCACTCGGCATCGAACAGATGCTCGCCGCGCGGGCTTTATTGAAGCGCTGTCCGGCGCTCGAGACACCGGCCTCCATGCGCTGGCTGCCGTGTAGCGGTGGTGCCCCGGGGGCTGGAGCGCGGCCAGCGCGCAACGCGAAGCGGCAATGGCCGTTCGCTGTATTGAGAGGTGGCAGGCCGGAGCACCGGGTGCATCACGTCGGCGGGGACGTCCACCCCGGTGACCGGCCATGCCATCGAGCGCCAGACGCCGCCCCGAGCCACCTCCGTGACCGGCTTCACAGATCGCCGCACCGCGCGCTATTGTCGACCGCTTGGAATGGGGGATTCGCATGGGACGCGGACGTCGTGGGTTCTTCGACGATTTGAGCCAACTGCCGTGGCCGGTGGCACTGGTCGTCGGTCTCGTCGGCTATGCCGGCATCCGCTACGGCGTGCCGGCGGTCTTCGCGCGGCAGGACGGCCCGTTCGCACAGGGCCTGGCGACCGCCAGCGCAGGCCTGGCGCCGGTCGCGTGGCTGTTCCTCGCCGCCTGCGCGCTGTGTGCGCTGGTCGCCTTCGTCAATGCGCGCAAGCGCCGCCGTCTGCTCGACAGCCGCACCGGGTTCGAGAGCCTGGCCGCGATCAGCTGGCGCGAGTTCGAACAGCTGGTCGGCGAAGCCTTCCGCCGCCAGGGCTGCGCCGTCGCCGAAACCGGCCTGGGCGGGCCGGACGGCGGCGTCGACCTGATCCTGCGCAAGGACGGCCGGCGCACCCTGGTGCAGTGCAAGCAATGGCGGCGCCGCCAGGTGCCGGTGAACGTGGTGCGCGAGATGTACGGCCTGCTCGCCCACTACAACGCGGACGAGGTGCGCATCGCCACCGTCGGCGGCTTCACCCGCGACGCCGCGCGGTTCGCGGCCGGCAAGCCCATCACCCTGATCGACGGCGCCATGCTGCTGGCCCTGGTGCACAGCGTGCAGGCCGGTGCGCGCCCCGCAGTGCCAGCGCAGCCGCCCGCCTCGATGCATCGCATCGCGCCTGCATTCGCCGCAGCCGCGCCGTTGACCACCGCCCCGCCCGACTGCCCGCGCTGCGGCACCGCGATGGTCGAACGCACCAACCGCCGCACCGCCAGCCTCTTCTGGGGCTGCACGGCCTACCCCGCCTGCCGCGGCACGCGGTGAGCGCGATGGCGGCCGGCGCAGATCACATCCATCACTTCCTCACTGCCGAGGCCGCGCCATGAAACAGCTGATCGCGTTATTGATCCTCGGCCTCGCCGTCTGGGGCGGCTACCGCCACTTCAATACGCCCGAGCCCACCGCCGACGTCGCGATGGCCGCCACGTCGGCACGCCCACCAGCGACGCGGGAACGCGTGCTGCCCGCGCCGGCCCCGACCTTCAGCTGCGACGGCCGCCAGCACTGCGCGCAGATGCGCTCGTGCGAGGAAGCCACGTTCTTCATCCGCAACTGCCCGGACACCAAGATGGACGGCGACAACGACGGCGTGCCGTGCGAATCGCAGTGGTGCGTTTGAGCGCCCGAGCCTGCACGCGCATCCGTACCCCCTGACCGACCGAGAGAACGCCCCGCTATGCGCCCTCTGCTGATCCTGATGCTCCTTTGCGCTGCCTTTGGTGCCCACCAGCTGTGGCAGAAGCGCGAGGCCGCCCGCGCGGCCGCGTTCGACGCCACGGCCTTCGTGCCCGTGCACATGCCCAGCGGCATGCAGCGCAATACCGTCTTCGTTCTGGCGCCGCCCAACTGCCCCTCCGATCAGGCGCAACGCACCGAGGCGCTGATCCGTGATCTCGGCATTGCGGGCATTCCGGTGAGGCGGGAAAGCGGTATCGCCTTCGATATCGAGAACCCGACCGACGCGCAGATGCGCGACATCGACCGCGCCATCGCCGTCTTCAAACGCGGTGCGCCGGTGGTGTACGTCAACGGGTTGGCGATGTCGAATCCGAGTGCGGAGCAGACGATCGCGGCGTATCGGGGGAGTGGGGGACGGCGGTGATTTCGCGCACTGCGCCTCAAAATGAGTGAACCTGACCCCGTTATTCCGGCTTCCTGGTTTCCCTATGCCAACTTCCGTGGTCAATGGAGCTCTCGATGCGCATTGAATTTGTAGAGATTTCCAACTTCCGCAAGCTGCTGGCCGTTCGTATCGACATCGCCAACCAGGCGACCGTGTTTGTGGGTGCGAACAACAGCGGAAAATCCTCAGCGATGGTTGCGTTGAGGCGCTTCCTTGTTGATCACGGCGAGCTGTCAATCAACGACTTTACTCTCAGCCACTGGGCTGCCATCAACGCTCTCGGACAGGCTTGGGAAGCGGAGACTGACGGAGATGAGGCGGAAGAGTTCGACTGGGGCGTCGTTGCGCCGGCGGTAGATGTCTGGCTCTCGGTGCCCGACAACCAAGTTCATTTCGTTCAGAAGATCCTCCCCACACTTGATTGGGATGGATCTGCGATCGGGGTTCGACTTCGCTTTGAGCCGAGGAAGATCGAGGATTACAAGCGAGAATATCTAGCCGCGCGGAGTGCCGTGAAGGCTGTTTTAGCCGCGGTAGAGCCTGGCCAGGAGGAAGAATCCGAACCGTTCTCCCTCTGGCCGAAGTCGATGATCGAGTTTCTATCGAAGCGTCTGAACGCGCTGTTTGAGGTGAAATCGTATCTCCTCGACCCATCTGCGCGCCAGATCCCGAAGGATGGCGAAGCGTTTCCTCAGCCCCTCCCGCCTGACAGCGAGCCTCTATCTGATGACCCCTTCAAGGGGCTCATTAGAATCGACGAAATCAGTGCTCAACGCGGGCTGGGTATGCCGATCCGGAAAGGCGGAAATGGCGATGAAGATCAGGAGATCGGACCGCGTGTGAGCACCAAGCTCTCGGCGCAGCTCCGCAGCTATTACGCTCAGCATCTCGATCCCTTCGATCAGCCAGAGGCCGATGACTTGGTCGCCTTGCAGGCGATCCATGCAGCTCGCGTCAAGTTCGGTAAGCAGTTGGCCGATTCGTTCGCGTCCGCGATCGAGGAGCTTGAGGGGATTGGCTACCCAGGCCTGACTGACCCGAAGCTATCGCTCGCGGCTGATTTGCGCCCACTGGATGCGCTCAGGCACGGCTCGGCGCTGAACTACGAGGTTCCTACGCATCTTGCCGACGCAGGCCTCATCAACCGACTGCCCGAAGACTCCAACGGGCTGGGATACCAGAATTTGGTTTCCATGGTGTTTGCCCTTATGGGGTTTCGCGACAAGTGGATGCGTAGGGGAAAGGCGGGAAAGAAGGCCGCGAACGAATCGCATGTGCCCCGGTTGCACCTTGTCCTCGTGGAGGAGCCAGAAGCTCATTTACACGCGCAGGTGCAGCAGGTCTTTATCGCGCACGCCTACAGCGTGCTTCGAAAGCACGAACTGCTAGGCGAGTCGGAGGAGTTTCAGACGCAGATGGTGGTCAGCACGCATTCGAGCCATGTCGCCCATGAGGCAGATTTCGCCTCACTGCGATACTTCCGTCGTATGCCTGTCCACGCCATTAAAGGTGCTGTCCCCGTCTCTCGTGTTGTAGGGCTGTCTCGCACCTTTGGCGAGGACGAAGACACGAAGCGATTCGTCCGCCGATATCTCAAAGTCACCCATTGCGATCTGTTCTTCGCGGATGGAGCGATCTTGGTAGAAGGTCCTGCCGAGCGGATCATCGTGCCTCACATGGTCCGCAGCCGGGATGCTTACAAATATCTGACGCGGTGCTACATCACGTGGCTTGAGATCGGCGGCAGTCATGCGCACCGCCTGAGATCGCTGCTCGCCGACCTAGGGCTCAACACGCTAGTCATTACCGATCTGGACGCCAAGTCGGCGACGAATTCAAAGGTGCTTCCAAAACGCGGCGACGCGCAAGTATCGCGCAACCACACCTTGAAAACATGGGTTCCGAAGGAAGAGGGCCTGGATGCGCTACTCGATATGAGTGAAGACTCGCTCGCGAAGCTTGACAAGATCGGTTTCGGTGTTCGGGTTGCCTATCAGCAGCCCGTGAAGATCACTTTTGGAACAGATGTCGACGCGGAAGCTATCGCCAACACGTTTGAAGATGCGCTGGTGTATCGGAACATCGATTTCTTCAAGGAATTGCTGGGCCCTCGACTTGCTAGGAAGTTTCGAGATGCAATCGTTGGGAGCACGACCGTGCACGAGCTAGCCACCAAGCTTCACGCCGATCTTGCCGCAGGCGATAAAGCAGAGCTGGCGATGAACATCCTAGAGGACAAGAGTCTTAATGAGCTGGAGTTGCCTGGCTACATCGATTCAGGACTTGCTTGGTTGATCAACCAGCTCCGTCGAAAAGATGACGACTTGGTAGGAAAGAAGCCGGCGCCAGATAACGAAGATCAGGCGCAGACTCAGGCCGCACCGGCATGAACAATGCAGTCGATGCTCCGAACGATGAGATCGATGCTGGAGCCGACGCGGAGATCGCCGCGTGTCTCGATCCCGATGCCCTGACGAGCTTTTTTCTCTTCGCGGGCGCTGGATCAGGTAAGACGCGATCTCTCGTAGCTGCGCTAACCCACGTGCAAGCCGCTTGGGGGGCGCAACTTCGTCAGCGTGGTCAGAGCATCGCAGTCATTACCTTCACGAATGCGGCGTGCGATGAGATCAAGCGACGCGTTCAGTTCGACCCACTGTTTGACGTTCGGACGATCCACAGCTTCGCTTGGTCCCTGATTGAGGGGCTCAATACCGATATCCGAGCATGGCTGGCCGACTACCTCCGTGCCGAGATTGCCGATCTCCATGAGAAGGAAGCAAAGGGCCGGGCAGGCAAGGCGAGGGACGAACGAATTGCCAAGATCGCGGCGTATGAGGCGCGTCTCGCTGCCCTGCATGGCATTCGCAAATTCATCTACAGCCCGACAGGCGCGAACCGCACACGCGATGCGCTTAGCCATGCAGAGGTCATAAAGATCACCGCGCATTTCCTGAGCGAGAAGCCCCGAATGCGCAGCATCTTCGTCGGGCGCTATCCGATTCTGTTGGTCGACGAGAGCCAAGATACTAATGCAGCACTTGTCGACGCGTTCTTTCGCGTTGACTCTGAGCACTCGGGCGCTTTCGCGATGGGCCTAATCGGAGACATGATGCAGCGCATCTACGCCGATGGGAAAGAGGATCTTGGCGTTGACTTGCCGCCCACATGGCGCACGCCCAAGAAGGTGATGAATCATCGGTGCCCGTCGCGCATCATCGAGCTTCTGAACGCTGTGAGAAGTCCCACCGATCAGCAAACGCAAAGACCGAGATCCGACGCCATCATGGGCTCCGTGCGTCTTTTCATTCTCTCTGCTGAACATCCCGACGTGGGCGGTGTAGAGGCTGGGATCGCACAGAAGATGGCCCAAATCACCGGCGATAACGCTTGGGCTGTGCCTATGAAAGTGAAGACGCTCACACTTGAGCACAAGATGGCTGCTAGGCGGCTAGGGTGCTTCGAAGTCTTCAGCGCTCTGTATGCCCTTGACTCCCAGAGTCTCCTTCAGCGCACGCAGTCCGTAGCCTTGTTTTTCACGGATCAAGTGCTCCCCGTGCTTGAAGCGCATCAAGCTGAAGATCGATTTGGGCTCATGCGGCTGTTGAAGGTGCATTCCCCCCTCATGGCGCCGGCGGCGCTTGCAGCGAATCCGGGACGTGGACACCTCGCGCAGGTCAAAGGCGCGGTCGACTCACTCGCAGGTCTGCTGACAGACGGTCAAGATCTACCGCTCCTCGTTGTTCTCCGGGAAGTTGCGAGGTCCAATCTCTTTGAAATCCCAGAGCGACTCGCAGCTTGGGCTACAGAGTCGGATGCGGAAGCGAACGTGGAGGAAGGTCAGCCAGAGAGAGATGCGAAGACGCTCGCCCGCATCGAAGCAATTGATGAACTACTTGCGGCTCCGTTTTCTCAGATCACTCCACTGCGGGAGTATCTCGAGGGGCGCGCTCGGTTTGACACGCATCAAGGTGTAAAAGGACTTGAGTTTGAGCGTGTGATGGTTGTGATGGACGACTTCGAAGCGAAAGGGTTTTCATTCAAGTATGGAGATCTGTTCGGTGGAAAGGATGAGGGAAAGATCGTCGAATCGACGAGACGACTGTTCTACGTTGTTGCAAGTCGCGCCGAGAAGAGTCTAGCGCTGGTTGCCTACACCAAAGAACCTAGACGGGTGCGAGACTTTGCTCTGCGCTCCGGTTGGCTCGAAGATGATGAGATCCTCGTGATCTGAGAACAGGCCAGAGTGAGGCTTTCGCAGCGAGGGCGCTCGATTCATCAGCCTTCGGCGGTGAGGACGCCCTTGCATCCGAAGTCATAAGGCGCGGCAAATCCTTACAGCGGGATCTTTTGATTACGTCGCCCTCGGACTTGACCACCTCCCACCACGCGTAGCAGACTCGATCCCAAGGAGCCTAGAAACTCCTCTACGAGCGGTCCCCACCTCCGTCAAACCGGTGGGTTTTTTGTGCCTGCACGCTTGCAGGCATGGACCGACGCGATGCCTGCGTCGGGAGGGCGGCTAATACAATACCCTTCGGGGGAATACGCCCGCCGGCTCACAGCGGTTTCTAGCCTCCCGACTTCCCGTCCACATCCGTGGACGGGCACTTCAGGGAACGAGGAGACGACGATGTCGAAGTCTGAAACCAAGAATCGCGGCGACGTGGGCTATTTCCTGCCGGAGGACAGCCAGTTCCGGCTGCGCAAGTTGCACCAGCACATCGAGTTCCTGTCGCGCCTGGCGGAGCCACGCGTGGACGAGGAAGAAGACGGGCCGGAGATCGACCACCCGGCCTTGGCCGGGTGTCTGGAACTGCTGGCCGAGCAGGTGCAGCAGGTGCTGGATACGGTGTCCTGGCCGGCGCGTCTGGAGGCCAAGGGCACGCCGACCAGTGTGGTGATCGAAAACGAGGATGCGGACGACGCGGACGGGGATGCGGGGTGCGAGCATGACGATCCGGCCGGCCCGTCTGCGCAGGCCGACCAGGACTTCGCGTTCGGCATGACGCTGGATCAGCTGGACGAATCCGACCGTCTGCTCGATCTGCTGCGCGCGCAGGGTGATCTGCTGATGGCCGCCGGCAGCACGGATGTGGCGGACGGCACGATCACCGTGATCGGCGCGGCGATCTTCGAAGGCGCGGACGAGATGAAGGACTTGATCCGGCAGGTCAATGCGCAGGTGCTCGACGCGCCCACCGTGGGCGGCCGGGTGCGGGAGATGCCGGCGGTGTACGGCTCTGCAGGCAGCGCCGCACACGTGCATTGAGCGATGAGGCAGCGCGGCTCAGGCCGTGCTGCCTTCTTCCAGGTGTGCGCCGTGCACGATGCGCTGGATGGGCCCGGCCGCGCTCGGTCGGGCGGCATGCGCGGTGCACGGTTGACCTCAGTTCGTGCCGTCGGGCGCGTGCCTCGCCGACGGTCTCCGGATAGCTGATCGCCGCTTCCCGCAATCGGATCAGCGCTGACGGCGGGCCTGGAATTCGGCCTCGACCTGGGCGAGTTCCTTGAGCTTGAGGTCGCGCTGCTGGTCCGCCTTGCGCAGCGATTCACGCGCTTCCTTGATCACTTCCTGCGCCAGGCTGTGGCTTGTGTGGTGCTGCTTCATGTCGATCGCGGAGGCCAGGCGCTGATGGGCCAGGCGGATATTGCGGTCCACGCGGAACAGGGGCGAGTTGGAGTTCTCGGTCAGCGGCGGGTCGTAGGTCTTCTTCATGAGGTGTCTGCGTGATCAGGCCGGCACGATAGCCGGCTTGCGCCCGCGCCGCACGCGCACTGGGCGCTCGCGGTTCGATGTGGGCTGGGTGCCATCCCCGCCGCCCGAGCCCTCGAACGACGCGAGGATCGGACACGGCCCCTTCGCGTTCGCACTGCATTCGCGTGCGAGCGTCTGCAGGTAGTCGCGCGCCTGCATCATCGCGGCGATCTGGGTGTCGAGCGTGTCGATGCGGGACTGCGCCAGCGCACGGGCGCGGCGGCGGTCGTGGCCGGCGTCGAGGGCCAGCAGTTCGCGGATGTCCTCGAGGCTGAAGCCGGCGCGCTGGGCCATGCGGATGAAACGCAGGCGACGCACGTCCGCCTCGCCGTAGCGGCGGATGCCTTCGCCCGTGTCGGGCGTGGCCAGCAGGCCTTTGCGCTGGTAGAAGCGGACGGTTTCCACGCCGACATCGCCCGCGGCGGCGAACTGGCTGATCGTGAGCGGCATGGGCTTGACTCCGTACTGCGGTACGGGGCCTAGCATGGGGGTCGCTGGTGAACCCACCGTGGACCGGAGACCGTCATGCACACTGCCCGCCACCCGGCGCGCCCACGCGCCACCCTGTACCGCATGGTGATGGACCAGCATGTCTGCCCCTTCGGCCTGAAGGCCCTGGACCTGCTGCGGCGGCAGGGCTTCGAGGTGGAGGACCACTGGCTGACCTCGCGCGAGGCGGTGGATGCGTTCAAGGCCGAGCACGATGTGGCGACCACGCCGCAGACGTTCATCGACGGCGTGCGCATCGGCGGCTACGACGATCTGCGCCGGCATTTCGGCAAGCGCGTGGCCGACCCGAAGGCAACCAGCTACCGCCCGGTGGCGGCGTTGTTCGGCATGACGCTGCTGATGGCGCTGGCCGCGAGCGTGGCGGTGTACGGCACGCCGTTCACCGTGCGCGCGGGCGAGTGGTTCATCGCCTTCAGCATGGCGGTGCTGGCGCTGCTGAAGCTGCAGAACATCGGCAGCTTCGCCACGATGTTCCTCAACTACGACCTGCTGGCGCGGCGCTGGGTGCCATATTCGTACGTGTACCCGTTCGCGGAAGGGCTGGCGGGCGTGCTGATGATCGCCGGCGTGCTGACGTGGCTGTCGGTGCCGGTGGCATTGTTCATCGGCACGGTGGGTGCGGTGTCGGTATTCAAGGCCGTGTACGTGGACCGCCGTGACCTCAAGTGCGCCTGCGTGGGCGGTGCGAGCGACGTGCCGCTGGGCTTCGTGTCGTTGACCGAGAACCTGATGATGATCGCGATGGCGGTGTGGATGGGGCTGGGGGCGTTTGGGCGGTTGCCGGGGTGGGCGTATGTGATGTGAGGGGTGGATGCGGACGGGGAGGTATGAAGAAGTCCGTCATTCCCGCGAAGGCGGGAATCCAGTGACTTCAGGCTTTTGAAAGCCAAAGTCGCTGGATTCCCGCCTTCGCGGGAATGACGGTCAAAAGCGGAAGTGTTCAGACCGTCCCAAGGCCGGCAGTGCTTCACGCAGCATGTCGTCCGGCGGCTGATCGATCGCCAGCGTGACGACATCGGCTTCGCCCGCCGGCATCTCCAGCGCCTTGAACTGGCTGTCGAGCAGCGACGCCGGCATGTAGTGCCCGCTGCGGGCCTGCATGCGCGCGGCGATCAGGGCCTGGTCGCCCTGCAGGAACAGGAACCGCAGCGACAGGCCGGTGGCGCGGAGGCGGTCGCGATGGCGGCGGCGCAGGCCGGAGAACGCGAGCACGACGCGCTCGCCATTCGCGACGCGCCGCGTGAGTTCGTCTGCGATGCGTGCGGCCCAGGGGTCGCGCATGGCATCGGTGAGCGGCAGGCCGGCGGCCATGCGTGCGCGGGCGGCATCGTCGTGGATGTCGTCGGCGTCGAGGAACCTCGCGTGCCAGGCCTCGGCCAGCAGGCGTGCCAGCGTGGTCTTGCCGCTGCCCGATACGCCCATGACGATCACCACCTGCGGCGTGGCCGTCATTCCGGCAAGTCCACGTCGATGCGATGCCGGCCACCGGCGACGATGCCGCTCAGCCGCGGGGTGTCGAGCACCTGCCCGTCGGCGCGGACGCGCATCGTGGTCAGGCCGGACACGCGGCGCACCTGCAGTGTGATCTCGGCGCCGCGGAAGCGGCGCACCACGGAGGCCTCGGACCAGTGCGACGGCAGCTGCGGCGCGATGCGCAGCGCGTCGCCTTCGCCGCGCAGTCCGAACAGGCCTTCGATCAGGCAGCGATACAGCCACGCCGCGGTGCCGGTGTTGAACAGCTGGCTGGAACGCCCCGCGGTGCGCGGATGGCCGCGCCAGTCGCCGCGGTAGTAGTTGGGCACGAACACCGGCAGCTGGCCGCGCTGCAGCAGGTCGTCGGCATCGGGCCCAGGCAGCATGGCGCGCAGCACGCGCCATGCGCGGTCGGCGTCGCCCGCTTCATACAGCGCGTGCAGGTAGAACGCGGCGGCGTGGTTGTAGATCGACCCGTTCTCGGCCGAACCGGGGAATTTCTGGGTGAGCCGGCCGACGTCGTCGCGCATGCCGGTGTACGGCGGATCGAGCATTGCCACGCCGTGCGGCGAGACCAGCTGCGCCTCCACCGCGGCCAGCAACTGCGCGCGGCGCGTGGCATCGGCCGCGCCCGAGAGCATCGCCCAGCTTTGCGGGTTGAGGTAGATGCGGCCCTCGGTGTCGCGCTGCACGCCGAAGACGACGCCGTCGTCGGTGATGCCGCGCGCGTACCAGTCACCGTCCCACAGGTGTGCGTTGGCGGCGTCGTTGCAGTCGTGCGCGCCCTGCAGGAAGTCAGCGGCTGCAGCTTCGCCGGTATGGCGCGCACGGATGCCGGCCCACAGCCGCAACGCATGCGCGGTGGCCAAAGTCAGCCAGCCCGAGACGCCGCGGCCCTTGTAGCCGACCATGTTCATCGGGTCGCACCAGTCGCCCTGGGCGATGTAGCTCAGGCCCCGTGCATCGCGTGCCGACAGCAGCCAGTGCATGGCCGTGTCCACGCGCTCGGCGACGCTGGCGGTGTGCCCTTCGGCATCGGTGACCGGCACATCGAGCAGGGCGTCGTCGCCGGTCTCGTCGAGATAGGCCTGCAGGAACACCGGCAGCCAGACGCAATGGTCGGTGTGCGGCACCTGGTTGATGTATTTCAGCTGCGCGCCGTCGACCAGCAGGATGCCGTCGGGCATGGCGCCGCTGGATTCCTGCTGCGACAGCGCGCGCAGAAACGCGGCGCGCGCGGTCGCCGGTTGCAGGTAGGCCATGCCCATGTGGTCCTGCAGCAGGTTGCGTGTCTGCGGATCGGTGGTCAGGCGGTTGACGTCGCCGTGGTAGTACACCTGCCGCGGCAGCCAGTGGTTGGCGAAGGCGTCCAGCCACGCATCGGGAGTGCGGATGTCGACACAGCCGCGCCCGCCGGCGAGGTACTCCGCATACGCGGCCGCGGCCGCTTCGAAGCCACCGGGAACGAGGTAGTTCGCACGCAGTGCGTGGATCTGTGCGTCGTCGCGCGCGGGGCCGAACACGAAGCGCTCCTCGTGTGCGTCGCCATCGGCCAGCACAACGCGGTACTGCAGCGCCGCAGTGGGCATTTCGTAGTCGGCGTCGTGGCGGCCCAGCAATGCGGCGTCGGTGATCGCCGACGGCGCATGCAGGCCGCCCTCGCCTTCGAACGCGGCCTGGCGTGCGTCCCAGGCGTCGGGCGCATTGGCGTGCAGCAGCACGGTGCGGTCCATGAAATCGCGCTGGACGAAGTAGTCGGCCACCTTCTGGTAAGGGGTGACGCTGTTGCAGACGATGCCGCCCAGATCCTCGCGCCAGGTCGCGGACTGGTTCATCCACGACATGTAGCCGACCGGGAAATACGGGTAGAGGCTGAGCCGCCGCGTGCGGTTTGATCGATTGCGCACGCGCAGCGTCCACAGCTCGGCGACGTCGTCGACCGGCAGCGTCAGCTGCCACTCGAACGCGAGGCCATCGCGTTCGATGCGCCAGATGAGCGTGTCCGGCGCCGCGTCGAACGCGAAGGCATCGGCGGGCGCGCGAACGGGTTCGTACGGCAGCGAGAACAGCGTGCCGTCGTCCTCGTCCTTGACGTAGCAGAAGCGGCCCGGATGGTGCGCGTAGACCGGTTGCTCGGGCTGCATGAAGCTGCGCGCCTCGAGCGTCGGCGCATGCGCGTACTTCGCGGGCTCGGGCTGCATGAACTGCGCGGTGGCGAAGCCGCGACAGGTGGCCTGCACCATCATCCGCCGGTTCCAGAGGAACGACGATGCATGCGGCATCGCGGTGGGGCTGTCGATCGTGAACCTGCGACCGTCGTCGGTGAAGCCGTACTGCAGCGTGCTCATGCGTGTTCCGCCCTGCGCGCATCCAGCGCGTCCTGTACCTCGGCCATCGTCGATGCATCGAGCGGATAGGCCCGCATCACCAGGGCCGCGAAGAACGCGACCACGCCCGGGATCACCGTCAAGAGCAGCGCGATGCCGAGTTGCGAGGCATCGGACTGCGCCTCGTTGGCGACGTAGCCCATCGCCGCCAGCACCCAGCCGATCACGGCCGCGGCCAGTGCGCCGCCGAGCTTCTGCGAAAACGTGGCGGCCGAGAACGTCATCGCGGTGGCGCGGCGCCCGGTTTTCCATTCGGTGTAGTCGGCGCAGTCGGCGTACATCGAGAATGCCAGCGGCGACTTCGGCCCCAGCGCCAGACCCACCAGCGTATTGAGCACGAACAGCAACCAGATCGCATCGCGCGGCACGAGGAACATCGCGCAGCTGAGCACGCCCACGGCCGCCATCAGCCACACCATCAGCCGTTTCTTGTCGACGAAGCGCGTCATCACCGGCGTGAGCGCCGCGCCCGCGGCCAGCGCCACCGAATAGCTGCCGAGAAACCAGCCGGTCAGGTCGGGGCGTTCGAGGTAGTACTTGAGGTAATACACGGTGGCGCCGCTGCGCATGACGATGGTGACCATGATCACCAGGGCCAGCACGAACAGCACCTTCCACGGCCGGTTGTCGAGCAGATCGCGCAGGTCCTGGCGCACGTCGCTGCGCTGCTGCGGGGGCGGCGCGATGCGTTCGCGCGTGCTGAAGAACACGGTCGCGAACAGCAGCGACGCCACCACGCCGTACAACCCCAGCGTGAGTTGCCAGCCCAGGGCCTCGTTGCCGCCGCCGAACCAGCGCACCAGGTCGAGCGTGAACGCGTTGACGACCGTGGTGCCGGCGAACGCGGCGATGAAGCGGAAGCTGATCAGCGTGGTGCGCTGCTGGCTGTCGTTGGTCATCACCGCCGACAGCGCCGAGTACGGCGTGCTGAGCACGGTGTAGGCCAGCATCATCAGGCTGAAGGTCACGTAGGCCCACACGAGGCGGCCGGTGTCGCCGAGGTCGGGCACGGTCCAGGTCAGCACGCCCGCGAACGCCAGCGGCAACGCGCCCCACAGCAGGTAGGGCCGGAACCGGCCGAAACGCGTGCGGGTACGGTCGGCGATGGCGCCCATCAGCGGATCGGTGACCGCGTCGAACACCCGCGTCACGAGGATCATCGTGCCCACCGCGGCGGCGGCCAGGCCCATCACGTCGGTGTAGAAGATCAGCAGGAACGCGGAGATGTTGGCCCAGTACAGATTGAAGCCGAAATCACCGATGCCGTAGCCCATCTTCTCGCGCAGGCGTACGCGTGTCCGCGCACCGTCACCTCCGGGATGTTGGATCTGCATGCGCCCTCCGCGCGGCGTGGCCAGGCGAATGCGTGGCGTGTGCAGAGCGGCGATGCCCTGCGCTGACAACGCTGTCAACTATCCCGCAAAGGTGGGGCTTCGACAACCGCGGGAACGGGGACGCGCGCCGTGTCAGGTGAGGCTGTCTTCCACGCCTGGCCGTCTCGTTTTTGGCAGGGAAATTCGTGACGTCGCTGGATTCGCGCCGTTGCGGGGATGACGGCAGTGATGCAGGCCCTCCCTGGACGCGGTGCATCGTCCGGGCACGTTCGTTGCACGAGCGCGACGCGCGGCGTCGATCGATCGCGCGTCTGTCTGCGTGCACGCAAGCAGACGCGGGCCATGAGCGACGATCAGCGTCGGCTGCAGACCGGTCCGCTCGAACTGCGGATGCGTGTCGCGATCTGATCTCCCGGCACGAAGGTCAGCGCGGGCACGGCATCGACCGGTTGCGGACGGGCCTCGCCGCCGCGCCCTTCGAACGCCGCGTCGAGCAGGATGCGCAGCGAGCGGTTGGGCTCCATCGGCAGCATCGAGATCATGCAGACCTCCTCCAGCGACGTGGCTTCCGCCACGTCGACCAGTTCGGCCTTCAGGTCTTCGCGGGTGTAGGTGTCGATGTAGTGGTCGTCCTGGTCCACCGTCAGCAGCGTGTGCCTGCGCAGGTCCTCGGGGACGTCGCTGTCACCGAAGTTCCACAGGAACCGGGCGGGGCCGCCCAGGATGGGGCCGCCGAAGGCGAGCTGTCGCGCCAGCAGTGCGTCGAGAATCCGCATGGCCTGAGCGGTCTGCTCAGAACTGATGAACACCTGGTAGTAGCTCCTTCGGCCGGATCGGCCGCATTGCTCTGGACACAGTGCGGCTGCGCGCGGCCCTGGATGGTCAGCGCCCGTTCGCGGCCTGGCGTGCCGCCCGGTCGATGACATCCGCCACCACGAGGGGCTGGGTGGCGTACAACGCGTGGCTCGCCGATACGTTGGTGACTTCCGCGCCGATGCGCTTGGCCATGTGCTGCAACATGGCCTGGTCGAACGCCTTGTCTTCCGTGGCGATCACCGCCCAGCTGGGCTTGCTGCGCCAGGCGGCGTGCTGCAAGGGCGTTGCAAAGGCGCTCATGTTGATCGGCACCTGCGCATCGGCCATGAACGCGGCATCCGCGTCGCTGGCGTCGTGGGCGAAGCCGGCCTTGAATCCATCGCGATCGAGAAAGCCGTAGCCGTCGGGACGGGTGTCGATGACGAATTCGGGCTGCGGCACGAAGCCCTCGTACTGCTGCGCGGTGGTCTCTCCGGCATCCGGCGACAGCGCCGAGACGTAGACCAGGCCGACCACCTTGTCGTGCATGCCGGCCTCGGTGATCACGGTACCGCCCCAGGAATGGCCGACGAGCACGGTGGGCCCGTCCTGACGGTCGAGGACGCGCGTGGTGGCGGCGACGTCGGCGGCCAGCGACGTCAGCGGGTTCTGCACGATGCTGACGCGGTAGCCGCGCTCGACCAGCCGGTCGTAGACGCCGCGCCAACCGGCGCCGTCGACGAAGGCGCCGTGCACCAGAACGATGTTGCGCACCGCGTCGGCGGGCAATGGCGCGGCGGGGGTGCGGGTGTCGGCCGTGGCGGTGGCCGCCGCGAGGCTCAGGGCGCTGACGAGCAGTGTGGGGAATGCGAAGCGCATGGGATGTTTCTCCAACCGATGTGGGACGGGATGGGAGCGGACGCCGGCGTCAGATGCCGTGCGCCGCCTTGATGAGATCGGCCGCGCGTTCGCCGACGACGACGCAGGGCGCCATGGCATTGCCGCTCGGCACGTCGGGCAGGATCGAGGCGTCGGCGATACGCAGCCGGTCGACGCCGTAGACCTTCAGCTGGCCGTCGACGACCGACATCGCGTCGCGGCCCATCTTCGCGGTGCAGGCCTGGTGCCAGAAGGTGATCGCCGAATCGCGGATGTAGCGGTCCAGCTCGGCGCCGGCGAGCGGGCCGGGCATGGCTTCGCGCTTGAGCAGCGACTTGAACGCGGGCGCGTGGGCGATCTCCTGCGCGATCGCGATCGTGGTCTTCGCCGTGCGCAGGTCGTCGGGGTGCGACAGCGTATTGGCATGGATGCGGATGCGATCCTGCGGCGCGCTGCCGGTGAGATGCAGCGTGCCGCGACTCTTGGGATGCGACAGGCCCGCGAACGTCATCCAGCCGTTGGCGGGCGCACCGCGCGGCGCGGTCTCCGGCGTGGGCACGGCGAAGCCCAGCTGGCACTGGAAGATGTCCGGCAGACGCAGCGTGGGATCGGTCTTCCAGTACAGCGTGGCTTCGGAACCGCCATGGCCGATGGCCAGCGGCGCGTGGGATTCGAACAGGCAACCGAAGGCCACGTGGTCCTGGTGGTTGCGGCCCACCCCGGGCAGATGCTGGACGACCGGGATGCCGTGCGGGTGCAGCTCGTCTTCCGGGCCGATGCCGGACTGCATCAGCACGCGTGGCGTGTTGATCGCGCCCATGGCCAGCACGACCTCGCGGTCTGCGAAGAAGGTTTCGCGCCGGCCATCGACGATCGCCTCCACGCCGGTCACTGCACGCCCGTCGAACACCAGCCGGTGCACATGTGCATGGGTGCGCACGGTGAGGTTGGCCTGGTGCCGTTTCGGCCAGACGTAGGCGCGGTACATCGACGCGCGCCGGCCGTCCTTGACGATCAGGTCCTCGATCGCGACACCGCCGCGCCCTTCCATCATCGCGCCGTTGGGGCTGGCGAAGACCGGCAGGCCGATCGACTCCGCGCCGGCCACCATGGCCAGCGCCTCGGGCTGCGGATCTCGTGCGGTTTCGACATGGACCGGGCCGCCGTGCCCGCGCCGCTCCGGATCCGGCAGGCCACGCCAGTCTTCGATGCGGCGGTAGATGTCGAGCACGCTGCGGTAGTTCCAGCCGTCGTCGCCGGCTTGCTCGGCGTAGTGGTCCCAGTCTTCCTGGTGACCGCGTGCCCACACCATCACGTTGATGCTGGAGCTGCCGCCGAGCACCTTGCCCATGTTGAGCGGGATCGCACGGTCGTTGAGATGCGGGTTGGGTTCGGCGACGAAGCCCCAGTCGCGCTCCGACCCGAGGTTGGCCGGCCACTGCGCGGGTGTCTGGATGTCGGGCAGGTCGTCGCTGCCGCCAGCTTCGAGCAGCAGCACCCGGACGTCGGGGTTTTCGGCCAGCCGGCCGGCCAGCGCGCAGCCCGCGGAACCGGCTCCGCAGATGATGAAGTCGTAATGCGATGCGGTGTCGTGGCCCGGGTGGTGCGGGCCGCTCGCGTCGTCGGGGCGGGGCGTGCTGTCGCGCGGAGTGCGCATGCGCTGTCGTCCTGGAGCATGGGGGGAGGACCCCATGCTGCCGGGCGCGCAGGCGGCGATCCTGCACGCGCGGGACGCGGCTGGAACGTTCGGGCCGCGTCGTGCGGGCGCACGGCTGTGGGCGATCCACGCTGGCTGCAGCGATGCGCCCGGCCTCGCACCGCACGCGGGTTGGACGCACTGTCGCGCGCGTGTCCGACGCGCTCTAGGTCCGGTGCAGGCGCCGGTACGCGCCCGGGCTCATGCCCAGGTGCTGGTGGAAGACGCGGGTGAAATGGCTCTGGTCGGCGAACCCGCAGGCCAGCGCGAGCTCGCCCAGCGGCACGTGCCGATCGACCAGCAGATCCCGCGCGCGTTCGACGCGCAGGCGCATCAACCAGCCGTGCGGCGAGGTGCCGGTGGACGCGCGGAAGGCGCGGGTGAAATGGCGGATCGACAGTTCGCAGACGCCGGCCAGCTCGGCCAGCGTCACGCGGCCGGCGAGATTGGCGCGCAGCAGGTCCTGGGCGCGCCGGAGTTGCCAAGCGGCCAGCGCGCCGGCCTGCACGGCGGGCCGTGGGCGCATGCCGCCGTACGTATGCGCGACGTGCGAGGTCAATGCCAGGGCGACGTGGTCGAGGAACAGCTGGTTGGCCTGCGCCGGCATGGCGAGGGCCGGGCGAATCGACGACAACAGCGCGTGCGCGACCGGATCGCGGAACGCGGCACCGGTGTCGTGGCGCAGGTCGTCGATGCGCACCGTCCCGGCGTCTTCGGCAACGGCGGCGAGCGCTGCTTGCGGCAGATAGAGGTCGATCGCGTGGAAGGCCTCGCGACGCTCGGTCGCCAGGTTCTCGCGCAGGTCGAAGATGGCGACATTGCCGGTGTCGAAACCGCGCGGGCGCACCAGCCGGCCGTCGGCGTACAGATCGAAATCGGTGCAGGGGCGAAGCTGCAGCGCGATCAGGAACGCGTCGTCACGGACCGGCGCCGCCACACCGGCTGCGGCGTCGCCGCTGCCGAGCTCGAGAAACGCCATGCCCGACAACCCGGCGCTGCATGTCGCCAGGATCGGCGCCTGCGGGAGATCCATGGCACGGGTCAGCCCGCGCACGCCGGGCGGGTGCGACGGGGGTTCGCTGCCAGGGACGAGGCGGTCCATCGCGCGAGCATCCGCCTCCATCGTGTGCGCTGCAACGCGGCCGGCGCGCTCAGCCGATCCGCAGCGCGCGGATGCGCTCACCCGCGAGCTCGAACACGTGATCGACGGTCACCGGGCTGCCCGGGAAGTTGCCGACGAGCTCGGCGGCGACGGTCAGGCGATCGCCGTCGCGGTGGCTGTCGACCGGCGTGACCGAATAGTCGTACTTGCTGCGCGCGGCGCGCTTCCAGGCCTGGATGTCGGCGTGGCCGCGGTGGGTGCCGCCTTCGTCGTGCACCACGGCGTCGTCGGTGAAGCAGGCGCCGAGCGCGGCATCGTCGCCGCCGTTGCTGATGCGGAAGTAGTCGGTCACCACGGCGGGAAGGGTGAGGGCCATGCGGGCGTGCTCCGTTTGTCTGCCCCGGATGGTGGTCATAGACTCGGGCCGCATCAAGAACGCACCGAAAAGTAAGGACCGCACCCATGGGTAAGGGCCACACCCCCGAGACCGCGGCGCGCGACGTGGAGACGGTGCTCCGGCTGCTCGAAGGACGCTGGAAGCTCGAGCTGCTGTTCCATCTGTTCGGCGGGCAGGTGCAGCGCTATTCCGATCTGGAGCGCCTCGTGCCCGGCATCTCGCAGAAGATGCTGGCCCAGCAGCTGCGCCAGCTCGAGGCCGACGGGCTGGTGACGCGCACGGTGTATCCGCAGGTGCCGCCGAAGGTCGACTATCGGCTCACGCCCTGGGGCCAGGCGCTGTGCCCGGCGCTGGACGCGATGCTGCAGTGGTCGGCGCAGCGCGATGCGCTGCAGGGCGCGCAGGCGGCGGATGTGCAGGCCGCCGAACGCTGAGGTTCATGCCGGCGTGGCGCGCGCCGACGCCGCGCACCGCTGCACTGTCCGCACGTCGTGCGTGCCCTGCGCAGGCGCGATGCGCGATGTCGGCCGCGCTCAGGCCGAGGCGCGCGCCGCATCCGCAGCCGCGAACTGCGCGAGCTGGTCGGCGTGGGCCTTCTGGAATGCCGGCCGCGCGGTGAGGCGTGCGACGTAGGCCTCTGTGGCGGGCCGCACGCCGTGGGCGCGCAGCGTCTTGATGCGCAGCACGTCGGCCATCAGCAGGTCGGCGACGGTGAAGCGACCGGCGGCGAGCCAGTCGCGTGTCGCGAGCACCGCTTCGAGCTGGGCGAGGCGCGTGTCCATCCAGCTGGTGAGCGGCGTGTCGGCGTGGCCGGAGACGGTGGAGAACCACCAGGGCACGGTGACCATCTCGATGGAGTTGAGCGCGGCGACGACCCATTGCAGCGTGTCGGCCGCGCCGGCGGGATCTGTCGGCATCAGCGTCTCGCTCTTGCCGGCGAGGTGCAGCAGGCAGGCGCCGCTTTCGAACAGGGTGATGTCGCCGTCGGTCAGATACGGCACCTGGCCGAACGGCTGGCGGTCGAGGTGGTTGGTGTGGCGGCCCTCGAACGGCACGGTGGCCAGCGCGTACGCCAGCCCGGCCTCTTCGGCCGCCCAGCGCAGGCGCAGGTCGCGCACGAAGCCGCGCGGGCCCGGCGGCACCCAGTCGTAGGTCCAGACGGTGAGCGATTCGGCCATGCGCAACCTCGGGGAATGCGGGCGCGGCGGGTGATCGGCGCCAGGGCCGCCGCGGCGGCGACGTCAGTGCGCGGGCGCGGTGTCCAGGCGCTCGCGGATCCACTCGTAATCCCGCCGCACGGGCGCGGCCAGCACGGACGGATCGCCGTCGTAGAGATAGCTGGCGACGGTGGCGCCGGTGTCGTCGACGGCGCGCGGGTCGGCGCCGGCCTCCATGAAGCGCTTGACCGAGGGAATGTCGTTGACCAGCGCCGCCTGGTGCAGCGGCGTCGTGCCGGCGGCATCGCGCGCGTCGAGCCGGGCGCCGGCGGCGATCAGACGGTCGATGTTGTCGGGCTCACGCGCGCGCAGCGCGTCGAACAGCGCGGTCTGGCCGTTGCGCGTGTTGGGCACGTCGACCGGCACGCCGTGTTCGAGCAGCAGGTCGATCCAGTCCGGGTCCTTCGACATCGCCGCTTCGTGCAATGCGGTGCGGCCCTTGGCGTCGCCGCGCGCGGGGTCGGCGCCGAGATCGAGCAGCAGGCGCACGGCGTCGCGGTCGCCCTGGCGGATCAGCCAGTTCAGCGCCGGGGTGCCGTCCTCGGCGGTGGCGTCGGGATTGGCGCCGGCGGCCAGCAGTTCACGGGCCAGCGATGCATCGCCGTCGCGCAGCGCGGTGACGAACGGGGCCTGTGCGGGATTGTCGAACGTGCGTGCGTTCGTGGTCATGGCGTCGTGTCCTTGCGTACAACCGGAGGCGGCCAGCATCAGCGCGGCCAGCGACAGGTGCGGGAGCGGGAATCGGCGGCGGGTCATGCGGCGCAGCATGCCGCAGCGCGCGTTAAAACGGCTGCAGGCGCGGCGACGGCGAAGCGGCGCGCCACGCCACGGGTGCGGGCCGGCTCAGACATGCGCGGCGTCAGTTGAAGGGATTGAGGGCATCGAGCGCACGGCCCGCGCCATTGGCGATGCCGCGGCCCAGGTTGCGGGCCCCGTCGGCGGCGCCCTGCGCCACGTTGCCGGCGAAGTCGCTCACGCCCTGGCCCACGTCGCCGACGAAATCGGCCGCCACTTCGAGACCGTCGCCCACCCGGTCGGCGGCCACGTCGACGGCACTGCCGACGCCTTCGGCCGCACGGCTGACCGCGCTGCCGGCGCCTTCAACCACACCGGCGACGGCATTGGCCGGCGTCTCGAGGCCGCTGATGCGGCCCAGATCACGCACGAAGCCGCCGGTGGCGTTGGCGCTGTTCTGCGCGGCGTCACCGACCAGGCTGACCGCGCCGTCGAGCACGTCACCCACGGTGTCCACGGCGGCGTCGGCGACGTCACCGACCAGGCCGAAGCCCGCGGCCACGGTGCGGCCATCACGCGCATCGGCCCACACCTCGCCGGCACCCGCCTTCAGTTCGGAGAACGTGCCGGCGACATCGCCGCCGAGATCGACGGCCTCGCGAATGCCGGACGCCAACGCGTTGAACTGCAGATCACCATAGGCCTGCGCGCCGGCCACCAGTGTGTCGCCGGCCACGGCCGTGGTGGCGCCGACGGCGTCGCCGAGGGCGTCGCTGGCATGGTCGACCACGACACTGGCGCCGTTGAGCAGGCTGCCGACCACCCAGCTCTGCGGCGTGGTGCCGGGGCCGCTGCGCAGCTGGTCGCCCAGCGCGTCCATGCCCTCGGCGAGCGTGTTGCCAGCCGCGTCGATGCCGCCGTTGACCACGCTGCCCAACCACTGCCCACCACTCGGGCCGAGCGCGGGATCGGTCGGGCTGGCGTGGTTGAACGCCTCGACGTACACCGCATCGGGCCCGCCGCCGCCATGCAGGCTGCCGAAGCCGGTGCCCGGCGGCGCATCGATACGCAGGGCATAGCCCACCGCGTCAGGCGGCGAGCCGACGAACGGCAGCAGCGGAATGTCTTCCTGCGCGGCGGTCAGCTGGTCGCCGTTGACGGCGTAGCGACGGATCTGGCCGGTCTCGGCAGCCTGTTCGCGGATGGCGTTGGGATTGAAGCCCAGGCTTTCCAGCGTGTTGTTGCTGAGGCCGGAACTGTTGAACGTGACCGCCGAGGCGCCGGTGGCCAGCGCGGCCGCCGAGGCCAGGCCGCCGCCGAGCGAATGCCCGGTCACGGCCACGTTGCCATCGCCGAACACGTGCTCGGCGCGCTTGGCGAGCTCGATGGCGCTGCTGTACTGGGAGGCATCCATGCCCAGGCCCTGCTGGCCGTTGTTGACCCAGTCCATGTACTGGCTGGGATCGCCGCCGATCTCCGAGCCGCGGTAGGCGACGACGTAGCCGCCGTCCTCGTGCTGGTAGATCTCGGCGTGGAAGCCGGAGCGGTCGTCGGTGAGCAGCTGGGGGTCGATCGGAATGCGGTTGCCGTGGGCGTCGGCGAGGCTGAGGCCGTCGGCGTGCGGGGTGAGCGCGGTCCAGCCGGCGTCCTGCAGGGCCTGGCGGTATTCCGGGCTGTCGGGCGCATAGGCACCGTTGGCCATCATCGCGAACAGCGGGTCGCGCGCGTCGGACGCGGTGCCGCGGATGCTTTCGCTCAGGCCGTGGTTGCCGGCCCGGATGTCGTTGGCCACCGGCGGCGGCGGTGGCGGCGCGGTGTGCTGTGCGATGGCATGGGTGCGCCCGGTATCGCCGATGGTGAGCATGGTGAATCCATTCGCGGGGATGTCGGTATCGACCCTAGCCGCCCGCCCGCGGCCGCAACACTCGGGGCAACCCTAGACCGCTGCGTCGTGGCGCACGCGAGGCACGCATGCGATGCCCAGGAAACGACCGGCGCGTCGCCGGTTGCGCGCGGGCTGCGTGCCACCGCATGTCGGTGCCCGGTAAACTGGCACCCCCGGCCATGCCCGCTTCTCTCCGCACATGGACACCGACAGTCGACCGCCCCACGCACCTGCCACCCAGCGCGCCATCGGCCGCGCGGGGGAGACGACGGCCGCCTGAGGTCCGGTCGTTCTCCGCCGCGGCCGCCGGCGAAGGATGACCCCATGATCGAACTCCGCAATCCGCTTCTCGGGCCGCGCCTGGCCCCCACCGACAGCCCCTTCGACCGGGCCCGTGCCGCGCGCGAGATCGAACGCTGCCTCGAACGCGACGACTGCCGCCAGCTGGAAACCTGGCTGGCCGACGCACTGGCCGCCGACGTGGCCGATGCCTTCACCCATCTCGACGCGGCCCACGCGGCGCGTGCGCTGCTGTTGCTGGCGCCGGCCGAGCGTGCGGCCGTGTTCGGCTATCTGCCGCTGGACATGCAATCCGCACTGGTGGCCCTGCTGCCGCGCGCGCCGTTGACCGAGTTGCTGGAACACATGTCGTCGGACGAGCGTGCCGACCTGTTCAACGATCTGCCGCCGGCACTGCGCGACCAGGTATTGCCGGCGCTGGCCCAGGCCGAGCGCGAGGACATCCGCCGGCTCAGTGCCTACGGCCGCGACACCGCCGGCGCGATCATGACCTCGGACTACGCCGCGCTGGCCCCCGGACTGACCGCGCGCGAGGCCGTGGAAGAACTGCGCCGCGTGGCGCCCGACACCGAAACCATCTACACCGCCTACGTCATCGACGACGAGCGCCGGCTGATCGGCGTGACCTCGCTGCGCAGCCTGATCACCGCCGCGCCCGAGACGCGCGTGTCCGAGCTGATGCAGGCCAATCCCATCGTCGCGCGCGTCGGCGACGACCAGGAAGTGGTGGCCGAGCGCATCCGGCGCTACGACTTCATCGCGCTGCCGATCCTCGACGACGACGGCCGCCTGGTGGGCATCGTCACCGCCGACGATGCGATGGACGTGGTGCAGGCCGAGGCCACCGAAGACGCGCTGCTGGCCGGCGGTACCGCCGGTCGACTGGCGGGCACGGTGCGCGGCGCCTCGATCCGCCAGCTGTACCGGCTGCGCGTGTTCTGGCTGGTGCTGCTGGTGTTCGGCAACATCTTCTCGGGCGCGGGCATCGCCCATTTCGAGGACACCATCGCCTCGCATCTGGCGCTGCTGTTCTTCCTGCCGCTGCTGATCGCCAGCGCCGGCAATGCGGGCTCACAGTCGGCCACGCTGATGGTGCGCGCGCTGGCCACCGGCGACGTGCGCGCCCAGGACTGGAGCCGCATGCTCGGCCGCGAGATCCTGGTGGCGGGCCTGCTGGGCGTGACGATGGCGGTCGCGATCTCGGCGATCGGCGTGTGGCGCGGCGGCCCGGACATCGCCCTGGTGGTGGCGATCACGATGCTGGTGGTGGTGCTGATCGGCAGCCTGATCGGCATGTCGCTGCCGTTCGCGCTGTCGAAGTTCCGGCTGGACCCGGCCACCGCCAGCGGCCCGCTGGTGACGTCGATCGCCGACGTGGCCGGCGTGCTGGTGTATTTCGGCATCGCCAGGGTGGTGCTGGGGTCGTGATGCGGTGACGCCGGGTTCGGCGTGGGCCCGGGAGGCTGCGCTCCGACGTCCGGCGGGCGTGGAGACCGGCGCGTGCATGCGCTGCGTGCCGTCCGGTCGCACCGGCGATCGGACTGGGCGGTGATCCATCGACGTGCCTGCGCCGTAAGCGGAGCAGGCCATTCGAAGGAGCGCCCGCGATGCACACCGTGAACCGGATTCTGCTGTTGCTGGTGGCCGCGGCGTGGCTGGCCGGATGCGCCACCGGCTTTCCACGCGCGACCGCGCCGTATGCAGCGGCCGACGGGCTGGATGGCGCGGCGGTGCTGGCGCGCGGCGTGGCTGCACATGGCGGCGACCTGCGCACGCGCGCGGGCGATCTGAACTACGCGAGCGATGGGCGCTGGGAAACCCTGATCCAGCGCATCCAGCCGGTGGTCACCGATGCCGGCTACCGGGTGACGGCGGAGACCCGCTATTCGCCATCGACCGGCGTGCACGCGATCCGCTACCAGGGGCCGAAGGGCGTGAAGCAGGTGGTGCGCACGCCCGGCGCGATCGAGGTGGTCTACGACGGCGTGCGCGCGACCGACACCGAGATACTGCAAGCCGCGGCGATGACCACCGATGCGTTCGAGCTGTTCCATTTCGGGCCGTCGTTCCTCGCCGCGCGCGCGACCGCGGTGACGCGTATGGCGGATGCCGACGACGCCGGCATCCGCTATCAGCGCGTGCGCGTGGAGATCGCCCCGGGCTTCGGCGAGGCCGCGAACGATACGGTGATCGCCTGGTTCGATGCACGAACGCAGCTGCTGCACCGCGTGCATCTGACCTTGAACGGCTTTCCGACCACCCAGGGCGCACATGTGGACACCACGATGACCGGCTACCGCGCACTCGACGGCGTGATGCTGCCGACGCGCTTCCACGAGCGCGTGCGCGGGCCGCTGCGCATCGATGCGCATACCTGGTGGGTGACCGGGCTCGATGCCGACCGCGGCTGGCAGGCCGGCGACGTGGCCGGCGGTGCGTTCATCGGCGCGGCGGCGCGAGGCACTGAGGCGCTTCCCTGAGTGCCGGCGCGATGCGAAGCGCGGCGATACCGGTCTCGCGCTGGCCGCATCAGCGACCGCGCCGGTGTGCAGGGACCGGCGCGGTCACGCGCCGTGCGGCTTACCCGGGCAAGGGTGCATCCGCGTGGACGAGCTTCGCCTCGCGCAGATCGCGCCAGAACGCGGCCGGCACGGTTTCCTCGAGCGCGGCGCGGTCTTCAGCGATGCGGCTCGGCCGGCTCGCACCCGGAATCACCGCGGCCACGGCCGGATTGGACAGCGGGAACTGCAGGCCGGCGGCCTTCATGCTGATGCCGTGGCGATCGGCGATGGCCTTGATGCGGGCGACCTTGTCGAGGATCGCCTGCGTCGCTGGCGCGTATTCGAAGTTCGGCCCGCCGACCAGCGCGCCCGAGCTGTAGGGCCCGCCGACGACGATGCCCACGCCCTGCTCGGCGGCCTTGGGCATCAGCCGCTGCAGCGCGCGGTCGTGATCGAGCAGCGTGTAGCGACCGGCGAGCAGGCAGCCGTCGGGCCGCGGTTCGTCGAGATCGAGCAGCAGCTCGATGGCTTCGACGCGATTCACGCCCAGGCCCCAGCCCTTGATCGTGCCTTCGTCACGCAGACGGTCGAGCGCGCGGAACGCACCGGTGCGCGCACTCTCGAATTTTTCGAGCCAGGCGTCGCCGTAGAAATCCTGGGCGACGTCGTGCACCCAGGCGATGTCGATGCGGTCGGTGCGCAGGCGCTCGAGGCTGTCTTCGATCGAGCGGAGCGTGGCGTCGTAGCTGTAGTCGTTGACCACGCGGTTGTCGCGGCCGTGCGCGAACAGCCCGCCCTTCTCGCCCTGGTCGCGGGCGCTGACGTCTTCTTTTTCATCGAGGATCAGCCGGCCGACCTTGGTGCTGATGACGTAGTCGGCGCGCGGGCGTTCGGCCAGCGCCTCGCCGAGGCGCAGTTCGGCCAGGCCGGCGCCGTACAGCGGCGCGGTGTCGAAGTAGCGGATGCCGTCGTCCCACGCGGCGTCGACCGTGGCGCGGGCCTCGGCGTCGGGAATGTCGCGGAACATGTTGCCCAGCGGCGCGGTGCCGAAGCCGAGCGTGCCGGGCAGGATGTCGGTGAGTGCCATGGAATCTCCTTGGGGGGACGCGTCGCGGCCGTGCCGCATCGACCGCACACGATGCCGCGTTTCACCTTCAGGGAACGTGGTGGCGACGTTTCGGAATTCCCTGACAGCGCAAGGGTGGATGGCCGCCCGGGTGCCATGGCGAGACCGGCCATCGCCCGCCTCCCGATGTCATCGATCCGCCGGCGCGCGCGCAGCGGAGGCGTGTGCACTGCGGGAACAACGCAGACGGCGCCTGGCGTTCGCGTGTCCGCCGGTCGTGATCATCCAGCGTGGCGACGATGGCGCACCGCGGCGCGGGATCGGCCTCAGCGGTACGGCCCCGGCCCCCGCCAGACCACTTCGCCGCGACGGTAGACGCGGTGGAAACCGATGACCTCGCGCGAATCGCGGACGTTGGCCATCTCCGGATCTTCCGGGGCGAGCATCCGGCAATCGCTGGATTCACGGCGCAGGGCGGTTTCCAGCGGGCAGACCATGTAGTCGCGGGTGCCCGGCAGCGGGATGAAGAGTTCGGTGACGCCTTCGTCGCGCCACTGGCGCAGCCGCGATTCGCTGGTGGTGTCGTAGATCACCTGGTAGCCGCCGACCTCGAGGCTGGGCTGGTTGGACGTCGAGTCCCGGCCGCGGCCCTGGCCGATGCGCGCGGTGCGTTCGCGGCCGGCGTTCACCGGCGCGGTGGCCTCGGGCAGCATGCCGGGCGGCTGACCCCAGACCCGCGCGCGACGCTGCGCATCCGGCGGGCTGGCGGCAGCACGCGACTGCACCGGCTGCGGCGGCGTGGGCACGGCGGGCGGCGCCGGCTGCGGCGGGGCCTGTTCGGCCACGGTTTCCGCAGGCGGGGTCTCGTCGGGCGGCAGCGGCTCGGCCGGTTCCTCGACGCGCGTGGTCACGACGCGCGACGGCGCGGGTGCGGCCGGCGCAGGCGGCGTGGTCGGCGGCGGGCTGGGCACCGGTGCGGTGACCGGCTGCGGCGGGGTCACGCCGACGAACTCCACGACCATGGGGCTGCCGGCCGACGACCCCTGCGGCGGCGTGAACACCATCGGCTGGGCCGTGAGCAGCAGCCAGGCGAACAGCACGTGCAACAACGCACTCACACACCCGGCGATCCAGCGCTGCAGGCGTTCGATACGGGGTTCGGCGCGGGCACCCGCGCGATGCGACGCCGTGCTCATGCCGCCGACGATGCGTCGGAGGTGCGGACCTTCATGCGGGATCTGGCGGTGCGACGTGGGGATCGGCATCGTAACGCGAGCGCGCACGGATGCACCGCCGGATCCGGATCGCGTTCACGCCGTCGTGCAGGTGCGGGAGTGGTGACGGTACGGACGACGCGGTGACCTGCTCGCGGATCGGGCGGCCATCCGGGTGCGGGCCAGGCGCCGGTTCGACGTGCAGGTCCGCGCGCGTCAGCCGGGTGGCATCCGCGCGCACCCGGGTCGACGCGGAAACGACCCGGGCCGGCATGCGCGATGCCGGCCCGGGCGCAGCGCCCGCGTCAGTCCTTCAGATCGTCCGGCACCTTGCCGCCGTTCTCGGCCAGCTTGCGCATCACCGCCTTGTGCAGGGCGATGTTCTGCTCGGCGCTGCCGTGGGCGCCGGCGTTGACGCCGAGCTCGGCGGCGAGTTCCTTGCGCGCGTCGAGGCTGGAATCGAGATCGAGCAGCTTCAGCAGGTCGACGATCGAACGGCGCCAGTCGCTCGCGCCGCCCTGCTCCGCGGCCAGGCCGGTCAGCACCGCCTCGACGTCGACCGGTTCGGCAGGCGCTGCCGGTGCGGGCGTCGCGGCCGGCGCCGGAGTGCGCGCCGGCGGCGAGACCTTGGGATCGTGCTCGCTGCCGGTGAAGATCACCGCAGCGGGTTTCGCGGCTGCGGCCGGCGTGGATGCAGGCGCCGTCTTGCGGCCGAAGATGCGATCGGAAATCTTGGAGAACAGGCCCATGCGGGTCACTCCGGTGAAGGGAGCGGCGAGTGTGTGGCGGCGTTCGCAAAGGCCGCATGAAAGAACCGTGCGCGTGCGCGACGGTAGGCTGTAGCCGCGCGGCCGTGTGCTCTGGGGACCGTCCGCGCTTTCCTTCAGCCACAGGATGTGTCGATGGCCCTTGTTCAATGCAAAGAATGCAACCGTGAAATCAGCGACCGCGCCGCGACATGCGCGCAATGCGGGTATCCGCGTCGACCGCCGCCTTGGACCCATCTCGTCTTCAAGATCGTGATCGGGCTGGCCGCCACGCTCTTCCTCGGCATGGTCGTGCTGTGGATGGTCCTGGCGTGGGTGACACGCAAGCCGATCGATATCGACATGCCCGATCCCGCACCGTCGGCGACGTCGCAGTTGCAGGATGCGCCGCTGCGCATCGGCTGACTCCGCGTTACACCTGCGCCACTACGAACAGCCGCGGAAACGGCAGCAGCACGGTGCCGTCGGCCTGCGCCGGCAGCGCCTGTGCGATGCCGGCGCGGTAGGCGTCGAGGAATTCGCGCCGCGCGCCGTCGTCCAGCGGCGCGAGATAGGGGCCGAGGGCCGCGCCCTCGAACCACTCGACCACCGCGCCGTGGTCCGGCAAGGGATGGAAATAGGTTGTGCGCCAGAGGTCGACGCGACGGCACAGCGGCGTGAGCAGCGCGTGGTACCACGCGGCTGGATGCCGTGGCGGGTGCGCGATCTCGCCGAGCGTGGGCGCCCAGCGCGCGGAGGCGGCCAAGGCCCGGGCCACGCGGTGTGGCGGGGTATCGAGGTTGTCCGGTGTCTGCACGGCCAGGCAGCCGCCCTCGGCCAGCTGGGCCAGCAACTGCGGATACAGCCGCGCGTGGTCCGGCAGCCACTGCAGCGAGGCGTTGGCGAGGATCACATCGACCGGCGCATCGGCGCGCCAGTCGGTGATGTCGGCGACCTCGAAGGCGATCTCCGGCAGACGCGCGCGCGCGGCCCGGATCATGTCCGCACTGCTGTCGAGGCCGAGGATCGCCGCGCCGCGATACCGCGCGGCCAGTACCGCGGTGGAGTTGCCGGGGCCGCAGCCCAGGTCCACCGCGCGATGGACGCGGGTGTCGGGAATCGCGGCGACGAGATCGCGCGCGGGTCGTGTGCGTTGGTCCTCGAAGCGGCTGTACTGCCGGGCCGACCAGGGCATGCGCGCGTTCCGTTGCGGGAGCGCGCCATCGTACTGCGCGTCCCGTCGGCGCGGCCTGACCCGCGACGTCGTGCGGCCGGCGCGGGCCGTGACACGACGCTCCCGACGCGCGCGATGCACGGCGGCGCGCCGACCGGGCACCATGACGCATGAGTGCACCGACGACGCGCCGAGGCGCCCCCCCATGACTGCCGCGAGCGCCGCGCCGAATGGCCGCACCCGCACCTTGTTGCTGATGGCGCTGTCGCTGGTACTGGCGATGTCGCCGTGGTTTTCGGCCAGCGCGGTGCTCGGTCCGCTGCGCGCGGCCTGGGGCTTCGGTGACGCCTTCGGTGCGTGGCTGACGATCGCGGTGCAGCTGGGCTTCGTGGCCGGCGCGCTGGGGTCGGCGGCGCTGGGCCTGGCCGACCGGCTGCCGGCGCGGCGGCTGATCGTGGTCGCGGCTCTGGGCGCGGCGGTGGCCAATGCACTCGTGCTCGCCGCGCAATCGCCGGCGCAGCTCCTGCTGGCGCGCATGGCCACCGGCGCCTGCCTGGCGCTGGTGTATCCGCCGGCGATGAAGCTCGTGGCGACGTGGTTCGTCCAGGGCCGCGGGCTGGCCCTGGGCGTGCTGATCGGTGCGATTTCGGTGGGCTCGGCACTGCCGCACCTGGTCAGCGCGCTGGGCGGGGCGCGCTGGCAGGGCGTGATCGTGTGGACCTCGGCGGCGACGGTGGCCGGCGCGCTGGTGATCGCGCTGGGCGTGCGCGACGGGCCGTATCCGTTCCCGCGCGCGCCGTTCCGGCTGCGCGATGTCGCCGCGATCGTGCGCAACCGCGGCGTGGTGCTGGCGTCGCTGGGTTACTTCGGCCACATGTGGGAGCTGTACGCGATGTGGGCCTGGTTCGCGACGTTCGCGATGACCGCGGCGGCCGTCGACGGCGATGCCACACGCGCGGCGTGGCTGGCGTTCGCGGCGATCGCGGCCGGGCTGGTGGGCTGCGTGCTGGCGGGCGGTCTGGCCGACCGCTTCGGCCGCGCGCGCACGGCGATGGTGGCGTTGCTGATCTCGGGCGCGTGCTGCGTGGCCGCGGGCTGGGCGCACTTGGCGCCGCTGTGGCTGCTGCTGACGCTGGGCCTGGTCTGGGGCGCCAGCGTGATCGCCGATTCGGCGCAGTTCTCGGCGCTGGTCACCGAACACGGCGATCCGCACACCGTGGGCACGGCGCTGACGCTGCAGATGGGCCTGGGCTTTTTGCTGACGGTGGCGACGATCTGGATCGTGCCGCTGCTGGCCGGCGCGCTGGGCAGCTGGCGCTGGGTGTTCCTGGTGCTGCTGCCCGGGCCGGTGCTGGGGATCGCGGCGATGTGGGCGCTGCAGCGCCGGCCGATGCCGGCAGGCGCATCGGGATCACGCTGAGGCCGCGTGCCGCACGAACGCATTGAGCCGCCGCCGCGGCCGCGGCGCTACCAGCGCAGCAGCCGCGGCAGTGCCAGGCGCCCGACCAGGCCGCAGGCCAGCACCGGCAGGAAATGCCAGAGCGCCCAATGCTCGAAGCCGGTGATCGGGCAGGAAAGGCCGTAGATGGCACTGCCGAGCGCGCCCGATGCCAGGCCGGTGTAGAGCCCGGCGCGGGCGGGCGAGGCCGGGGCGCCGCGCCGCAACCAGCCCACGAGCACGGCCGCGGTGAGCAGGCTGCTGACCGAACCCCACAACGCGCACTCCCAATGCCCCTGCTCGCTGTGGACGGCGCCGTCGCCGAATCCCGGAACCGCCAGCACGACGAGACCCGCGACCGGCAACAGCGAGGCCGCCGCCACCAGCCAGAACGCGGCCGGACGCGCGGTGCGCGACGGCGACGCCATCGCGACGACCGCAAGCGCGCAGGCCAGTCCGAGCGCCGCCAGCACCAGTTCTGCCAGCAGCACCCAGCGCCCGTCCGGCGACAGGACGATGCCGGGCTTCAGGCCGAAACCCAGATGCACCAGCGCCGCCGTGCCCAGCACCGCCAGCGCCAGCAGGCCCCAGCCCGCGTGCGGACGCTGCGGGCGCACCGGGCGCAGGTCCGCCGACAGGCGTGCGATCAGGGCATCGTCTTGGTCCATCACGTCGTCCTCGGGCGGGTCGCGGCGTCAGCGGTGCCGGCGCGGCCGCGCGCGCGGCGGGCCAGGACGGCATCGAACGAGAACAGGCCGCTGCCGCGCGAGATCAGCACCAGGGCCAGACCGGCCCAGACGAGGTGGACGGGCCAGGCGTCAGGATAGACGAACGCCTGGATCACGGCGGACATCCCGAGCAGGCCCGTCGCCGCGAGACGCGAGCCCAGGCCGATCACGAGCAGCAGTGGCAGGCCGAACTCGGCCCAGGTCGCCAGCTGCGCGGCGAGCTCCGGCGGCAACAGCGGCACGCCGGCGTATTCGTGCTCGAACAGGTAGCGGGTGCCGTCGCTGATCTGCAGCCAGGTGCCCTCGACGACCTTGCTGCGCCCGGCGCGCCAGAACACGCTGGCCAGGGCCAGGCGGGCGACGAGCAGCGCCAGACCCTCGCCGACCGGGCCCGAGAGGTGGTGGACGATGCCGCCGGGATGGGGATGCATTCGGGTCATGGCGGCGCGCCGTCAGCGGTCGATCGGCGTCAGCGACCCCGGGCCGGCGGGCGTGCGGGTCGAGGTGCAGGTGCCCTTGGCCACGAGCTTCCAGGCATTGCCCTGGTAGTCGCGCGTGGACGAGCCGGCGCAGCTGGTGCCGGGGCCGGCCGCGCAATCGTTCTGGCCGGCCTTGGCGATGCCGTAGCACTTCTCGCGTGCGCCGGCGTCCTGGGCGATGGCGGTCGGGGCCTGGGCGAGCAGGCCGGCGGCGAGGGCGAGGCCGGAGAGGCGGGCGAGGGTACGGGTGTCCATGGGGTCGACTCCTGGGTGTGGTGGGTGGCTGCCCCGCGGATGTGCGGTGGCCTGACCGGATTCGGACGAAGCGCCGCCACGGTTACAGCCGAAAAAAATTCTCCGGCGCTGTAACCGGGGCGCACGCCGCTGCGAACTCCTCTGCAGCGATCGACCTGCGGGTCGGCGCCACGCGGTTCCGTCCCTTCCCATCGACCCATGAGGCCTGACATGCACATCACCCACCGCTCGATCGCCACCCTCGCCGCGTCCGCTGCCGCGCTGGCGCTGTCCGCCGCCGCCTTCGCCGCGCCTGCACCGGCCGGCAGTTCCGGCCGCGCCATCGACAGCAACGACACCGTCCACTGCTACGGCGTCCACCAGTGCAAGGGCAATTCCGACTGCGCCACCACCGAGCACAGCTGCAAGGGCATGAACGCCTGCGCGGGCCACGGCTTCGTGGCGTTGAAGGCCGGCGAGTGCCTGGCCAAGAACGGCACGATCGGCGACCTGCGCTGACCTGCCCACCGGCGACCCGCGTGCCCGTCGCGGCACGCGGGTGCCCATTGCTCCGGAGTCCGCACATGCCGCCCATCCCACCTGCCCGCACGTTCGGCCTGGGCATGCGCCGCGAGCATTACCCGCGCTTTCTCGCCGGGGACGCCCGCGTGGATTTCGTCGAGGTGATCTCGGAGAACTTCATGGTCGACGGCGGCCGCGCGATGGCGACGCTGGAACGCGTCCGCCAGCACTGGCCCGTCGCGCTGCACGGCGTCTCGCTGTCAGTCGGCTCCGCGCACGGCCTCGACGATGCCTACCTCACGCGGCTGCGCCGGCTGGCCGACCGGATCGAACCACTGTGGCTGTCCGACCACCTGTGCTGGACCCGGACCCAGGCGCACAACAGCCACGACCTGCTACCGCTGCCCTACACCCGCCGCACACTGGACCTGGTCTGCGCGAACATCGACCGCGCCCAGACCCGGCTGGAGCGCACGATGCTGTTCGAGAACCCGTCGAGCTATTGCCGGTTCCCCGACGACACGATGACCGAATGGGCGTTCATCGCCGAGATGGCGCGCCGCACGGGCTGCGGACTGCTGCTGGACGTCAACAACGTCTACGTCAGCGCCTGCAACCACGGCTGGGATGCGGCTGCCTACATGGACGGCCTGCCGCTGGCGCAGGTGCGGCAGGTCCACCTGGCCGGCCACACCCCCGGCGAACTGCACATCGACACCCACGACCGCGCGGTCTGCGACGCGGTCTGGGCCCTCTACCGCTCCGTGATCGCCCGATGTCCCGGTGCGGTGGCGACGATGCTCGAGCGCGACGGCGACATCCCGCCGCTCGAGGACCTGGAACACGAACTCGACCGCGCGCGCGCGCTCGCACTGGACGCCCCGCAGCAGCAGGCCGCCGCATGAACCTGGCCGCACTGCAGTCGACCTTCATGGGCTCCCTGTGCGACGAGGCCACGACGCTGCCGCCCGACTGGGGCCCCGACATGGCGCGCGGGCTGGCGGTCTACCGCAACAACACGCGCAGCGCCCAGCTCGAGGCGATGCGCAGCACGTTCGCGCGCACGCGGCGCTGCGTCGGCGACGGGCCGTTCACCGCGGCGGCCGCGCATTTCCTGATCCAGCATCCACCCGGCAGCTGGACTCTGGACGCGGTCGGCGAGGGCTTCGCGGATCTGCTGGCCACGCTGTTCGTGCACGAACCGGACGTCGCCGACATCGCCGCGCTGGACTGGGCGATGCATGGCGTCTTCTCTGCGGGCGACGCGCACCTGCTGGATGCCGCGGCTTTCCAGCGCGCGGCGGCCGGTTTCGACGGCGACGACTGGGCCGGCCTGCGCCTGCGGCTGGTGCCCGCACTCGCGGTCGTCGACATCCGCACCGACTGCCTCGCCGCCTGGCGTGCGCTTGCTAGCGACGGGACGCCGCCCGAGGCCGCCGTGCTCGCGCAGCCGGGGCAGGTCGTCGTCTGGCGCGAGGACGACGAGCCGGTCTGCCGCCGCGCGACACCGGGCGAAGGCGATGCGCTCCGCCAGATCGCGGACGGCGTGTCCTACGGCGCGCTGTGTACCGGACTCGTGGCGGCGCACGGCGAGGACGACGCCGTCCGCATTGCGGGCGGGATGCTGTCGGGCTGGCTGCACGCGGGCCTGCTGGCCGCACTGCTGCCGCCCGTGCGCGGCGACCGCGATGCCGGGTGACGGCACCCGCGCGGCACCGGTCGCCCGCCTGCAGCCGGTCGGGCCGGCAGTCGGCGCGTCCACGCCGCAGCGATGCGCCACACTCTCCGCGTGCGCAGGCGGGAGGCCGGCCATGGTGACGACGCGGGCGGACGGCGGGGCCGACGCCGACAGCTGGGAGACGCTGCTCGTGGCCGCGCAGGCCGGCGACGCGCGCGCCTACGCACGCCTGCTGTCCCAGCTCGGTCCGTGGCTGCGCAGCTATTACCGCCATCGCCTGCCGGCCTCGATGGTCGACGACGCGGCCCAGGACGCACTGATCGCAGTGCACGAAAAGCGCCACACCTACCGGGCCGGCGAACCCGTGCGGCCCTGGATCGCGGCGATCGCGCGCTACAAGTGGATCGACCGCCTGCGCGGCCTGCGCCGCCAGGACGAACCGCTCGACCCCGAGCTCGTCTCCACCGATCCGCGCGACGGGATCGACGGCGCGCTGCTGCTCGATGCGCTGCTGGCGACGCTCAAGCCGGCACAGGCGATCGCCATCCGGCTGGTCAAGCTGCAGGGCTACAGCGTCGTCGAAGCGAGCCGCATGACCGGCCAGTCCGAGTCCCTGGTGAAGGTCAACATCCACCGCGGCGTGGCGGCGCTGGCGCGTGCGGTGGAGGACGGCCGCGACGCGGCGATCGGACGCGCACTCGATGCATGAGCGCGCGACGACGGATCAGGCGTAGAACACGCTCCGCGCACCATCCTCGACGATCGCGTGCGGCACGAAGCGGGCACTGTCGCGGGTGATCGGCGAATCGTCTTCGCGGATGCCGATGCCGCAGGCCGCGTCGCCGACGATCCAGCTGCCGATCAACGGATAGTGGCCGTCGAAGTCCGGCAGCGGATGCAGGGCCTGGCGGATGCACGGGCCGGCGTAGGGGCCGGCGCTTTCAATCCAGCGGCCGTCGTCCATATGCATCGCGACGTTGGCGCCTTCGCGCGAATGCAGCGGTTTGCGCACCCAGCCCGCGGGCAATGCGCTGCCGTCGTCGAACTCGGCAGCCAGCAGGTTGGGATGGCCGCGGTGGCGCTCCCACAGCAGCGGCAGCACGCCCTTGTTGCTGAGCAGCGCTTTCCACGGCGGCTCGAGCAGGCGCAGGCCGGAGCCGGGCAGCGCGCGGCCGAAGTCGTCCTCGAACAGGTCTTCGAGCGGATACAGCTTGAACAGCGCGCCGATGACGATGTCGTCCGGATCGGTGAAACGGCCGTCGTCCGACAGGCCGATGTCCTCGAGCGCGACCGCCGCGCCGTGCAGGTGCGCCTGCGCCGCGCAGTCGCGCAGGTAGTCGACCGTGCCCTGGTCTTCCTCGGAGCTGCGCATCGCCGCGAACACCAGCGGCGGCGGCAGCTGCGCCGACAGCACGGCGAAGCGCTCGACCAGCTGCTCGTGGATGGAGTTGAACTGGTCGGCCGTCGCCGGCAGGCGGCCGGATTCGCGCTGGTCCTCGAGCCACTGCCACTGGAAGAACGCGGCTTCGAACAGCGAGGTCGGCGTGTCGTAATTGAGTTCGTAGAGCTTGGCCGGGCCGGTGCCGTCGTAGGCGAAATCCAGGCGGCCGTAGAGATGGCCGTCACGGCGGCGCCAGCTCTCGGCGATCCAGTCGCGAAACGGTTCGGGAATCGCCAGGCGTCGCATCAACGCGTCGCTGCCGGCGACCTCGTCGACCAGCGCCAGCGCCATCTGGTGCAGCTCGACGCTGGGATCTTCGAGGTCGCGTTCGATCTGCGGCAGGGTGAACGCGTAGTACGCGCGTTCGTCCCAGTAGCGTGCGCCGTCGATGGTGTGGAAGCGGAAGCCGCTGTCGGCGGCGCGCGCGCGCCAGTCGCCGCGCTCGACGATCGGAACGCGTCGCATCAGCCGCCGGCGCTGCTGCGGTTGCGGCCCGAGGCGCCGAAACCGCCGCGGTTCACCGTCGTCGCGCGGTCCGGCGTCGCCGCAACCGGCGTCAGGCCGGCGCGGCCTGCGGCCGGTGCGCCGGTCGAACGCAGCCAGCCGTTGCTGTTGTCGCGGAACGCCGGCGCGGCCTGCGCCTGCGGCGCCATGCCCGGGCGGTTGCGGCCCATCATCTGCGACAGGAAGAATCCGGTCATCAACGGGCCGATGAAGGAATGCCCGGTGGAGGTGCGCTGCTCGGCGCACTGTTCGGCCGGGTAGTCACGCTCGCATTCGGCGCGGCTCGCGTACTGCGGCGCGGCGTCGGCGGCCTGTTGCTGCGCGTGGTCCGAGGCGGCGCGGCAGGTGGCGGCGTCTCCGGTGGCGTCGGCGCAGCGTTCGACCGAGGTGTAGAGGCCTTCCTGGACCACGTCCGGCTGGCCGGTCGGCGGGCCCGGCTCGCAGGCGGTGAACAGCAGCGGCGCGGCGCCCATCAGCAGCAGGGCAGTGGTCTTGGAACGCTTCATGCGCGAAATTCCAGTCGAGTCCAGCCCGACATGATGCCCGGCGAACGAAGTGCGGGCAAAGCACCGGACAAAGACGTGGATGCATCGGGCACGGGCTGCGGCGACATCACCACGGGCGCCCGTGATGCGCAACAAAAAGGCGGCCCATGACGGGCCGCCTTCCGGAACACACGCGGTCGGACGAGGACACCACGTGGCCCGTACCACGGAGCGCCGCGTTGCAGCGCCCGGCCTGGTGCACTCAGGAAGGGCTGAACACCTGCGGTCATCCCCGCGGCCTTCAACGGACGCATGTCCAGTCAGTCGGGGATCCAGCGACTTCACGCCTTGAACATCAAAGGCGCTGGATTCCCGCCGTCGCGGGAATGACGGTCAGGCGCAGCGTGTTTCAGACCTCCGTTACGGCATCAGCACGGCGTCGATCACGTGGATCACGCCATTGCTCTGGCGCAGGTCCGCCGCTGTCACCGTCGAGGTGCCGCCCTTGGCATCGGTCAGTACGACGTTGCCGCCGTCGACGCGCGCGGTCAGCGTGCCGCCCTGCACCGTGGTCAGCGTGGCGGTGCCGCCGCCGGCTTCGATCTGCCGGGTCAGCTCGGCCGCGTCGACGTTGCCGGCGACCACGTGGTAGGTCAGCACCGAGGTCAGCTGGTCCTTCGCGGCCGGCTTGAGCAGGCCGTCGACCGTGCCCGCCGGCAGCTTCTCGAACGCGGCATTGGTGGGCGCGAACACAGTGAACGGGCCGGTGCCCTTCAGCGTGTCGACCAGACCGGCGGCCTGCACGGCGGCGACCAGGGTGGTGTGGTCGGGCGAGGCGATCGCGCCGTCGACGACGTCGCCGCTGACGGCCGCAGGCGCGTCGGCCACGGCGTCGGGGGCGGCCATGGTGTCGACGGCAGCCGGCGCGGCAGGGGCCGGATCGGTCATCGCGGTGTCGGCGGCGGTGTCCTGCTGGCAGGCGGTCAGGGCGAGCGAGGCCAGCAGGCTGGCGGTGAGCAGATGCAGTTTCATGGAGAACTCCTCTGGATGGATCGAACGGGGGAAAGCCACGGCAACACCGGCCGCAGCGCGGCACGTGGAGGCACTTACGCAACGACGCGCGCAATCGGATTCATCACGGATCCATCACGTCGCGCGGGTGCCGGGCCGTACACTTGCCCGCCGTTTCCGACAGGCGTGGCCATGGCCCCCAACGCGACGATCTACAAGGCCGAACTGCAGGTCAGCGACATGGACCGGCAGTACTACGCCGAGCACAACCTCACGCTGGCCCAGCACCCGTCCGAGACGCCGGTGCGGCTGATGGCGCGATTGATCGCCTTCGTGCTGTTCGCCGACGAGCGGCTGGAATTCGGACGCGGCCTCAGCAACGAGGACGAAGCCGACCTGTGGCGCCGCGACTACACGGGCGACATCGAGCAGTGGATCGATCTCGGCCAGCCCACCGACACGCGCATCCGCAAGGCCGCGGCACGTGCGCGTGATATCGCGGTGGTCAGCTACAGCGGCGGCAGCGCGGCGATCTGGTGGGAGAAGAATCAGGCGGTGCTGTCGCGGCTGAAGAATCTCACGGTGATCGACCTCGACCCCGATGCGCTGGAGGCGGCCACCGCGCTGCTCGAGCGGAGCATGCGACTGACCGCGCTGATCCAGGATGGCGAGCTGCAGCTGATGAGCGACAAGGCCAACGTCGCGATGACACCGCGCGTGCTGCTGGCGCCGAAATCCGCGTCCGACTGAGCGCGCAGCGCACCTGCATCCGGCTTCCGGGACCGCGGCGCGTGATACAGCGCACGCGCGTATGCGACGGCGCCGAAGAACGCGATGGCCTGTTGATGGCGACAGCCCGCGGCCTGTGCGATTCCGCCCGCGCTGCAACCGGCGCAGGTCGCGTGTCGGCGCCTGTGCCGCCTGCCTGCTCTCAGCCTGCGGCCAGCAACCGCCACGCCAGCCACAGCGGCACGCCGGCGTAATAGAGCCAGCGGGCGCCCTGTTCGAGACGCTCACGCAGCCCTGTTGCGCGCGACGACCAGCGCCATGCACCGAGCAGGCAGACCGGCTCGATCGCCACACGCAGTGCCGCGGCGAACAGCATCAGGCCCAGCGACCATGCCGCCCACCAGATGCCCAGCGCGGTGAACCACGCGCCGGCGCCGAAGGTCTGCCATTCGCCGAACGCACCGCCGAACGCGATGATCTGGTGCAGACGGAATGCGACCAGCGCCGGCAGCAGCGGAAACAGGCCGAACTTGAGCAGGGGATGGTCGAGCACCGGACGTCGCGCGGTGCCACGCGCATCGGCGTAGAGCCCGAGTGCGGTCGCGCGGCCCGCCGCCTCGCGCATCGGCACGCTGCCGGCCTGCAGGGCATCGCGCACTGCGCGCGGATGCGGCGTCGCCAGCGCGAAATGCCAGGGGCGTCCGGAGGCCAGTTCGAGCCGCAGGCCGGCCAAGGGCCACGGCCATCGCCAGGGGCGCAGCGCCGCGATGGCTGTCATCGGTACCTCGATGCGCCGGCGCCGCTGCGTCAGCCGCAGGTGCGCGCCGTCGATCGTCATCCGCGCGCGGCTGTGATGCAGCACCGCGCCGGCCACCAGCAGTGGCAGCACGACCATGCCCGCGAACACCTTCAACTGCGCCAGCGCGACCACCTGCAGGCCGGTCCGCTGCAGCATGTCGAACGCCAGCCAGATCAGCCCCGCCGCGGCGATCAGGCGCAGGCCGATGACCACCCCGCGCGGCCACGTCGACAGCAGATACACCTGCGGCGCGCCCGCTGCGCCGCGCCGCAGATGCAGGCGCCGCGACGCCGCGCGTATCGCGATCACGCCCGCCCAGGCCAGCCACAGCCCGAGCGCCGCGCGGCCGACCCAGTCGCCCCAGCGCACCATCAGCGTCGGCAGCGGCGCCTGCGCGTGCACGAACGCCGTCAACACCGCCTGGTCGCCCATCGATGTCTGCGCCTGCACGGCGCCGGTGTCGTCGATGACCGCCGAGAGCCCGTTCGTGGTCACCCGCACCTGCGGCAGGCGCGTCTCGATGCTGCGGAACGCGGCGACGGTGAGGTGCAGCCGCGCGCCCAGCGGATGCGCGGTGAACCAGGAATCGTTGGACATGCCGAGAATCGCCTGCGCGCCCAGCCGCGCGCCGTCGATCGCCAGTTGCGGATGCACGTCGTCGAGACAGATCAGCGGCACCACGTCGACCTCGCGCCCGTCGCGGCTGCGCAGCGGCATCACGCGTGCGCCGTGCCCGGGCTGCCAGCTGCCCGTCCACGGCAGCCAGGCGCGCAGGCGCGGCCCGTCGAGCCAGCGCGGCACGTGTTCGGTGAACGGGAACGGATGGGTCTTGCGGTAGGCGCCGATCAGGCCGCGGCCGGGTTCGACGAACGTCGCTGCGTTGTATTCCCCGGCGGCATCGCGGTCGTAGCTGCCGAACACCAGCGGCACGCCCGTGGTGTCGACGAAGGCCCGGATCTCGGCATCGAGCAGCGCACCGTCCTCGCTGCGCGGCTGGCCGAACGTGGTGGGATAGACGGTCTCCGACCACAGCAATACATCGGCCTGATGGTCACGCAGCGCCGACCACGACAGCGCGTAGTGCGTGTCGAGCACATGGCGCACCACGCCGTAGGCACCGATCTCGCGGCGCAACCGTTCGTAGTCGGTGATGCTCGCCTGCACCATCGCCACGCGCAGCGGCGGCCCCTCCGGCGCGGGCGCCGCCTGCAGCGTGTCCAGCCGCCACGCACCGTAGCCGGTGAGGGCCGCGACCAGCGCCGCACCGGCGAGCAGCGGCGGCGACCACGCCCGCGCACCGCGCTGCCGGCGCGACAGCGCGCAGGCGAGCGCGTCGTTGACCAGCAGCAGGATCACGGTGAGGCCCGCGGCGCCGCCGAGATCGGCGCCCTGGCGCAGCAGCGCCGCGCCGTGCAGGCCGTGGCCGAGCGTGTCGCCGAACAGCTTCGGCACTACCGCCTCGCAGGCGACCCACACCGCCGCGGAGGCCAGCGCGCGCAGCGCGAACCCGTGCCGGCGTGCGACCAGCCGGCGCGCGATGGCGTAGGCGATCAGCTGTGGCTGCAGCAACGGCGCCAGTGCGAGCAACGCGGCCGTCGCGGGCACGGCGCCGACATCGATGTAGGCGGCGATCGCCGCGCCGAACCAGCCCAGCACGCCCGCGACGAACGCGACCGCCATCGCCGCGCCCGACAGCAACGCGGCGCGCAGCCCGCGTCCGCCGTCCAGCGCCCACAGCCACGGCACCAGCGCGACGAAGCCCAGCGCCCAGGCCTGCGGCACGCGGGCGTACACCGCGAACAGCGCCGCGGACAGCAGGATGCCGCCGGCATGGCGCAGGCCGGCGCGGTGGCGCGGTGCAGGGCTCAACGCCGGGCGATCCCGTCTCCGGGGGTCACTGCCCCGGAATGCGGACCTGGCGCAGCGGTAAGCCGGGCGGCGCGAGATCGGCGGTCACGACCCGGTTGTCGGGCATGTCGATCGGCTGGCCGTCGGCATCGAGCAAGGCGAAATCGGGCGCGAACATCAGGATCGGCTCGATGACCTCGCCATCGTCGGTGGCCTGGTGATGGCGCACGTAGCCCTCGGGCAGCGCGAAATCCTCGGGCACCGCCAGGCCTTCCAGCGGGGGGCTGGTGCCCGGCGGGTTGAACGCGGCGATGCCGGTGTGCACGCCGGCCTCGTTGAGCGCGGTGATCAGTTCGGCGCCGGTCGGCTCGGGATCACCGGGATGGAAATAGGCCGCGATGTCGTTGCGGTCGTCGCCCGGCAGCGGGCGCGCCTTGCCGACCGCGGCCATCGCCGTGGCGGCATAGCCCGCGCGCGCGCCCGCCTCGGTGGTGGCCGGCGCACGCGGCGGTGCATCGCCCGCGACCGCCGCCGCATCGGGCGTGCTCAAGCGCCACAGGGCCAGGCCGCCGACGACCGCGACCGCGGTCGCCACCAGCATCCAGGTCGAGGCGCGCCCGCGCGCGGTGTCGGTGACGTGGATGCCGTCGGCGTCGGGCGGGTTCGGGGTACGGGATGCGGTCATGGGTGTCTCCTCGGATGCGGTCACGGGGTGGCCGGGTTGTAGACCGACAGCGCCCAACCCATGCGCTCGTGGCCGAACTGGTTCCAGATCGGGCTGCGGCCGTTGGTGAAGCTGCCGTAGCGCGCCGCGCCGGTGCCGGTGGTCCCGCCCCAGAGACCGGCACTGACGGTGCCGCCGGTGTAGGTGGGATGCACGTCGTCGGACTGGATGTAGTCGTAGGAACTCTGGGCGCTGACGAACTTGGTGTTCGCGTCGCGCAGCGTGCCGCGCAGGGTCACGGTGATGCGCTGCAGGTAGCTGGCCTCGCTCTCGCCGGGCACCCAGCGCAGCGCGTCGGCATCGACGACGCCGTCGCCGTTGCTGTCGTAGTCGGCGCCCATGTACTGGGCGAAGCTGTCGGCGCACTGGAAGCCCTTCTGCCGCGCGTACTCGCACATCCAGTAGTTCATCCGGGTCAGCGCCGGCAGGAACCGGTCACGCAGGTTGACCGTCTGCCCGGTGCCCGCGTCGCGGCACGAGCTCTGCACGTTGTCGGCGGCGTAGCCCGGGTAGTAGACGTTGGAGATGATCTTCAGCGTATTGGGATGCGCGTTGGCGTTGATGTAGTCCATCGATTGCGCGACGTAGGTCTTACATGAATTCACCGCGGCCTCGAGCCCGGCGTAGTTGCAGGTGCCGCCCTGGGACTTGAACGCCGTGCGCGCCTGCAGGCCGTCGTTGCCGCACATCTCGAACGTCACCACGCGCGTGGACGCGGCCTGCATGTACGAACGTTCGGCGACGATCTTGTTCTCGAAGACGTCGCGCGCGACCGCGCCGGACTTGGTGCGGCGGATGGTCTCGATGTCGGCGTTCCAGCGCGCGGCCAGGTATTCGCCGTTGACCGTCGGCGCGGAATACCGCGCGGCATTGCTGATCGAGCCGTTGTAGCCGGCGTAGATCGAATCCCCGTAGGCGACCATGCGGTACTTGGCGGTCGTGCCCGGGCGGTCGATCGTCCACGAGACGTTCTGGTTGAGCGTATTGGCCGCGGCGGGCGCGCACAGCGCCATCAGCACGGCGACGGGCAGCGCGCGACACGCCGCGTTGCGGAACCGGGTCTGCATCCTGTTTCCCCTTCGACTGTGTGCGCCAGGGGCGGCTGCCCGCTGGCGATGACGCACATCGAACTTCGACTGCCGCGACCGGACCCGGGCCGGCTGGCCGGGGTCCCCCCTTGTCGTCGCGTACCGGACGCTAGCGTACGGCGCAGCGGCGCGCATTCTGCGCTGCAGCAGGGCGCGCGACCGTTGGTCGGCGCGTTCGCAGACGGGCGCGACTCCTCCCACCCTCGTCATCGCCGCACGCGCACGGTGGCCTGGATGCCGGTGCACGTCGCACGCGCATCGCGGACCCGGCCGCCTTGATCCGGATCAACGCCAGGCGGCGCCGATGCGCGCAGGGTGAGGCCACCCGAACCCGATGGAGTTCCGACGATGGACAGAACCATGAAAGCCGCCGTGGTGCGCGCGTTCGGCGCGCCGCTGGTGATCGAGGAAGTCGAGGTCCCGCGCCCCGGACCGGGTGAGGTGCTGGTCAGGATCGAGGCCTGCGGCGTCTGCCACACCGACCTGCACGCGGCCGAGGGCGACTGGCCGGTCAAGCCCGACCCGCCCTTCATTCCCGGCCACGAAGGCGTGGGCCACGTGGTCGCGGTCGGCAGCGGGGTGCTGCACGTGCGCGAAGGCGACCGGGTCGGCGTGCCCTGGCTGTATTCGGCCTGCGGCCATTGCGAACACTGCCTCGGCGGCTGGGAGACGCTGTGCGAATCGCAGCGCAACACCGGCTACTCGGTCAACGGCGGCTTCGCCGAGTACGCGCTCGCCGATGCCGGCTACGTCGGCCATCTGCCCGCGTCGATCGGCTTCGTCGAGATCGCGCCGATCCTGTGCGCCGGCGTCACCGTCTACAAGGGACTCAAGGTCACCGACACCAAACCCGGCGACTGGGTGGTGATCTCCGGTATCGGCGGCCTCGGCCACATGGCGGTGCAGTACGCGCGGGCGATGGGCCTCAACGTCGCCGCGGTGGACGTGGACGACGCCAAGCTGCGGCTGGCCGAACGGCTCGGCGCAGCGGTGACGGTCAATGCGGCGACCACCGATCCGGTGGCCTACCTCAAGAAGGAAATCGGCGGCGCGCATGGCGCGCTGGTCACGGCCGTGTCGCCGAAGGCGTTCGAGCAGGCGGTCGGCATGGTCCGCCGCGGTGGCACGGTCTCGCTCAACGGGCTGCCGCCGGGCACGTTTCCGCTCGACATCTTCGGCCTGGTGCTGGGCGGCGTGACCGTGCGCGGCTCGATCGTCGGCACGCGCCTGGACCTGCAGGAGTCGCTGGACTTCGCGGCGCGGGGCCAGGTGCGCGCGACCGTGGCGACCGAGCGGCTGGAGAACATCAACGACGTGTTAGCGCGCATGCACGCCGGAACGATCGAGGGCCGCATCGTGCTCGACTTCGCCGCATGAGTGCGGCGGCGCGCGGGCTCACATCCGCGCGACGCGGAAACGCCGGCCCTTGATCTTGCCGCCCTGCAGGTGGCCCAGCGCGAGGCCGACCTGGCCGCGTGCGATGGCGACATAGCTGCGCGTGGCGAAGACGTCGATCTTGCCGACCGCGTCCTTGTGCAGGCCGGCCTCGCCGGTCAGCGCGCCGACGATGTCGCCCGGGCGCAGCTTGTCGGTGCGGCCGGCATCGATGCGAAGCGTGACCATCGGCGCGGCCGGCACGTCGCTGCCCTTGCCGCTGAGCGGCAGCAGTTTCTCCCAGCGCAGCGGTGCGCCGAACTGTTCTTCGACGAGCGCGGTGCGCGGCAGTTCACGCGGTGTGACCAGGCTCAGCGCCAGCCCGGTGCGTCCAGCGCGACCGGTGCGTCCGATGCGATGCACGTAGGTGTCGGCGTCGTGCGGCAGTTCGTAGTTCACCACCGCGCCGATGTCCTCGACATCGAGCCCGCGCGCGGCGACGTCGCTGGCCACCAGCACGTTGCAGCTGCGGTTGGCGAAGCGCACCAGCACCTCGTCGCGGTCGCGTTGTTCCATGTCGCCGTGCAGCGCGAGCGCGTCGAAGCCGTAGTGCGCGAGCGAGCCGGCGACCTCGTTGACGTCGGCGCGGGTGTTGCAGAACACCACCGCCGACTCCGGACGATGACGCAGCAGCAGCGCGGCCAGCTGCGGCGCGCGGCGCGCCGGCTCCACCTCGTGGAAGATCTGTTCGATCTTCGGCGCGGGCGCACCGCCCTCGACCCCGATCTGCATCGGTTCGCGCAGCATCGCGGTGCCGAGATCGCGGATCGCATCGGGAAACGTGGCCGAGAACAGCAGGCCCTGGCGCGTCGGCGGCACGCGCTTGACGATGTCGCGGATCGACTCCTCGAAGCCCATGTCGAGCATGCGGTCGGCTTCGTCGAGCACCAGCGCGCGCACGTGGCGCAGATGCAGCGCCTTCTTCTTCGCCAGCTCCTGGATGCGCCCCGGCGTGCCGACGACGACATGCGGCGGATGGGTCAGCGACGCCAGCTGCGGGCCCAGCGGAATGCCGCCGCACAGCACCGAGAGCTTCAGGTTCGGGATGCCGAGCGCGAGCTTGCGCAGCTGCTTGCCCACCTGGTCGGCCAGCTCGCGGGTCGGGCACAGCACCAGCGCCTGGGTCTCGATCAATGCCGGATCGATCCGGTGCAGCACGCCCAGGCCGAAGGCCGCGGTCTTGCCGCTGCCGGTGGGGGCCTGGGCCAGCACGTCGCGGCCTTCGAGGATCGGCGGCAGGGCCTGCGCCTGGATCGGCGTCATCGCGGTGTAGCCCAGGGCGTCGACGCCCTGCAGCAGGGCGGGCGTCAGCGCGAGGCTGGAGAACTCGGTGGATGCGGTCATGTGCGCATGATCGCAGGTGGCGCGGCGCGCGACATCTGCCGTGTCCGATCGCGCACGGGCGCTGCGGTGTGCGCGTTTCTATCCGGGGCGCGTGGGTGCAGTCGCAACAGCCCATCGCGCGCGAGCGCGCGCCTGCGCACAGCAGCCTGGGTGCGGGACCGTCCGGTCCGCCCCCTTCACTGTAGGAACGCGCTCGCGCGCGATCGGGCATGACCGGCCCGCCGATCGCACGCGAGCGCGCGCCTACAGTCGGCGACTTGGCTGCGGGCCTGCCTGCCGGGCACGCCAGGGTCGGACGATCGGGCACACGCCGCGAACCCGGTTCCGATGCGCGCGCGCGTCCGCGCCGGGCATCGGGCCCGGTCGATGGACGGCGCGGCCGGATGTACGGTGCCGCGCCGTATCGCACGCAAAAAAGGGCCGGGCAATGCCCGGCCCCGTCGTGCTCGACGCGACGCGGTGCGGCGTCAGCCGGCCTTCTTCGTCGCGATCCACTGGTCGACGCGGCGCTCCAGCAGGTCCAGCGGCATCGCGCCGCCGCCGAGGATGGTGTCGTGGAAGCCGCGGATGTCGAAGCGGTCCCCAAGCTCGGCCTCGGCCTTGGCGCGCAGCTGCTGGATCTTGATCATGCCGACCTTATAGGCCGTGGCCTGGCCCGGCATGATCAGGTAGCGGCGCACTTCGGAGCGGATCGCGGCCTCGGGAATCGACGCGTTCTGCTGGAAATACTCGACCGCCTGCGACTCGGTCCAGCCCTTGGCGTGCATGCCGGTGTCGACCACCAGGCGGATCGCGCGCCACATCTCCGACATCAGCCGGCCGTACTCCGAATACGGATCCTCGTAGGTGCCCGGCATCTCCTTGGCCAGCCATTCGGAATACAGGCCCCAGCCCTCCGCATAGGCGGTGCTGAAGTACTGGGTGCGGAACATCGGCACGCCCTCGAGCTCCTGCGCGATCGCGATCTGCATGTGATGGCCGGGCAGGCCCTCGTGATATGCGATCACCTCGAGCTCGGTCTTGGGCATCGCGCCCATGTCCGACAGGTGCGCGTAGTAGATGCCCGGACGCGAGCCGTCGGGCGTGCCGGGGAAGTAATGCTGGGCGGCGCCGTCCTGTTCGCGGAAGGCCTCGACCCGGCGCACCACCAGGTCCGCCTTCGGCAGCAGGCCGAAGTACTCGGGCAGATGCTGCTTGATGTTGGCGATCGCCTCGCTGGCGCCGTCGATGTAGGCCTGGCGGCCGGCGTCGATGTTCGGGAAGCGGAACTGCGGATCGGTATTGATGAAGGCGAAGAACGCGGTGAGGTCACCTTCGAACCCGACCTGGTCCTTGACCGCCTCCATCTCGCCGCGCAGGCGGACCACCTCGTCCAGGCCGAGCTGGTGGATCTCCTCGGCGCTCATGCCGGTGGTGGTGTTCTCGCGCAGCTGCCACGCGTAGTAGGCGGCGCCGTTGGGATGGGTGGCGCCCACGCCGGTCGGATTCTCCAGCGCGTTCGGCAGCTCGCGCTCGCTCCAGGCGATGACGCGCTCGTAGGCGGGCTTGACCTGCTCCAGCAGCGCGGTACGGGCCTCGGCCTTGAGCGCGTCGGCGCGCGCGGCGTCGATCGTGCCGGCCTCGACCAGGGCCGCGGCCTTGGCCTCGAGATCCGCCCACAGCGCGCTGGGTGCGCCGTCGTCGAAGGGCGCGCCGGCGATCACCTTGCGCGACTGGTCGATCACGCCTTCGAACGCGAACTTCGGCGGCCGGATGCCGTCGGCGGCCGAGGCCTCACCGCGGGCGATCAGCTGGTCGAACATCCGCGGCGCGGCCTTCAGTCGGGCGATGTAGGCCGTGTAGTCCTGCTCGGTCTCCACCTTGTGGAAATTGATCAGGAAGGTCGGCAGCAGGCTGTGCATGCCGTTCATCTGGTCGAACACGTACTGGTCGACGAGGAACGCCTCGCCGTCGCGGGCGCTTTCGTACTGGCGCTTCCACAGGTCCCAGGACAGCCGGGTTTCGTCATCGAGCGCATCGCGGTCGAAGGTCGACTCCATCGTCTCGACCGAGGTCTTCAGCCACGCCAGGCGGCGGGCATCGGCTTCGGGCGAGACGTCGTCGAGCTCGTCGTAGCGGTCCTTGCGGCCGAGCACCGTCATCTGCAGCGGGCTGAGCTGGAGCAGTTCCTCGTACTGGGTGTCGAACCAGGCGTTGAGCCGGGCGGACTCGTTCTTCGCCTGCTCGGCGGCAGTGGCGCCGGCGGGCGCGTCGTTCGTGCCGGGGGCGCAGGCGGCCAGGGCCAGGGCCAGGGCCAGGGTGCTGCAGGCGAGGGCGGGACGCATCGGACACTCCATCAACGGATCGAGCCGCCATTCTGCGCGGCGCCACCGCCGCGCGCCCCTGCTGGATGTCACGGCCGGCGAGGCACGAGTGACGTCGAGACGGGATGAACGCCGGCTGCACGAGACCGTACGGTCGACCGAATTTTTCACTGGTGCCGCACGGCGCGGTCCGTAACGTCCGTCGTCAGCAGAGCAGCGTCGCACCCAACGCGCCTTCCTCCCACGCACACGCGCCGCGATGCAGGACTGACCCCATGGCCCCGACCAACCGCCAGCAACAGCAATTGAGCCCGTCGACCCGCGGGCCGGACCAGGCCGACACCGACGAGGCACTGGCCGAGCGTTACCAGGACGGCCTGCTCCAGGCGCCGTACTACTCGGTCGGCCGCCTCTGGGACGATTACCTGCCGGCCTACCGCTTCGGCCAGCGCAGCCAGCGCCGGCATTCCGGCCAGCGCTTCGAAGACGTCGAACAGCAGCTCGAGCGCGACTGGACCACGGCGCGTGGGCAGTCCCGTCTCGGCTGGGTGGAGGCGCGCGGCGCGGTCGAAGACGCCTGGACCCGCTCGGAGCTGAGCCAGACCTTCAACGCCTCCGAGCAGCGCGAGGCGCCGTCGGCCGGCGATCGCCACTGAATCTGCGGGCGGGCCGCGCGCTACCATAGCGCCCCCCTTGCTGCGAACACCGCCATGCGCGATTCCATCGACGACGACGCCCGCCATGGCGTGAGCCGGACCGAGGCCGAATCGGCCGTGCGCACGTTGCTGCGCTGGGCCGGCGAGGACCCCGCGCGCGAAGGCCTGCTCGACACGCCGCGTCGCGTCGCCGACGCCTACGGCGAGTGGTTCGGCGGCTACGCGATCGATCCCGACGCCTATCTCGCGCGCACCTTCGAAGAGGTGGCGGGCTACGACGAGATGATCGTGCTGCGCGACATCGAATACGAAAGCCACTGCGAGCACCACATGGCCCCGATCATCGGCCGGGTGCACGTGGGCTACCTGCCGGCCGGCCGCGTGGTCGGCATCAGCAAGCTGGCCCGCGTGGTCGAGGCCTACGCCAAGCGGTTCCAGGTGCAGGAGAAGATGACCGCGCAGATCGCCGGCTGCATCCAGCGCGCGCTCGCCCCGGTGGGCGTCGGCGTGGTCGTCGAGGGCGCGCACGAGTGCATGACCACCCGCGGCGTGCACAAGCGCGGCGTGAGCATGGTGACCTCGCGCATGCTCGGCAGCTTCCGCGACGATGCGCGCACCCGCGCCGAATTCCTGCGCTTCATCGAGGGCAGCGACCGGCGCTGAGCCGGTTCCGCCGTCGCGCGGCGGGCACTCAGGTGCCGGCGACGGTATCCCAGCCCATCTTCGCGATCAGCACGACCACCAGCAGCACGAACAGCTTGCGGATCACCGGGGTGCCGCCGCGCAGCGCCAGACGCGTGCCGGCGAACGCACCGCCGATGTTGGCCACCGCCATCGGCACCGCGAACGCCAGCAGCACATGGCCGGAGGGCACGAAGAACGACAGCGCGGCGAGGTTGGTCGCGATGTTGACGATCTTCGATGCCGCCGTGGCGCGCAGGAAGTCGAGCCCGAAGAAGCGGATGAACAGGAAGATCAGGAAGCTGCCGGTGCCCGGGCCGAACACACCGTCGTAGAAGCCGATCGCCGCGCCCATCGCCAGCGCCAGAACGAGTTCGCGGCGGCCCACGTCGCGCGGCCGGTGCAGCGCACCGAAGTCCTTCTTGAGCAGCGTGTAGGCCAGCATCGCGACCAGCAGCACGAGGATCAGCGGCCGCACCGCATCACGCGGCAGCAGGCTGACCGCGGTCGCCCCGACGAAGGCGAACACGAAGGCCGTGGCCGCGGCGAACAGCACCGGCGCCCACGGAAACCGCACGTTGCGCGCATAGCGCCAGCCCGCGGCCATCGTGCCGAACACCGAGCTGAACTTGTTGGTGCCCAGCAGCGCAGCCGGCGCCTGGTGCGGCAGCGCGGTGAACAGGCCCGGCAGCTGGACCAGCCCGCCGCCCCCGACCGCGGCATCGACCAGTCCGGCCATGAACGCGATGCAGACCAGCCAGATCAGTTCGGGAAACAACGCGTCCACGGTGGCCGCCGACGAATGGGGGCGGCAAGCATACCGGCGGGGGGCCGCCGTACAGAGCCCGGCGCAGCGCCTCGCGTACAATGCGGGGCCGTGATCCGCGACACCGCCCGCCCGTGAATTCCCCGCTCCGCGACCTGATCGAATCACTCGTCGGCCAGGCCATTGCCCGCCTCCGCGACCAGGGCACGCTGCCCACCGACCTCGCCACGCCCGCCTTCGTCGTCGAACGACCGAAGGACCGCAGCCATGGCGATTTTTCGACCAATGCCGCGATGCTGCTGGCCAAGCCCGCGAAGTCGAACCCGCGTGCGCTGGCCCAGGCGCTGGTGGATGCACTGCCGTCCAGCGACGCGGTCCTGTCGGTCGACATCGCCGGCCCCGGCTTCCTCAACTTCCGACTGTCGCCGTCCGCCTGGAGCGAACAGCTGCTGGCCGTGCACGCGCAGGGCGACAGCTTCGGCCGCAACGAGAGCGGCGGCGCGCACACTGCCGGCATCGAGTACGTCTCGGCCAATCCGACCGGTCCGCTGCATGTCGGCCACGGCCGCGCGGCGGTGATCGGCGACTGCATCGCGCGGGTGCTCGACGCCAACGGCTGGAACGTCAAGCGCGAGTACTACTACAACGACGCCGGCGTGCAGATCGAGAACCTCACCCGCTCGACCCAGGCACGCGCCAAGGGGCTCGCGCCCGGCGATGCCGACTGGCCGGCCGACGCCTACAACGGCGACTACATCGCCGAGGTCGCACGCGCGTATCTCGACGGTGCGACCGTCGAGGTCGAAGGCCAGGTGGTCACCGGCGCGCCCGACGCCGACGATCTCGACGCGATCCGCCGCTTCGCCGTCGCCTGGCTGCGCCGCGAGCAGAACGCCGACCTCGCCGCGTTCGGCGTCGGCTTCGACGTGTACTTCCTCGAATCGTCGCTGTACGCCGACGGCAAGGTCGAGGAGACCGTGCGCGAGCTCGTCGCCCACGGCCACACCTACGAGGACGGCGGCGCGCTTTGGCTGCGCACCACCGATTTCGGTGACGACAAGGACCGCGTGATGCGCAAGTCCGACGGCACCTACACCTATTTCGTCCCGGACGTGGCCTATCACCTGTCGAAGTGGCAGCGCGGCTATACGCGTGCGATCACCGAACTCGGCGCCGATCACCACGGTTCGCTGGCCCGGGTGAAAGCCGGCCTGCAGGCGCTCGACGCCGGCATTCCGGCGGGCTGGCCGGAATACGTGCTGCACCAGATGGTCACGGTGATGCGCGGCGGCGAGGAAGTGAAGCTCTCCAAGCGCGCCGGCAGCTACCTGACGCTGCGCGACCTCATCGACGAGGCCGGGCGCGATGCGACGCGCTGGTTCCTGGTCGCGCGCAAGCCCGATTCGCAGCTGGTGTTCGACATCGATCTGGCGCGCAGCCAGTCGCTCGACAACCCGGTCTATTACGTGCAGCTGTCGCACGCGCGCATCTGCGGCCTGCTGCGCCAGATGGCCGAGCGCGGCCTGACGTTCGATCTGCAGAACGGCCTGGCCCAGCCGCTGGACATGGACGACGTCGCGCTGCGCGACGTGCTGATCGACCTGTCGCGCTGGCCCGAGATCGTCGCCGCGGCCGGCACACAGCTCGAGCCCCACCTGATCGCGACCTATCTGCTGGAGCTGGCCCAGGTGTTCCAGACCTACTACAACGATCACCAGTTCCTGGTCGACGATGCGGCGGTGCGCGATGCGCGCCTGGCGTTGGCCACGGCCGTGCGGCAGGTGCTGAAAAACGGTCTGGCGCTGCTCGGCGTGCAGGCCCCGGAGGCGATGTAATGGCGGCAAGACGCGGCAAGACCCAGGCCCGGCGCAACGGCGGCAGCTCCGGCGGCCTGCCCGGCTGGGCGTGGATGATCATCGGCGTCGTGCTCGCGCTCGGCGTGGTGCTGGCGCTCCCGCGGCTGTTCAAGCCCGATGCCGAGGACGGCTTCTTCCGGCCTCGGCCGAATCCCGATGCACAGCCGGCGGTGGCCACGTCGGAGGACGCCGACCTGCCCACGCCCGCATCAGGACAGCGTCCCGTGCCGGCGGGCCAGGCGCCCAACCAGCGCTCGACCGACTACGACTTCTACACGATGCTCCCGGACCAGGAAGTGCCGATGAGCGACGCCGAGCTGGCCGCCAGCGCGCGCGCCGAGGCCGAACGGCAGAAGCAGGCCGAGGCCGCGCAGCAGGCGCTGCAGGCCCGCCACCCCGACGCGGCCGATCTGGCCGGCGGCCCCACGGGCCCGACCCCGCTGTCGGAAGACAGCCCGCCACCCGCGCGCGCGCCCGAGGCCGCGCCGGCCACGACCGCGCGCGCCACGCCGGCCGCAGCCGCCAGCGATGCGCGGTACCTGCTGCAGGCGGGCTCGTTCAGCGCCTCCGGCGATGCCGAAGCCTTGAAGGCCCGGATCGCGTTGCTCGGCCTGAGCGCGCGGGTGGAATCCGGCGAAGCCGCCGGCCGCACGGTGTACCGCGTGCGCATGGGGCCTTATTCCAGCGCGACCGAACTGGCCGCCGCCAAGCAGACGCTCGGCAACGGCGGCCTGCCGGCGCTGGCGATCAAGGCGCAGTAACCCGCCCCATCGCGTTCCCCGGTCCCGCCGGCCGGACCTGCTGTTCGGCACGGCCGGATGCGACGGCCGAGGCCGCGTTCGATCGCGAACCCCATGCACAGCGACCTGAATGGCCGGCGCTGTCGTGGCCGCGGCACAGCGCCCGTCCGGTCCGATCGCCGATCCGTGAGGCGCGTCCCAACGCGGTCGCAGTCCGCGCGATGCCGCTGCGGAGAATGGGTGGCCAAGGGAGACATGCCATGGCCATCGAAGCTGCACTCGTCAAACCGGTCGTCGACGTCCTGCTGGCCCTGTTCCAGCAGGGCAGTGACCTCAAGCTCAAGACCAACGCGCAGGCGGCGCTGCGCGAGGCAATCCGCGAGTTGCTGCAGGCCAATCCCGACGAGAACCGGGCCGCCGCCCGGATCGCCGTCGCGCGCGCGGCCGGCATCCTGTCCGAGGACGTGGTGCTGGCCGAGGACATGCTGCAGAAGCACCGCGCGACGAAGGCGCGCACGCGTGGCAAGTCGACCACCGGCCGACGCCGCGCGCGGACCGAGCCGGCCGACGCCGACCCCCCGGCGCGCAAGCCGGCCGCGAAATCCCCGGCCGGCACCCCGACATCACACTGAGCCTGCAAGGCTCGGCATCCCCACAGGCTGGAATCCGCCATGACCGGCATCCTCGTGTTCGCGGCGCTGAGCGCGCTGTGGTGCCTGAGCGAACTGTGGATCGGCCTGCGCCACCGTGCCGCCGACCGCAGCCGCGATGACGGCACGCTCGTACGGCTGGTGCTCGTGGTCGGCGGATGCATCAGCGCGGCGCTGCTGGTGTCGATCTGGCTTCCCGGGCGGCTGCCGCCGGCCTGGCAGCCGACGCTGCTGTGGGGCGGTTGCGTGCTGATGCTCACCGGGATGGTGCTGCGCTGGTGGTCGATCCGCGTGCTCGCCGAGCATTTCACCGTCGATGTGGCGATCGCCGCCGATCATCGGCTGATCCGCAGTGGTCCCTACCATTGGCTGCGCCACCCCTCCTATACCGGCCTGCTGCTGACCGTCTTCGGATTTCTCTGCGTGCTCGGCAGCTGGCTCGCACCGCTGGTCGTCGTGGTCCCGCTGTGGCGTGCGTTGCGCCGGCGCATCCATGTCGAGGAGGCGGCGCTGTCGGCGGCATTTCCAGTCGACTATCCGGCCTACGCGCGGACGACGCGACGGCTGCTGCCAGGCCTGTGGTGACCCACGCCCGGTGGCTGGCCGGTGCTCCCCGGCCGGCCCTCCATGCCGACGATTCGATACGTCCGCCACGCGCAGCCGGGTCGGGATTGCGGCGGAGCGCAGGGCCGGACGATGCGATGTGGGCTGCTGGCGCCGGATACGCAGCGCCAGCGAACCGGGGCGCCACCGACAGGCGTTAAGCTGTCCCGCCCTGCGCAGTGCACCACCGCATGACCACGCCCCACCCCCTGAGCGACGCCGAACTCGACCGGCTCGATGTGCTGCTCGACCGCTGCACCGATCCCGAACGCGGCCTCGGCAACCTCGAGATGCTCGACGGGTTCCTGTCCGCGCTGGCTGTCGGTCCGGTCGAGGTGGAGCTGGCGACGGTGCTGCCGGCGATCTGGGGCCCGGGCGAGGTGCCGCGCCGCGACGAACGCCAGACCCGCGAGGCCGAGGCGCTGATCGCACGGCTGGCGGACGAGATCGCGCACCGCATCCGCCGCGATCCCGCCGACACGCCGGACCGCGAAACGCTGATGCCCCTACTCGGCCTGCCGCCCGAAGCAGACGCCGAGGACGATGCGGCGGCGGCCGGCGGCGACGAGACGCTGGACGGCATTCCCGCCGACTTTCCGTTCGCGGCCGCATGGTCGGCCGGCTTCCTGCGCGGCGCGGCGCAGCATGAGGACGCATGGGCGGAGTGGATGGACGCGCACGACGCGATCGAGAACGATCTGGGTGCGATCACACGCCTGGCGATCATCGATGCGGCGCAGCTCGCGGACGCGGGGATGGCCGCCGAGGAGATGCTCACGCTCGACGAGCGTTTCGACCTGACCTACGACCTGCCGGACATGCTGTACGACATGTACCTGCAGCGTCTGCACGACCGCCGCCCGGCGCCGGCCAAACGCGCCGACGTGCCCGGCCGCAACGATCCCTGCAGCTGCGGCAGCGGCAAGAAGTACAAGAAGTGCTGCGCGGACCAGGCGTCCGAGTAAGCCGCAAACCACGCGTCGACATCGCGTCATCCCGCTTCGATCCCGCGCCGCATGTCGGCGCGCACGGCGTCCAGGAGACCCCGCCATGACCCGCACCATCCTCATCACCGGCGGCACCTCGGGTTTCGGCGCCGCCGCCGTCGCACGCTTCCTCGCCGGCGGCTGGCGCGTGATCGCCACCGGTCGTCGCGCCGAGCGCCTGCAGGCGCTGGTCGATGCGCACGGCAGCGAACGTCTGCACACGGCCGCGTTCGACATCCGCGATGAAGCCGCGATGCACGCCGCGCTCGATGCGCTGCCGGCGGACTTCCGCGACATCGACGCGCTGGTCAACAACGCCGGTCTCGCGCTCGGCACCGCGCCGGCGCAGCGCGCGGATCTCGCGCAGTGGCGGCAGATGATCGACACCAACGTCACCGCACTGGTCACGCTGACGCATGCGCTGCTGCCGACGCTGATCGAACGCCGCGGCGCGATCCTCAACGTCAGCTCGATCGCCGGCAGTTATCCGTATCCCGGCGGCAACACCTACGGAGGCACCAAGGCCTTCGTCACCCAGTTCTCGCTGGGTCTGCGCGCCGACCTGCACGGCACCGGCGTGCGCGTGACCTCGATCGAACCGGGCCTGGCCGAAACCGAGTTCACCCTGGTGCGCACCAGCGGTGACCAGGGCGCCTCCGACACGCTCTACGCCGGCACCCAGCCGATCGTCGCCGACGACATCGCCGAGACGCTGTGGTGGGTCGCGAACCTGCCGCCGCACCTCAACATCAACCGGCTCGAAGTGATGCCGGTCAGCCAGTCGTTCGCGGGCTTCCAGATCCACCGCGAGCCCTGACGGAACGCAAGGCCGCACATACACGTGGCCTCGCTACGCTCGAGGCGCGCACGCATGCGCCCACTGCCCTGCTCGTCCCGCTGCCGGTCGTCTCCACGACCGCGTCGGCAAACCCGGAGGTGGACCGCATGTTCGCCGGGCAGGACACCAATCGGGATGGCCTGATCGACCAGGCCGAAGCCCGTGCGGAAGCGGCGCGGGTCTTCCGCACACTCGACGTGAACCGGGACGCCATGTGCGTGATCGCCGAGCTGGACCCACAGATCGCGACCGGCAGCCCGGGCCGCGTCGGGTTTCCATCCGATAGCCACGTCGTGCTGCGACAGGCGACGATGCAGCTCTGGGATGCCGACGGCGACGGCCGCATCACGCTCGCCGAAACTCGACAGGCTTTCGTGGACGGCCTGCTGAAAGCGGACCACGACGGCGATGGCAAGGTCACGCGGGCGGAACTGGTCCGCATGCACCAGGGCGTGATCGCGCCAGCACGTTGAAGACAGGAGGGGTGCTTCGCCCGCGCGGCGATGCACCCGCCGGCTTTACTGCAACGGCGCCCAGACGAAGCTGCCTTCGCGGCGCACGATCCGACCCAGGCCCGGATACGGGAAATGCGGCGAGGCGATGGTCACCGCGCTGTCGGCCGCATGTGCCAGCAGGGCCTCCCGGCTGGCCTCGGCGACCGGCGCGTCGCCATCGAACGCGATCGTCCATTGCGGGCGCTGAACCGATACCGCGAAGTGATGCGCGGCGTCGCCGATGTAGAGCAGGCGCGCATCGCCGTCGACGATCTCGTAGGCGCTGTGGCCCGGCGTGTGGCCTTCGACCGGAATCGCGGTCACCCCGGGCACGATTTCGGCCCCCGGCGCGAAGGCATCGACGCGCGGCGAGATCGCCGCGACCAGCGCGGCGTTCGCAGGCGCGGCCTGCACCGCCTGCCATTCCGGCGCCGACAGGTGCACGGTCGCGTTCGCGAACAGGGCCTGGCCGGCGCCATCGGTCAGACCACCGACGTGGTCGGGATGCGCATGGCTGATGAAGATGTCGGTGACCTGCGCCGGCTCGACCCCCGCCGCGCGCAGCGACGCGGGCAGGCGGCCGGCATCGGCGAAGTCGGCATCGCCGGCGCCGGTGTCGAACAGCAGCACCCGGTCGCCGCTGCGCACCAGCAGCGCCTGCACGCCCAGATGCACGGTGTCGGTCGGCTCACCGGCCTGTGTCAGCACCGCATCGACCTCGGGCTTCGGGATGCCGACGGCGAGCGTCTTGCCGTCGTTGGGCACGCGGATGTCGCCATCGCGCAGCACCGCGGCGTCAAGGCTGCCGATCCGGAAGCGGTGCACGTCGGCACTGTCGCTGGCGGCCGCGGTGTCGGCGGTCGCCATCGGCGGCGGCGGTGCATCGACGGTGGCCGGTGGCGGCGCAGGGTCGGCACAGGCCGCGAGTACGGCGGCGAGCGCGAGCGTCAAAACGGCACGGGTAGGCGTGAAGCGGCGCATGGCGAATCTCCTGACGACGTGGAACGCGGCAAGCCGCGTCAGTGCCGCAGCATAGACCCGACGTCGCGCCCGATTGCCGACACCGACGGGCCGCTGCATGCCAGCGGACGCGATGGGATGACACCGGGTGCAGGAAATTCCGATACGACGACGCGGCTCTGCGGACGCAGTGGCATTGCTAACGTGTCCGCCACCCCAGAGGCAGGACGCCACCCCATGAAAGGACTCCACGTCGCGGCGCTCGTGCCGTTGCTGCTGTTCGGCGACACGCCGGCCCAGGCCAACCCGCGCGGTGCAGCCCATGTCGAGGCCATGTTCCGCGACTTCGACATCGATCGCGACGGCGTGATCACGCAGGTCGAGGTCCGCGCAGCGGCGGCCCGTGAGTTCCCCAGGCACGATCTCGATGGAGACGGCCTGCTGAGCTACGCGGAAATCAGCAAGCAGCAGCTCGAGGCCGGCGCGTCCCAGTTGCCGCCGCATATCCAGGCAAAGGTCATCGAAGCCGCGTTCGTCTTCTTCGACTTCGACGGCAACCGCCGGATCACACTCGAAAATTTCCAGCAGTCGCAGATCAAACTGCTGCTGCAGGCCGATTTCAACAAGGACGGCCAGGTGACGTTACGCGAAGCCCGCCAGTTGCACGGGCTCGACACGCCATGACCGCGCGCGTCACTCCAGCGGCGTGTCGTCCAGATACGTGTAGCCGGTCAGTCCCGCTTCCAGCGCATCCTTGAGCCGCTGCGATTCGTCTGCCGCCAGCGAGGCGCCGTCGACCAGCGCGGTGTAGCGCGCGCGCAGGTCGGCCAGCTTGTAGCCCACGTAGTCGAGCATCACGTCGGTGGTGTCGCCGCGCCGCTGCTGCGCGACGGCGATGCCGTCGCCTTCGATCTTCACTTCCACCGCGTCGGTGTCGCCGAACAGGTTGTGGATGTCGCCGAGGATTTCCTGGTAGGCGCCGACCATGAAGAAGCCCAGCCGGTACTGCTCGCCCTTGCGCAGCGGATGCAGCGGCAGCGAGGTGTCGAGATCCTCGTTCTCGACGTAGATGTCGATCTTGCCGTCGGAGTCGCAGGTCAGATCGGCGATCACGCCGCGACGTTCGGGCATTTCATCCAGGCGCTCGATCGGCACGATCGGGAACACCTGGTCGATCGCCCAGACGTCGGGCATCGATTCGAACACGCTGAAGTTGACGAAGTACTTGTCGACCAGACGCTCGTTGAGTTCGTCGAGCAGCGGGCGGTGGCTCTTCTCGTCGTAGCTCAGCCGCGCGCGCACGGCGTGCGCGATCGCATAGAACAGGTCGTCGATGCGCGCGCGATGGACGAGGTCCATCTGGCCGAGCGCGTACAGCGCCAGACCTTCGGCATGCTGGTGCTGCGCCTCGTGGAACAGTTCGACCGCCGGACGCGAGGTCAGTTCGGCATGCAGCTCGCGCAGGTTCGAGACCACCGCCGGCTCGTCGTCGTGCACGTCGGGCACGCGACCTTCCGGTGCACGTTCGACCTCCGAGACGTTGGCGACCAGCACCGCGTGGTGCGCGGTCATCGCGCGGCCGCATTCGGTGACGATGCGCGGCGGCGTGAGGCCGTGCTCGGCGCAGGCCTGGGCCAGCGGCTGCACGATGGAACCCGCGTACTGGCGGATGCCGTAGTTCACCGAGTTGTAGCTGCGCGAGCGCGTGCCCTCGTAGTCGACGCCGAGTCCGCCGCCGACGTCGACGTGGGTGATCACCGCGCCGAGCTTGGTCAGCTCGACGAAATAGCGCACCGCCTCGCGCATGCCGTTGGCGATGTCGCGGACGTTGGAGATCTGCGAGCCCATGTGGAAATGCAGCAACTGCAGGCAGTCGGCCATGCCGGCGTCGCGCAGCTTCTTCCACAGGTCCAGCAGCTGGCGCGGATTGAGGCCGAACTTGGCCTTGTCGCCGCCGCTGTTCTGCCACTTGCCGGCGCCGAGCGAAGCCAGGCGCATGCGCACGCCGAGGCCCGGCTTCACGCCGAGCGCGGCGGCTTCTTCCATCACCAGCGCGAGCTCGGACGGCTTCTCGACGACGATGAAGGTCTGCAGGCCGAGCTTGCGGCCGATCAGCGCCAGGCGGATGTATTCGCGATCCTTGTAGCCGTTGCAGACGATCAGCCCGCCCGGCCGCGACAGCGCCAGCACCGCCATCAGCTCCGGCTTGCTGCCCGCCTCCAGGCCGAAGCCGTCGCCATGGTGCGAGGCCAGCGTGCCGGCGACGCCCTGGTGCTGGTTGACCTTGATCGGATAGACGGCCGTGTAGCCGCCCGGGTACTCCCACTCGGCCTGGGCCTGCGCGAACGCCTCCTGCAGCCGCGCGAGCCGGTCGCCTAGGATGTCGGGGAAACGCACCAGCATCGGCAGCTGTGCGCCGTTCGCGCGCGCGGCGTCCACCGCCTCGGGCAGCGCGATCGACGGGCCGTGCTTGCCGCGCGGCGAGACCACGATGCGGCCGGCGTCGTCGACGTCGAAATACCCCTCGCTCCAGTGCGGGATCGAGTAGGTCTTGCGGGCGAGGTCGGTGGACCAGGCGGTCATCGGCGGCATTCCGGTCGAGCGTGAGGCCGGCTAGTTTAGGGCCTGCCATCCGCTGCCGAGTAAAGCGTGCCGGCGCAGCCGATCCGCCGCGCCCGCTCGGCGCGCACGCGGGGCGTGATTCGCGCGGCTTCGGGCGTCATCTCCGCAGGTGCGGTCCGCGAAACCGCGTTGACGCCGGCCGCAGCGGCCTCAGAGCGCCCGTCCCGCGCCCTTCTGATAGACCGGTCCGCCGCACAGCTGTCGCACCTGCCTGGCCAGCGCCGCGGCCTCGCTGCCGGTGAACACCGTGTGGCTGCCGGGCAACTGCAGGCCGTCCGACAGCGCGCGCAGGCCGGCGGCCTCACTGGCGACGGAGCCGCGCCAGTCCAGCAGCAGCACGTAATGCGCGGCCTGTTCGACCATCGCCACCTGCTTGCGCACCAGCCACGCCCGCTGGATGCGCGTGTGGCCGGCGAGCGTGGCGGCCAGGCGGCCGAGCGCGGCCGCGTCGAGATCGTGCGGCTGCAGCGCGTCGCCATCGAAGACGGCATCGCGATCACGCAGATCGTCCGCGCGCGGGGCGAGTGCGTCGCGCAGTGCGGCGATCTGGCGGGCGGTCTCGCCATCGAGATCGGGATCGCGCAGCAGTGCCGACAGCGCATCGCCGACCGGCCCGACCGCGCCTGCGTCGCGATCCACCGCCTGGCGCAGGCGGGTGAGGCCGTCGACATCGCCCGCCTGCAGCTGGCGCAGGCCGAGCCGGAACGCGGCCATTGCGCTGCCCGGATGCGCGGCATGCGCGCGGGCCAGCACCGGCAGTGGATCGCGATCGATCTCGACGGTTTCGAACAGGCGCGCATGTTCGACCGCGTCATCGGCCGAGCGCTGCGGCAGGGCATCGAGCTCGCGGAAGCGCGCACGCTGGTTCGCGCCGGCCGCATGCAGCGCCTGCCATTCCGTCTTTAGCTGTGCGCGCCACTGCTGGTCCAGTTCGCGTTCGATGGCCGGCAGCGCGTCGCCAAGCCACGCGGCCGCGGGCGCGCCACGCGTGCGCAGGACCGCAGGCGCGCCCAGCGCTTCGAGACGGCGCGCCAACACCGGATGCGTGTCATGGGGATCGACATCGCGATCGGCGATCGCGAGCAGTCTCGCCGGATCCGGCGGTGGCGACGCGCGCAGTCCGTCGATCAACGGCGCGAGCAGCTGCGCCGGTGGATGCGACTGCACGCGGGCGCGGGCCAGCACGCGTGGCCACAGCGTCGACTGCAGCCGTCCGCTGCCGTGCTCGAGCCGCAGCAGCGCACTGGCCATCGCCTCCCGGTCCACGACCCGCGCGGCGGTCGCGTCGGCGCGGAACTCGTGTGCCCGCGCGAGCACGAAGCTCCACGCATCGAACAGCGGCGCGTACCAGGCGTAGAACCGCGCGATCGGCATCGACAGCAGGAAACCGCTGCGCGACAGGCCGTCGACCGCGCGATACCAGGTGAAGCGCACGCGGTAGAGCCAGCCGGCGAGCCGGCCGTGCTGCTCGCCGAAATGCCCGAACTCGTGCGCGATCACCGCAGCGGCCTCGTCGCGATCGAGCAGTTGCAGCAGCGGCAGGCCCAGCACCAGGTAATGCCGGTGCCCGGCGAGCCCGAGCAGGCGCGGCAGGCTGGCCGCGGCGGCATTGAGCTGGGTGTCGATGACGATGCCCGCAAGCGGCGGCGCGCCGGTCGACGCGCGCAGGCGCTCGACCTCGGCCTGCAGTGCCGGCGCCTCATCCGGCGCCAGCAATCGACCCGCCGGCACGTCGAAGCGCACCCACAGCGCGCGCACCAGCGCGGCGATGCCGGCGCCGGCGATCAACAGCACGATCGCCAGCTGCGGCTCGAAACGCACGCCCTGCACGATCACCCGCCATGCAATCGCCAGCGGCGCCGCGGCGAGCAGCAGCAACAGGCCGATCAGAAAGCCGTAACCGGCGAGCGCGAGCAGCACCACGCGAACGAGATAGGCCTGTGGCGCCGCCGCGGCCAGGGTTTCGAGGCGCTGGACGCGCGCACGATGGCGGGCAGTGGCGGCCTGCGCCGCGCGGCGATCTTGCATGGGCTCGGGCGGTGTGGGCGGCGGGTGCGCCGCAGTATCGCACCGCGCCGGACACGAAGCCGACACCCGGACTTCGCTACAATTTCGGCCCTCGCGCGCGTCTGTGCTGCCAACAGCCCGCGCACGATTCCTCCTTACCCGCTTCGCAGGACACCTCATGACCGCGCCCGACTGGCTCTACGAAAACTTCGACACCGCCGGATCGGCGATCGGCTTCCGCGTCACGAAGAAGCTCGACGAGGTACAGTCGCCGTTCCAGAAGATCGAGATCTACGAGTCGACCGACTGGGGCAACGTCATGCTCATCGACGGCGCGATGATGGTCACCACCCGCGACAACTTCCTCTACCACGAGATGATGTCGCACCCAGCGCTGTTCACCCACTCCGCGCCGAAGACCGTGGTCATCATCGGCGGCGGCGACTGCGGCACGCTGCGAGAGGTGCTGCGTCACCCGGGCGTCGAGAAGGCCGTGCAGTGCGACATCGACGAGCAGGTCACGCGCATGGCGGAGACGTATTTCCCCGAGCTGTGCGAATCCAATGGCGATGCGCGTGCCGAGATCCTGTTCGACGACGGCATCGCCTACATGGCGAACTGCGCGCCCGGCAGCGTCGACATCGTGATCGTCGATTCGACCGATCCCGTCGGCCCGGCCGAAGGCCTGTTCAACAAGGCGTTCTTCGAAAGCTGCCACCGCGCGCTGAAGGACGACGGCATCCTCGTCCAGCAGTCCGAATCGCCGCTGGTGCTGCTGGAGCTGATCCAGGCCATGCGCGCGGAGATGGCCAAGGCCGGCTTCACCACGTTCCAGACCCTGCCGTTCCCGCAGCCGTGCTACCCGACCGGCTGGTGGAGCTGCACGCTGGCGCGCAAGGGCCAGGGCTTCGACTTCCGCGAAGCCGACGCCCGCGCCAAGCCGTTCGAGACGCTGTACTACACCGCCGACATCCACAAGGGCGCGCAGTCGCTGCCGCCGTTCGTGGCGAAGGCGCTGGGCGAGGGCTGAAGCAGCGGCTCAGCAGCCGCAGCTGCCCGTCACGGGGCGCGCGATGCGCGCGCCGTCCTCGCGGACGACCGACAGGCGTCCGCGGAACTCGAAATACTCGCAGCCTTCATTCTCGTAACAGGTGCGGGTGACGAAGCCGGCGAACCAGGCGACATAAGGTCCGCCCGCGAAGCGGGCATTGACCGGCATTCCGCACGACGCGCCCCAGACGTTCAGTCCGCCAGTGACCATGGGCAGAATGCGGTCCGCGCCATCGAGCCGCAGGACCGCGGGTGCTCCGTCGTCCAGGTCCTGCATCAGCAGGGGCGGGATCAACGTCGACACCCAGGGCTGTTCGCCTTCCGTCAGTGAACAGCCGCATTCGGGGCTGTAGACCGGCTGCGGGTCGATCCGCAGAGGACCATCGGCAGCGAGGCTCGCGCCGCCCGGAAGCAATGCGAGCACCATCCCGACACCGAAGCCGCTAGAGCGCATCTCCATCGAGTTCGCCGGTACGGATCCGCACCGCGCGGCCGAGGTCGTAGACGAAGATCTTGCCGTCGCCGATCTTGCCCATGCCGGCCGATTTGAGGATCGCCTCGACGACGGTCTCCACCAGGTCGTCGGTGACCGCGATCTCGAGCTTCACCTTCGGCAGGAAATCGACGACGTACTCGGCGCCGCGGTAGAGCTCGGTATGGCCCTTCTGGCGGCCGAAGCCCTTGACCTCGGTCACGGTGATGCCGGTGACGCCGACATCGGCGAGCGCCTCGCGCACGTCGTCGAGCTTGAAGGGCTTGATGATCGCCATGACCATCTTCATGGGCGGTCTCCGCTGGATATGCAGCTAGGATACGCCACCCTCACGCGCGTCCCCACACGATTCCCTCCGTTACCCGTCGCGCGTCATGAGACCGGCATCCGCATGCTGTGGTGTGCCGCGCCATCTCCGGGCGGATGCGTTATCTGGACAATCCCTACCTCCGGCCGCGGCCGCGCCCGACTGCCCACGTCCTGCACGCGGGCGAGGCTGGCCGCCTATCGACAAGGAACCACCGTGATCGATCTCAACAACATCGACGAACTCGCCCGTCGGCTCAGCGGTCTGGTGCCTCCGGGACTGCGCGAAAGCCGAGAGGAACTGCAGGAGAACTTCAAGGCCGTGCTGCAGTCCGGCCTGTCGAAGCTCGATCTGGTGACCCGCGAGGAATTCGACGTGCAGCGCGCGGTGCTGCTGCGCACGCGCGAGAAGCTGGAGGCGCTCGAAGCGCTGGTGCAGCAGCTCGAGCGCCCCGCGGGCACGCCCGCCGACGCCATCGGCGTCGACGCCACGCACTGACGCCGCCATGGGACTTGCGCTCGTGCACGGACGTGCGCGCGCAGGCATACGGGCGCCCGAGGTCAAGGTCGAGGTGCACCTGGCCGGCGGGCTTCCGTCGATGTCGATCGTCGGCCTCCCGGAGGCCGCGGTGCGCGAAGCGAAGGACCGCGTGCGCGCCGCCATCCAGTGCGCGCAGTACGAATTTCCGGCGCGCCGCATCACCGTCAATCTCGCACCCGCCGATCTGCCGAAAGGGGGCGGCCGCTTCGACCTGCCGATCGCGCTCGGCATCCTCGCTGCCAGCGGCCAGATTCCTGCCGATGCGTTGCGCGACTGGGAGTTCATCGGCGAACTCGGCCTGACCGGCGAACTGCGCGCCACCGACGGCGTGCTACCGGCCGCACTGGCCGTGGCCGCGACCGGCCGCCGCCTGCTTGTGCCAGCGGCCAACGGGGCGGAGGCCGCGCTCGCTTCCCGCGTGGAGGTGCGCACCGCGCGCACCCTGCTCGAAGTCTGCGCGATGCTCGGTGGGCAGAAGTCCCTGCCCGTTGCCTCGGCGCCCGAACAGCGTGTGACCGCAGGCCCCGACATGCGCGAGGTCCGCGGCCAGGCACAGGCCCGGCGCGCGCTCGAGATCGCCGCGGCCGGCGGCCATCACCTGCTGCTGGTCGGGCCACCCGGCTGCGGCAAGACCCTGCTCGCGTCCCGCCTGCCCGGCCTGCTGCCTGACGCGAGCGAAGCCGAGGCGCTGGAGTCCGCCGCCGTCCAGTCAGTCAGCGGCCGCGGCCTGGATCCGAGCTGCTGGCGCACGCGGCCGTTCCGCAGCCCACACCACACGGCAAGCGCGATCGCACTGGTCGGCGGCGGCAGCGAGCCGCGCCCCGGCGAGATCTCGCTGGCGCACAACGGCGTGCTGTTCCTGGACGAACTGCCGGAGTGGGACCGGCGCGCACTCGAAGTCCTGCGCGAGCCGCTGGAATCTGGCGTGGTCACGATCTCGCGCGCAGCGCGCCAGAGCGAGTTTCCGGCGCGCTTCCAGCTGGTCGCGGCGATGAATCCCTGCCCCTGTACTCGTAACTTAAAACTGTGGACACCTACGGGTAACATCGGGCGTGGACAAGAGCAGCTTCAGGGGCCTTGTTCACGCTAAGCATCCACTTGGAGGCAAACATGGCGGTGATTGAACAGGTTCCGTACCTCTATCCAACCTACGGGGCCTTGAACCGCCGCGCGTCGCCTGTTGAAGAGGAGACCTCGGCCCGATCGCCTCTGCCGATGATCTTTTGGGACCACGGCGCACCTTGGCGAGAAGCAAACGTATGGGCTCTGCACCAAGCAAACGGTGGCGCTTCTCCAAAGACTATTTTATCGAACATAGGATGCCTGCTCGCGTACGCAAACTGGTTGGAGGCAACTAACACCACATGGGACTTCTTCCCCGTCCGCGAGGCAGACCGGTGCTTAGTTCGGTTCCGCGGTTTCCTGATTTCCTCTATTCGTGAGCAGGCGATTGCGACCTCGACGGCATCGTTGCGGATGGGAACCGTAGTTCGTTTTTACAGATGGGCAAAGTCGAGCTTCCTTCTACATGCGCGAGGTCCCATGTGGAATGAAAGACCTGTGAGCATCCGCTTCGCAACTGATTTCGGCTTAGAACGAACAATAAACGTCAGGAGCACTAATCTCTCAATCCCAAATCGGGCTCGTGAAGGCATTCGGCTAGAGGGTGGAGTGACACCAGTCAGTGCCAATAGCGCAGCGTCAATCATGAATTTTGCCGCGCTAAACTGCAGCGCCGAGCTATCAATGATGATTCGCATTGGCTTCCGAACGGGAATGCGTATTGGGACGATATCCGACTTGAAAGTCGACACGATCGCAAGATCTTTGCCAGACCCTCAGATACCCGGATGGCATCGAATAAACGTTGGTCCTGGGGCGCATCCACCAGTAAGCACAAAGTTTGGCGTGACCGGAGAAATACTGATATCAGATGCAGAAATAAAGCTTCTACTCAATTACATCGGCAGCACTCAGCGCCTTATGCGTGTGGCAAAGGCACCAGGAATTCACAGGGACTTGGTATTCCTCACCAGAAACGGAACTCCCTACTTCTCTTCTGGAGCGCGACAGGGAAGAGCATTAAGCATGGGTATCTTCAGACTTAGAAAATTAGGAGCGGAGACCAAGAACAGCTCCGTTGCAAATTTCCACTTCCACCAGACAAGAGCAACGTTCGCTACGGAACTTGTCAAGATTCTACTTAGAGTCACAAATGCCGAGACCGCCTTAGGATTCGTGAAGGATGCCCTACTGCACAAGAACGAATCCACCACGCTCAAGTACATTCAGTTCGTAGAGCGAACCGAAGCTGTGGCAGCATGCGCTGATGCATTCACCCAAGATTTCTTGCAAATTCCCTTAAGCGCTCACCAAGCGAATGATAGTTAGGCTGCCGTTCCCTCATCTCGCTCATAGCGCCTATCAAGCTCAACTTGATTTAGCCTTTTTCGCTTACGTAGGCAGCTCTAAATGTAGCTTCATAGAGCTTCCACGCCTAATCGAGCGAGGGAGTTTTGGCAATCCCCACCTAGGCCGACTCGAACTCAGCAAATCACTTCACGACGTCCTTAGCGCTGATATCGCCGCTGGGCACGCGCGGCCTACAATTAGGAACGCGATTACTTCCCTTCGCCAATTCTCCGGCTTCTGCGACGATGCTGGACTAGATCTAAACAGAGACAACCTTCTCATCTGCTTCAAGGAATGGACTGAAAGTCTCATCCTCAGAGCGCGTGTCGAGCGATCCATAACAATAAAAACTGCTTATGACACTGCCCGAAATGTGGATCGTGTTGCGTGCCGCGCGGTTGGACGCTCGAGCTTACTTAAATACACCAGACTCAAGAAAGAACGGCGGAGCGTTCTTGATAAATTTTCCGCAAGGCACGACAAGGAAAACATCCATAAAACTTTTGATTTCGGAGCAACACTTAGAGACATTTGCACCGCGTTGACGGTGGATGCGGTTAAAGGCCGATTACCACTTGAGATCAAGCTACGTAGTGGCAAGTCTTTTTTGGAATGGTCGGGCCTACCGAATCCTCTGCGCTCAAATGGTGGACAGACGGAACATGCCATAAAAATCGCGTCCGGGCGCCTTGAGAAAGCTAACCTGTGTACAGACATGTCGGTTCGAAGGCCGATCATCAACCTTAGGATTGAAGCTGAGCTTCTAGTATTCATTGCTCAAACTGGAATGAACCTTGCTCAGGCATTTAAGCTAAAGCGCGCAGCGTATAGATTCAAAACAAACGGCGACGATCTGATCGCACTACGAGCTCATAAGCCGAGACGCGGGGGAGACGTGGTCTTCACCGTGTACAAGGAATATAGAGCGGTGCTGCACGAGTACTTGAGCTGGCTGGATGAATTTGTCCCGAAGGACTCTGATGATCGATTGTTCCCCTTCATATACACATCAAGAATCCCTCTCGCTGGTACTCCTCCAGAGTTTTCGGCCCTTAGAAATAGATTTAGATCCATTAATCAGCCGTTCTATGGCCCCCAGACACTAAGATCCACCCGCATCAACTGGCTTCTAAGACGGACTGGGAACGCTGCACTGACGGCAGACCAAGCGCAGCATTCCAAAGAAACTCTACTAACAACGTATGAGCGTCCAAGCCTACAACGCGCAATCGGCGAGATAGCGAGCTTTCATAAGACCACCAATGACGCCAGCCCCGCTGTAGGTCCTGGGCTGTGCGTCAGCAAATTCGGACTAACTCAAGCAGAGCAGAGTGCGCAAAACGATGCGGCCGTCCCCCCCGACTGTGTGAGTCCATCAGGATGCCTTTTCTGCTCGTTCAATCGTGATATTGAATCTCTCGATCATATTTGGTCGCTAGCCAGCCTACGTTTCCTGAAGATTCGTGAGCTAGATTTGGACCGCCGTGCAGGCTCCTTCCCAACACAATTGCCAGCAAGCTCTGTAATAGAAAGAATTAGTCTAAAGATCGACTACATCAAGTCGCAATCTGATGCCGCGACGGAGTGGACCGCGGAAGTCGAGTCCAGAATACGTGAAGAGAACTTCCACCCGGCATGGGACGGCTTCATCCGCTGCTTAGAGGTAAGCTAGATGAGCGCAACTGAACTCAGTGGACTGGCCATCGACTTCGGAGTTACAAGTCTCAGAGCTCAAAACTTTGTGCCGCCTACATGGCCGCCGCCGGACGACTTTCCCGTGTGCATCGATGCATCTGGGAGAGTCCTTTCACGATATGCAGATTCCGTGTGGGACATTTCGCCTTGGACAGGGGTCGCGCGTCGTCTGAATTTTGGCGATGGCGCTGATATTAGACGTACAGTACCCATCAGCAAGTCAAATGCCTCAGTGCTCCGAAAGGTTGTAGCGTGGTGGCTATGGGGTCCCGACCCTGTCCGAGCGGGCCGGACATTGCTAATGAGATTCGAACGTCTTAGGCCTCTTTTCGCAATATGCTCCGAGAACGGAATCGATATAGTGCTACTTGGCCGGTTTCCTGAAGTTATAGAGAAGGCCGCGTGTAGCATTAGTCGCCTGTGTTGGAAGGATATTCTCAAACTTCTCCACGACCTGTGGGATTCGAGATCTGAGATCGGCTTCCAGATACTGAGTCCACGTGATATGCGGAAGATCAGCGTATTAGGCGCCGGATTGCAGCCCAGTCAATCTGCATACATCCCGCCCCGCATCTGGCGCTACCGTAAGCTCCCCCGTCAAGCAGACACTTCAAAAGTAGAGCTTTCGGCGTGGTGTCTGCGGTACTCGAGCGGGGTCATTCCGCCGAGCGAGTCGTGGGATCGTTCTTCGTTGTAGTCGATCATCCACCAGTGGGTGGCTTCCCGGACGTCGTCGAGACGGACGAAGAGATTGAGGTCAAGCACTTCCTCGCGGAATGTGCGATTGAAGCGCTCGATGAAGGCATTCTGATTTGGCTTGCCGGGCTGGATGTACTGCAGCGCCACGCCGTTCGCCTTGAGCCAGTTGGTGAACGCATCGCCCAAGAACTCGGGACCGTTGTCCGAGCGCACGACCTGCGGCAAACCATGATCGCGTTTGATCTGCTCGAACACACGGACCAGCCGTTGCGAGTTGATCGACGTGTCCACTTCGATGTGCAGGGCTTCTCGGTTGAAGTCGTCCACGACGTTGAACGTGCGAAACCGTCTGCCGCAGGCGAGCGCGTCGCTCATGAAATCGACAGACCAGACCGTGTCTGGCAGCCTCGGCACATAGAGCGGCACCCGCTCGCGCTTGGGCAGGCGCCGTTTGGCGGCGCGGCGCAGGTTGAGTTTCATGGCCTTGTACACGCGATAGATTCGTTTGGGATTCCAGGCCGGCTGCTGCTTGCGAAGATGGTTGCTGCACTTCCAGAAGCCGCGGCTGGGGTGCGCCTCAACGAAGCGCGCGATTTCAGCGATCAGCTCGGCATCGCGCACCGTCCAATCCAGAGGCGGCGCGTACCACGCCCCTCGCGACAAACCGACGCATGCGCAGGACCGGCGCAGCGGCCGCGCGTGGACCTCGACGAGGAACCGCACGGCCTCGCGCTTGCGCGCCGGCCCTAGAGTTTTTTTGCGATCAGGTCCTTCATCGCTGCGTTGTCGAGCGCCAGCTCGGCATACATCCGTTTGAGCTTGGCGTTCTCGGACTCGAGCTCCTTGACCCGCCGAAGCTCGGAGGCCTCCAGGCCGCCGTACTTGCTCTTCCACTGGTAGTACGTCGCGGTGCTGATGCCGACCTGGCGACAGATGTCTTTGACCGGCACGCCTGCGTCGGCCTGCTTGAGCGTCGCGATGATCTGCGTCTCGGTGAACTTCGATGTGCGCATGGGACCTCCTGGCTGGGAAACGATGCCAGAAAGATCTACTTATGCGGTGTCTGTCAGACGGGGGAGCTTACGCTACCAGGTCGATCAGATGACGAACTGCATCTCGCAGTTCAACGAAAAATTCGACGATATCGAACGCCTTTTCTACTTCTGTCTTAGTTCATACCAGAAGAACTCGGTAGCATCCGGTATCACAGTTGGAGAACGGCTCTCTTCGACAAGAACACCGTTCTCATCTCACCATGGGCTGACCGGCGCCATGACTGGGTGCACTTTCAATGGTTCATTTCAGAATACACTGCGAGAGTTCGGCGTTCTTGAACTTATAGAAAGGTGGATCGGCCCGCCCCCAAGACGCAAGTCCATCCCTATTTCAAGTTTTTCGGCATATTTTAGCCTTATCACCTACGCTGGGCTCGCTTATCTTCTGAACTTCTCCCTAATGCGCTTATCAGAGTGCTGGAGCCTTCGATCAGATTGCTTAGAGAACGACAAAGATGAATTCGGTAACGATATTTTTCTTGTCAGAGGCGAAACAACAAAAACTGTTACGGATCGCGCAGCGAGATGGATAGTGCCGGAGTTTGCCAAGCAGGCCGTTCTGGCGATGTCGAGGGTCGCGCGCTTGCGGGTCGAAGCGGGCTCACTCAACCCACGATTCCCAATAACGGAGGCTGATCTTCGAAATCCACATCTTGCCGTACGCGCGTTTGAGCCCTGGGCTGCGCAGAAAGGACAAGCTGAGCGAACATCGGATATACGACACTGCCCCTCAACTTACCGGTCAATCTTAAGCCGCTACCCAAAGCTTATAGATCAATCCGTCCTATCCATTACTGAAGAAGACCTATCACTCGCACGGTTGATCACTCCAAGTATCGATCCGGAACTCTACAGCGTAGGGAAAAATTGGCCCCTATCCTGGCATCAACTTCGACGCACCGGGGCGGTAAACATGGCCTCCTCAGGTCTGGTCAGTGACAGCAGCTTGCAATTCCAGCTCAAGCACGCGTCGCGGGCTATGTCACGGTATTACACGAGGCGACATTACTTTCTCAAGCTCGGACTCAACGACGACGCTCAATCCGAGTTCCTTAAAGCTTTGTATGAATCCTTCGCTCGCGACTCAGTCAGTCTTTGCGGCGATCGCTTTGCTAGCCCTCTTGGCCCCAAGCATAAAGATGCCATTCTGGCAACCGTGTCATCGGCGGATCATAAGCGCCTCACGAAGCTTGCTAGTGAAGGTGCAATTCCCTATCGAGAGAACATACTCGGCGTCTGTACTAACCCCAATCCGTGCGACAAGGGGGGCGTAGAAAGTGTTGCCCCTTGCGCCGGCGGCCGAGCGGTTTGCACTCACCTGCTTGTAGATCGCGAGAAGTCGTTCGGTCTCAAAGGACTCCGTGAGATCCTGAGTTCTAGGTTAGCGGATTCAGAACCTGGATCTCCGCTCCATGATTCGCTAGTTCTTCAGATCAAGGCAATTGACGTGGCCTTGAGCTCCTAACTTAGGTGTACACATGGACAATGATTCTGAAGCCTTGGCTAGGTTCAAAGCCGCTTTCATCAGACTTAGAGAGTCGCGCCCGGAACGTATCGACAAGTCTGCGAAGATCACGCAGGCAAACATCGCCCGAGAGGCCGGATGCGATCCATCCGCGCTAAGGAAATCGCGTTTCCCTGACTTGATCCTTGAGATCCAGGAATTTGCAGGCGCCCTCACGCCTCCGAAGGATCGGGTATCGCCTGATACTGGAAGAAAAAAATCGCGTGATCTAAGAACGCGATTGGCTGCAGTGAGGCTCCAGCGCGATGAACTAGCTAGACGCCTCGTTGAGGCAGATGCGCGAATCCTTGAGTTAGGCTTTGAACTTCGGCAGCTGCGCGGCGAAGAAGAAGCAACAAGCAACGTCGTTGCTCTGCGACCCGATGCAAACCGTTCCGCGGATTAACCCGCAGAACTGCTTAAAAACAGCGATAGCTAGCCCCGCAGCCTTAAATTTCTTACCTCAATGATGCTCAATCCTTCTCATAGAGCGTACGGCCATCTGCGAAAGCTGGGCAGCTCGCTATCACGCATGCGAAGTTGGTGATACGGCTGGTGTTCGGCTTACCCGATGGCTGCTTCCAGCCAGAATCGGACGTAAGTTTGATGCCACCGACCTCGCCATTGCGCTGGTCGTTCTGCTGCGAGCATCTTGTCTGCGGTAACCCTCTGTAGACGCGTTGTCGCTACCATGCGCGCTCCTTGGGGAGGCGCCATGAGTCGAGCAGGCTTTTCATTCCATCATCCAGTCGCGTTCTGGATGGGCTGCGCCCTGATCACCGCAGGCGTGCTCTCGCACGGCCCCATGTTCATGATGGGCCAGCACACGCAGTGGCAGATGGTAGGCATGTCCATGACGACCGAGATGTGGATCGGCATGGCAATTATTCCGATCGGCTTGGCGCTGTCGGCCTACGGCATGTTGCCGCGCCTGCCGGTAGGTCTGCAGCCCGGGATGGGCGCACCGCTGAATTTCCACATCGCCGATGGCGTGCCGCTCAACCGCGCCCACTGGACACTGGTCACTGTGCTGGTGGTGACCCTCGCCATCGATGTCATGAAGCCAGCCACGCTCGGCTTCGTGATGCCCGGCATGCGCGCCGAATACGGCATGAACACGTCAGGCGCGAGCGTGCTGGCCCTGTTCGCGCTGACGGGCACGACAGTCGGCTCGGTGGTGTGGGGACGCGTGGCCGACCGCTTTGGTCGTCGCTCGGCCATCCTGCTCTCGGCGCTGATGTTCATCGGTACCGCCATCTGCGGCGCGATGCCGTCATTCGGCTGGAACCTCGCGATGTGTTTCCTCATGGGGGCATCCGCAGGTGGCTTGCTGCCAATCACCTTTACCCTGATGGCCGAAACCGTGCCCGCGCTGCATCGCGGCTGGCTGCTAGTCGCGCTCGGCGGCCTGGGAACCTCTGGGGGATACCTGCTCGCTGCGGGCGCTGCAGCGGTACTGGAACCAATGTTCAGCTGGCGCGTGTTGTGGCTACTAGGGCTGCCGACGGGCGCAGTGATCATCATCCTCAACCGGTTCATTCCCGAGTCGCCACGTTTTCTGTCAAGCATGGGCATGCAGGCGCAAGCACAGGCACTGCTTGCGCGTTTCGCCGGTTCGCAAAGGCGCCTCGAGCGCGACGACAGCCGGCATCCCGCGCCACCGGTGATCGATGAGGGCCATCCCGTCGCAGGGACCCGTGATCTCCTACGGGGCCGGCATGCGCCGATCTCCTGGAGCCTGCTGGTCGCCGGCACCGCTTGGGGACTGGTAAACTTCGGGTTTCTGTTGTGGCTGCCCACCAACCTCACCGAACTGGGCATCGACGCGACCGCGGCCAGCGCCCTGCTTGCACGGTCGGCGTTCTACGCGTTGCCTGGTATCGCGCTGGTGATCTGGCTGTACTATCGCTGGAGCAGCTTCAAGTCGCTGGTGCTCTTCCTGGGTTTGACGGCGGCAGCGCTGTTGGTATTCGCAGCGCTCGATGTCCTGGACATCCGCTCGGCAGCGTTGACCACAACCGCCATCGCCGCCCTGCTGATCAGCGTGAGCGGCGTGATTGCGATGCTGATTCCCTACGCCGCCGAGATCTATCCACTGCGCCTGCGCGGCACGGGATCGGGCGTCATTGCTGCGAGCTCCAAGTTCGGGGGCATCCTCGGCGCGGGCCTGGGCGTCATCGGGTTCTTCGACTATTTCGCGCTGTCTGCGGTGTTGCTGGCGCTGCCCATGGCGATATCTGCCGTCATGCTCGGTCGTAGCGGCGTGGAGACGCGTGGACAGGGGCTCGAAGAAATCCAGCAGCGATTCTCCTGACACGCGTAAGCGATGAGACGAGCGCTGCTTCGATGCGGGAATGCTGCTCTGTCCGCTCTTGGCCGGAAGCGGACGTCCGATTGATTCGAGCATCAAGCGCTGCACTCCCGTGCGCACGGACAACTACAATCCGTGCCCGACACGAAACCGAGGGAGAGCGATGCGCAAGCAGTATCACTTTCGCGAGAGCGAGCGCGGCCTGCTCGCGTGGGACGTCCATCGGTTGATTGAGCTCACGAAAAACGTGGCGCCCTCCGAGGTAGAACTGTCCGCAATTCGTGAGATCGACGAACCCTACTGGTATGACGCTGACGATTCTCCACCGACGTGTCGAGACCTGATGGAGCATATGCGGCTGGTCGAGGCGACAGACCTTACCTATCCGATCATCCTTTCACCGGATGGCCGCGTCATGGATGGGATGCATCGTGTGGTCAAAGCCTTGCTGCAGGAGCGGACCACAGTCATGGCAATCCGTCTTTCAGTCATGCCGGCACCTGACTACATAGATTGCGAGCCGGACGATCTTCCTTACTGATGGTCCAGTCGACAGCTGATCCCGAAGACATGCTTCATTGATCAAGCGGTTTTGACGGACGACGAGTGGTGTCCGCTTTCGGCCAGAAGCGGACGTACTGCCGTCGCCGCCTGGTGCGAGTACTTCTATCGATCCATCAGGCAATCGTCCCCGATGCCTTCGCCAGTCTTTTCGCTGATAGATTGCCCTTACGCTCGCTGTATCGATCAGTGAGATAGCTGGTCTGGTCCCGCACGAGCAAAGTGAACTTCACCAACTCCTCCATGACGTCGACCACGCGGTCGTAGTACGCCGATGGTTTCATGTGTCCAGCCTCGTCGAATTCCTGCCACGCCTTCGGCACCGACGACTGGTTGGGGATCGTCACCATCCGCATCCAGCGACCGAGCAGGCGCAGCGCATTGACGACGTTGAACGACTGCGAACCGCCGCAGACCTGCATCACCGCCAGCGTGCGGCCCTGGGTCGGACACATGCCGCCTCCCTCGAGCGGCAGCCAGTCGATCTGGTTCTTGAACACCGCGGTGGGTGCGCCGTGCCGCTCCGGGCTCACCCAGACCTGGCCTTCCGACCACATCGAAAGCGCGCGGAGCTCTTGAACCTTCGGATGCGTTGCCGGCACCGAATCCACCATTGGCAGGTCGTGTGGATCGAACAGCCGCGTCTCCACACCAAACGCCTTGAGCAGACGCTGCGCTTCCAGCGCCAGCTTGCGGCTGTAGGACTCAGGTCGTAGCGAACCGTAGAGGATCAGGATGCGCGGCGGGTGGCCGTCGGCAGACGCGCCGAGTGCGGCCGGGTCGACAGGCTTGAACGCTGCGTGGTCGAGATTGGGCAGATCGGGCGCCATTGGGCGACTTGTGAGCGTCATGATTGTTCGACTATTCTAGAAACATGGAACATATAACCGCAACCCAGGCACTCGCCGCGCTCGGCCAGGACACGCGCCTGTCGGTCTTCCGGCTGCTGGTGCGGGCCGGCCGTGGCGGCAAGCTGGCCGGCGATATCGCCGAGGCGCTGTCGTTGCCCGGGGCCACTCTGTCCTTCCACCTCAAAGCGTTGGCGGCAGCCGGACTGGTCAGCGGCGAACAGAGCGGGCGGACGATCTGCTACCGCGCCGATTTCGACGCGATGGACGCGCTGGTCGGCTACCTCACCGAGAACTGTTGCGCGGACGACGGCACGCAGTGCGCGACGTCCGCCGCATGTGCCCCGTGACCCGGGCCTCCCGATCCTTCCTCCGTCCAGACGAGCACACCGATGACCCGACGCGTCCTGTTCCTGTGTACCGGCAACTCCGCACGCAGCGTGCTGGCCGAAGCCACCCTCCGCGCCTGGGGCGTGGGCCGATACGAGGCCTACAGCGCCGGCAGCCAGCCGGCCGGCCAGGTGAATCCGTTCGCCATCGCGCAGCTCGAGCGCGAGGGCTTTCCCACCGACAACCTGCGCAGCAAGTCCTGGGACGAGTTCTCGGCGCAGACCGCCGCGCCGATGGACCTGATCGTCACCGTCTGCGACAGCGCCGCCAACGAAAGCTGCCCGGTCGTCCACGGTGATTTCGTGCGCGTGCACTGGGGCCTGTTCGATCCCGCCGCGGTGACCGGCAGCGACGCCGACAAGCGCGCCGCATTCGCCGAAGCGCACGCGATCATCCAGAAGCGCATGCGCGCGTTTCTCGACATCCGCGATGCCGTCTGGGCCGACAAGGCCGCGGTCAAGGCGCTGCTCGAACCGATTGCCGACGTCGGATGAGCGCGTCCGCGCCTGCACCCGCACCTGGCCGCCTGTCGTTCCTCGATCGCTGGCTCACGCTGTGGATCTTCGCGGCGATGGCACTGGGCATCGCGCTCGGCACACTGTTCGACGGCCTGCCGGATGCGCTGAACGCGCTGAGCTGGGGCAGTACCAATATTCCGATCGCGATCGGCCTGATCCTGATGATGTATCCGCCGCTGGCCAAGGTGCGCTACGCGGAACTGCCGAACGTGTTCCGCGACAAGCGCGTACTGGCGCTGTCGCTGGTGCAGAACTGGCTGATCGGGCCGTTCCTGATGTTTGGGCTGGCGGTGCTGTTCCTGCGCGACTATCCGGAGTACATGACCGGTTTGATCCTGATCGGTCTGGCGCGTTGCATCGCAATGGTGCTGGTATGGAACCAGCTCGCGCGCGGCGACAATCAGTACGTCGCCGGCCTGGTCGCGTTCAACTCGGTGTTCCAGATCCTGTTCTTCAGTGCATATGCCTGGTTCTTCCTGAGCTGGCTGCCGCCGGTGTTCGGGCTGGAAGGCAGCGTCATCGACGTCAGCATCTGGACCATTGCGCAGGCGGTTCTGGTGTATCTGGGCATCCCGTTCCTCGCCGGCTATCTGACACGTCGCTGGCTGGCGAAGGCGAAGGGTGAGACCTGGTACGAAACGCGGTTCCTGCCGAAGATCAGCCCGATCACATTGGCTGCCCTGCTCTTCACGATCGTCGCGATGTTCAGCCTCAAGGGCGCCGACGTGGTGCGGATTCCGATGAACGTGGTGCGCATTGCGATTCCGTTGACGCTGTATTTCCTGATCCAGTTCGTCATCAGCTTCTGGATGGGCAAGCTGATCGCGAAGGACTATCCGCGCACGACGGCCATCGCGTTCACCGCGGCCGGCAACAACTTCGAACTGGCAATCGCGGTTGCGATCGCCGCGTTCGGTCTCGCCTCACCTGTCGCGTTCGCAGCGGTCATTGGACCGCTGGTGGAAGTGCCCGTTCTGATCCTCCTTGTCCATGTAGCGCTTCGTCTGAGAGTGCAATTCCCAAGAGATCGAGCCGGATTCCAGTGATGACGCATATCGCGCGTCCGCTTTCGGGCAAAAGCCGCCTTAGCGATTCGTTAAGAAGCGCGGCCCTAATCGTGGCCTCGATAACTTTAGCCAGTTGCAGTGTGCGCCAATGGCCTAGCCATTCGAAATACTTCAGGTGTCCCACAATTCAAGTTTCGGCGACGGCTCGATCTTTGGTGCCAAGCTGAAGGGAGAAGGTGCGAGCGGTTGCTAGAGAGCTAATCGATAACGTCTGTCTACAGCATGGCCTGGTTGCACCGGAGACTGCTTCATGCAGCATCAGCAAGGCGGCGTTTCTGCATATCCTGAACAGAAGCAAAGTACGAGCTCGATTTGGGCTAATTGCCGCCGGGATGTGATTGTGTACAAGCTTGGGCACACCCAGAATCCTGTCATGCATCGGTTTCTTACCCGATTTGGACGGTCAATGGCTGCACTGCTGATTGCAGTGATGGTCATCGCGCCGCTGTCCGATGCACTTGCGTGTGCAGTTGAATCCAATGCGCCTCACTCTGTCGAAGCTGTTGTGCCTGATGCGATGTCAGCTGACGCCTGTGAAGAGGCTGGCGGGGGCGATAGAGTGCATGCCGCTTGCGCGCACAATCACTGTCATCATTCCTCTGCGAATGTTACCGGCGCTCTATCCGCCGTGCCGGATGCATTTATGTGCAGCCAGGCGCTGCGATTCGAGGACGGCCGTCGCTTTCGTGATTTTTCCGACAGTCTGCTGAGGCCACCCAAGGTCTGACGTGTTTCGCTTATCGAGCGTAGGAAATTCACGTCTTTAATCGATCTTGGAGTGACACATGTTCATGTTGCTTGCCCGACCGCTATTCGCGGTCGGACTGGCCGTGGCAGCAGTGTTCTGCGTCTCGCCCGCTTGGGCGTCGCAGAACGACACGGCCGCGCCATCTTATGAAGCCCTCGTTTCGCGCCTGGCCGTTATGCCAGCAGTGCTCGAGGCATCTGCTCTTGTTGATGCTGCTGAGGCACGTGCCTCACAGGCCCGAGCTCTGCCAAATCCATCTATCGGCATGGAAGCAGAGAATATCTACGGCAGTGGACCGTATCGAGGTACAGGAAGTGCCGAGACGACAATCTCGTTCACTCAGCCACTGGAGCTGTTTGGGCAGCGCAGAGCTCGCATCGATGCAGCTCGTTCTGAAGCGGACGCTGTTGGACTACAAAGTATCCAACGGCGATGGCTGGCTGCGGGTCGACTTGCTCAAGTATACGCGGACGCGGAAGCAGCGCAGCGACGCTTTGTACTTGCGGAAGAAGTGCTTGCCCTGACTGAGGAGGACACTCGCGCCGTTGCGTCGCTGGTCGCCGAGGGCCGTGAGGCGACGCTTCGCGGTGTACAGGCACAGAGTGAAGCGGACGCAGCGCGGGCGTCAGTCGACGAGGCGCGCGCCATACGTGATGCCGCGTTCGCGCGCTTGTCTGCTATCGCGATGATCGATTCTGTCGAGAGAATCGACGACAGTTTGCTCGATCGCGAGCTAGGACCGCACGCCCAGCACATCGAAACATCACTATCCGAACGCATCGCACAGGCCGAGCTCAATGCGGCCGGCCGCCAGATCGTTGTGGAGCAGCGACGCGCTCGGCCGGACATCAGTGCCTCGTTAGGACAACGCCGCATGCGCGACACGGGTGAGGACACACTGACTGTCGGTCTGAGTCTCTCGATTCCGTTGTTCGATCGCAATCGCGGCGGCATACGAGCCGCATACGCTGACCAGCGCGCAGCAGAGGCGCGACTGGCGTCCCAGCAGGCCGAATCTCGCGCGGATCGCTTGGCGGCGAATGCCACCCTAATTGCTTCGGGAAGTCGCACGCGAGCCGCCGACAGCGGGGTTGTAGCTGCGGAAGAAGCTTACCGTCTCGCCAGGATTGGATTCGACGCTGGCCGCATCTCCCAACTGGAACTGCGCAGTACTCGCGCCGCGCTTGTCAGTGCGCGTTCGACCGCAGTAGATGCCCGCGTCGCACGTGTAATAGCTGAAATCGAACTTGCAGGCCTAGAAGGCCGCGCCCCGTTTGGAGAAACACGATGAACACGAACACTCGTCGAGTGACGCTCGCAGCCGCGATCCTTCTCGCGATCGCCGCGGGTTTCGGCTTGGCCCAAGTAACAGCCAGCTCCAGCGACTCTCAAGCGGCCGGAAACGCAAGCGTCGACGACTCACACGCATCGCATGGCGATCAGCCATCCCCCGATGCTCATAGCGATCAAGAGGGCCGAGAGGCTGGATCAGAGAGTCATGGATCGGAAGAAGAAGGCGCGGTTGCGCTTACGAAAGAGCAGATTGAGGCCTCAGGTATTACAGTGGTTCCGGTCGGCCGCGGCGGTGGCGGTGAGACACGCCTGAGCGGCCGCGTCGAATCCACGATTGGCGCGCGCGCCGCAGTCGCTGCAACAATTGGCGGCCGCGTAGAGCGAGTAGTGGTGTCGCCTGGCTCCACAGTGCGTGCGGGCGATACGCTCGCAATACTTGTCAGCGGTGAAGCCGCCTCCCTTCGCGCAGCTGCTGATGCTGCGCGTGCCGAGGCCGAAGCTGCTCGTCTGGTATTCAATCGTGACCAGTCGTTGGTTACCCAGGGGGTAGTCGCGCAGCAAGAGTTGGAGTCCTCGCGTGCACGCTCGTTGGCATTCAGCGCGCAAGCGCGAGCAGCTGTTGCGCAGGCGAATGCCGCAGGCGCGCCAGATGCGGCAGGGCGAATCACAATCACCAGTCCAGTATCAGGAGTGGTAGGTGCCGTGCAGGTAACACCAGGCGGCTTTGTTAATGCGGGCGAGATCATTGCCAATGTCGCTGATCCCTCTCAAACGGAGATCGTGTTCGTTGCGCCGCCGCTACTTGCCTCACAGGTCTCGCAAGGCACGCGAATCGAAGTCAGTGGTCCGGCTGGCACTTTCTCCGCTCTGGTGACAGGCGCAGCAGCAGACGTCGGTGAGCAAGGTGGGCTGGCCATCATTCGTGCGCGAGCCGAGTCAGGCAGCCTACCGCCGACGGGCTCACCGGTAGCAGGTTCGATTGTGGTCGAAGGCGAATCGCAGATGCTCACCGTCCCCGCCGATTCCGTGCAGACCGTTGACGGCAGCTCAGTTGTATTCGTGGCTGGTGATGATGGGTTTCATGCAACCCAGGTGCTTGCCGGTAGGCGCGCGGGTGGTCGCATTGAGATTCTTAAAGGACTGACCGGCGATGAGCGAGTCGCCGGTACGAACGCCTTCCTGCTGAAGGCCGAACTCGCCAAAGGCGAGGCCGAACACGGCCACTAAGGAACTCTCATGTTCAAACTTGTAATCGAAACAGCGGTTCGTTTCCGCTGGCCGGTCGTTTTTATTGCCGCGATCATTGCGACCTACGGCTTGTTCCAGCTGGGACGACTTCCGGTCGACGCTGTGCCGGACATCACCAATCGCCAAGTTCAGATCAATACCATCGCGCCTGCTTTGGAGCCAGGCCAGATTGAGCGCCAAGTCACCTATCCGCTGGAGACAGCGATGGCCGGTATCCCAGGCCTGATAAGCACCCGCTCGCTCTCTCGCAACGGGTTCTCTCAGGTAACTGCGATTTTCACCGACAAGACTGACATTTATTTCGCCCGCCAGCAGGTGGCCGAACGCATGCGTGAGGTGCAGGACGATCTGCCAGATGCGGTCACCCCGATGATGTCGCCGGTGACAACAGGCCTTGGCGAAGTCCTGATGTGGACAGTGGATTTTGTGCCTTTCGATCCAGCGCAGGCTTCAGAGGATGGGGCGCCAGGTTGGCAGGCGGATGAAAGCTATCTGACACCTGAGGGCGACTCGTTGCGCACGCCCGAGGAGCGCGCCACCTATCTTCGGACTGTGCAGGATTGGATGGTTGCCCCACAGATGCGATCAACCCCGGGGCTTGCGGGTGTCGATACGGTGGGCGGCTATGTCAAAGAGTATGCGGTCCGTCCGGATGCAGAACGTTTGGCCGCCTATGGCCTGAGCCTCGGCGATCTTGTACAGGCTCTCGAGCGCTCCAATGTTCAAGCGGGCGCTGGATTTGTGCAGCGTGCAGGCGAAGGCTTGATCGTCCGGGCAGATGCGTTGGCTCAAACAGTCGACGATCTGGCGCAGGCTCCTGTTACGAACCGGGCAGGACTGGTAGTTCGCGTAGCTGACGTCGCCCGAGTTGAGTTGGGCCAAGCGCCTCGCTTGGGCGCAGCTACCCGGGATGGGCATGAAGCGGTTCTAGGAACAGCGCTGATGATCGCTGGTGGCAACAGTCGAACCGTTGCACAGGCAGCTGCCGAAAGGTTAGGCGAGGTCAACCTCTCCCTGCCACCAGGCATCATCGCTCAGTCGGTGCTCGACCGCAGCGTGCTGGTCAATTCGACAATTCGAACGGTGGCCAAGAATCTGATCGAGGGCGCGCTTCTCGTCATCGTGGTGCTGTTCTTGTTGCTTGGCAACATACGCGCCGCGGCCATTACGGCGCTTGTAATTCCGCTCTCGTTCCTGTTCGCCGTGATCGGAATGAATCGGTTTGGCATCAGCGGCAATCTGATGAGCCTCGGTGCTCTCGACTTCGGCATCCTCGTTGACGGCGCGGTGATCGTGGTCGAAGCAACTCTGTTAATGCTCGGCCAGAAACAGGCGGAGCTGGGGCGCAGCTTGACGGCGCGCGAGCGCATTGGCGTTGCAATGCAAGCAGCTCGAAAGATGGCGAGGCCTGCCGCGTTCGGCCAGATCATCATTCTGTTGGTGTTCGCACCAATTCTGACGCTCGAAGGGGTCGAAGGAAAAACCTTCCAGCCAATGGCAGCGACTTTCATGCTGGCCTTGATCGGTGCGTTTATCTTCTCCTTCACTTTCGTGCCGGCAATGGCTGCGCTGTTTGTTCGCGAACCCAAAAGCATGCCTAGCGGAGGAGAAGCCCACGGAGGCGAGCACGAGACGAAGATCATACGGTTTGTACGAACTCGCGCTGAACCAGTCATTGGGGCTGCGGTCGGTCGGCCTAAACTCGTGTTCGCAGGTGCGTTGGTGATGCTTGTCGTTGGCGTGGCTGCGTTCTTGTCGCTCGGGCGCGAGTTCATGCCGCAACTCGATGAAGGGAACGTTGCGATGCAGGCGTTGCGTGTCCCGTCGACGTCGATCGAGCAGTCGGTCGCAATGCAGTTGGCGCTGGAGAAGCGCTTAACGCAAGAGCCGGAGGTGGCGACGATCTTCTCGCGCACTGGCACTGCGGAAGCGGCTATCGACCCAATGCCGCCGAACATTTCCGATAGCGTCATCATGCTCAAACCGCGTTCGGAATGGCCTGACCGCGCTCTTCCTAAAGAAGCGTTAGTTCAGAGGTTTGAATCAATTGCTGGTGAGCAGATTGGCAACGCATTCGAGTTTAGCCAGCCGATCGAGCTGCGATTCAACGAGCTGATTTCTGGCGTGCGCACCGATCTTGCTGTGATGGTGTTCGGCGATGATTTTGATGTGCTGCAAGGCGTTGCCGATCAGGTTGCACTGAAATTGCGGAACGTTGAGGGTGCGGCTGATGTGCGCGTAGAACAGGTGTCGGGGCTGCCGACACTCACCGTTAGAGTCGACCATGCTGCTGCGGCGCAGTACGGCCTCAGTGCAGCAGATGTCAGCGAAGCACTGTCGACCGCGGTAGGTGGTACAGCCGCAGGCCGGATCTTCGAAGGTGATCGCCGTTTCGATGTGGTGGTCCGCTATGACGAGGACGCTAGAAATGATCCAGCGCAACTGGCTGCACTTCCGATCGTCGCCCAAGACGGCACCGTAGTTCCTTTATCGTCGGTTGCTCGAATCGAGATCATTGAGGGGCCAAATCAGATCAGCCGCGACAACGGTAGTCGACGCATTGTGGTGCAGGCCAATGTGCGCGGCCGTGATCTGGGCGGATTCGTGCAGGAAGCACAGACGGCCGTTGCAGACGTTTCTGTTCCGCCAGGGGTGTATCTAAAGTGGGGTGGACAATTCGAGAACCTTCAGCGTGCTGAGGCACGGCTGGCGCTGGTTGTTCCTGTAGTTTTTCTGTTGATTGGAAGCCTGCTCTACATGGCCCTGGGTACGGTGCGCGAGTCGGCGCTGGTGTTCGCGTGCGTACCCCTTGCATTGGTAGGCGGAGCCCTTGCATTGCTGATGCGAGGAATGCCTTTCTCGGTGTCGGCGGCAGTCGGCTTCATCGCTGTTTCCGGTGTAGCTACCTTGAACGGCTTGGTGCTGATGCAGGCGATACGTGAGCGGCTTACGGAAGGCGACACGCCTTTGGAGGCTGCAACGCGTGGTGCAGGCAGCCGACTGCGCGCCGTACTCACGACGGCGCTTGTGGCCATCGTAGGCTTCGTGCCGATGGCGATCGCAAGTGGTGCTGGTGCCGAAGTCCAGAAGCCTCTTGCAACAGTGGTGATTGGCGGTCTGATCACAGCGACAGTACTGACGCTATTGGTGCTGCCGACGTTTGCCGCGCGGGCGACCAAACATCGATCGTTGGTAGAGGTTGCGTGACGACTGCTGTCGCACGGCAGAAGCGCGTTCTTCAGCAGGTTCTGCTGTGGAACGCGTTGCTCTTCGCAGGACTGGGCGTGGCGGGCTGGATTGGCGATTCCAGCGCTTTGCTTGCCAATGCGGTGGATAACGGCTCAGACGCCGTGGTCTACCTACTGAGCTACCTGGCTATAGATCGACGCCCGGAGTGGAAGCGAAAAGCAGCGGCGTTGTCGGGCGTAATGTTGTTGCTCTTTGCGATGGCGGTGATCGGAGACGTGATCCGCCGGTGGCTCTTCGGCGCGGAGCCACTCGGTCCACTGATGATGGCGCTAGCTCTGTGCGCTGCAGCCATCAATTATTGGTGCCTGGTGTTACTGCGTCGAATGCACTCCAACGATATCAACATGAAAGCTGCTGAAACATTCAGCCTCAACGACCTCGTGTCCAACGGCGGCATTCTCGTGGCCGGAGCTCTTGTTATGTGGCTCGGTGTCTCGTGGCCAGATCTCGTCGTAGGTGTGCTAATCGCCATCATTGCGATCAAAGGTGGCATGGAAATTCTTACGGGTGTCCGAAAAGACGCTTATGAAGCGCGTTGAACTCCGGAGCTTCTAGAGCCTGCGCTCGCGGTCCGGTCCCAAATCGAGATGGAGCTTCCGACATGAGCGAGAAATTGCGGTTAGATCTTCATAGTCTGTTGCCCGATACCCTTGGCGGAGACGATACGCGCGTCGTGCGCCTGATAGACGCTTTGGAGCGCCTGGATGGTGTAGATCGTGTCCATCTGAGTCAGGACGAGACTGGGGCGAGCACAGAGTTGTGTGTGCATTACCAGCCGAGAAGCATCTCTTCGAACTCGCTGGAACTGTTGATCAAAGAGTGCGGCGCCGCAATTCACGAGCGCTACGGACATGCATTCTGGATTATGGAGAGCCCGATTGACCAAAGGCGTGCGCGTACGATTTCCGACACCTTGCTTGCACTAAACGGTGTACTTGAATCAGATGTTTCGCCTACAGGTCACATCCGGATCGAGTACGACCGGTCGAAGGTAGCAACAGCACAAATTCACAAAGTGCTTGAGGCAATGCAGGTTCGGCTAGTTCTGCCGCAGCAAGAAGAACACACGCTCCCTAAAGATGGGAGCAACGACCACGCTGGGCACTCATATGCCGAGGGTAACGCGAGCGATCAGACGCATGCGCACGGGGGATTATTCGGCTCGAACACTGAGCTGATTTTCGCGTTGATCTGCGGTGCATGCCTTTTGGTCGGATTTCTTCTCGAGAGGATGGCCAGCGCAAGCCCAGCTTGGCTACCGGTCAGCCTGTACGTGGTCGCATATTTCTTCGGTGGTTTCTACACCGTCCGCGAGGCTTACGACAACCTTCGCCTGAAACGTTTTGAGATTGACACGTTGATGCTCGTGGCGGCGGCGGGCGCGGCAGCGTTGGGCTCGTGGGCTGAAGGTGCGCTTCTTCTTTTTCTGTTTAGCATCGGGCATGCGCTTGAACACTATGCGATGGGAAGAGCAAAGCGCGCTATAGAAGCGTTGGCCGAGCTAGCCCCGGAAGTTGCAACCGTGCGGCGTGAAGGAAAGCCAATCGAGATTCCGCTGGAAGAGCTCGTCATCGGCGACATTGCGTTGGTCAAGCCAAATGAGCGCTTGCCCGCCGATGGGTTCGTCGTGGCTGGTACTTCCAATGTCAACCAGGCCCCAGTCACCGGCGAGAGCATTCCGGTTGACAAGTATCCGACCCAAGACGCCACCTTAGCTAGAACACGTCCTGATTCGATTGATGCGAGCGCGCGCGTATTCGCAGGCACCATCAACGGGGGCGGCGCTCTAGAGATAGAAGTGCTCCGTCGTTCCGCGGACTCAGCACTCACACGAGTCGTCAAGCTGGTGAGCGAAGCGGAAACGCGACAGTCGCCTACCCAGCGCTTCACGGATAGGTTTGAACGTATCTTTGTCCCTGCAGTCCTCGCACTGGCTTTCGTCCTGCTATTCGCCTGGGTCGTCATTGATGAGCCGTTTCGCGACAGCTTCTATCGAGCGATGGCGGTGCTCGTCGCGGCGAGTCCGTGTGCACTCGCGATCGCCACGCCAAGTGCTGTTCTGTCTGGCATTGCACGGGCCGCCCGGGGCGGTGTGTTGATCAAAGGTGGCGCGCCATTGGAGGAGCTTGGTTCCATAAGTGCGATGGCGTTCGACAAGACCGGCACGTTGACTGAAGGGCGTCCACAGGTTGTCGATGTGATTCCAGCGCATGGAGTTGAGGAGTCTAAGCTTCTGGCGGTTGCTGTAGCAGTGGAGTCTCTCAGTGATCATCCGCTTGCTGCTGCAATAGCGCGCGATGGAGGGGCGCGCTTGAATGGAAGCTCGATTCCAAGGGCGCTCGACTTACAGAATATGATAGGTCGTGGCGTCAGTGCTCGTGTTGACGGCGAAACTGTCTGGATCGGCAAAGCAGAAATGTTTGGTTCGGACGGGGTACCTGCTCTCTCTAAGGAGGCGCACTCTGCGGTTCAATCGTTGCGACAGTTAGGGCGCACAACAATGGCGGTTAGAATCGGCGATCGCGAGCTCGGCGTGATCGGACTTCTCGATACTGCTCGTCCTGATGCAGCGCCAGCCCTGAGACGCCTCAGAGACCTTGGTATAACCCGGATGATCATGATCTCCGGAGATCATCAGAAGGTGGCTGATGCGATTGCCGCGGAAGTAGGGCTTGACGAGGCTATCGGCGGCCTGATGCCGGAAGATAAGGTCGCGGCGATCCAAAAGATCAAAGCTGTGAACCGCGTCGCCATGGTGGGCGACGGCGTCAACGACGCACCTGCGATGGCAAATTCCACGGTGGGAATAGCTATGGGCGCTGCTGGATCCGACGTCGCTTTGGAAACAGCAGACGTGGCCTTGATGTCAGATGATCTGAAGCAGTTGCCGTTCGCAGTTGCACTCAGTCGGAGAACGCGTGGCGTCATTCGTCAGAACGTTTATGTGAGTCTGGGAATTGTCGCGTTCCTTGTGCCCGCAACGATCTTTGGTCTAGGAATCGGTCCAGCTGTCGCGATTCACGAAGGCTCAACTTTACTGGTAGTTTTCAACGCGCTGAGGCTACTGGCTTTTCAGGATTCAAGATATTGATGCTCTACCTAAGCTCTGCTATGCCGCCGGCGTTGCCGCGGCGTGTGGATTTAGCATCAACGTGCCAGCGGCACAGTTCTTGCGGGATTCTTTCAGCGCATAAGGCTGTGCATCTGCCTTGAAGCTACGGCGCAGCGGCTACGACCTGCTCGACGCTGAGGCGCTCGACACAGTGCATCGCGCATCGCCGGTGCCGCCACCGCCCGATGCTTTGCCCGGCCGTGCCGAAACCGTGGTCGTGCCGGTCGAGTTTTTCATTCACCACTGACTCAATGGTCGCGCACTTCCACAGCACGACCCCCCATGTCTCGTGTCTCCCCATCCTCCAGCCCCCTCCGTCGCCTGCGGTACGGGGCACTTCCGCTTTTCGCGCCCTGTCTCGTCGCCTGCTAGAGCACGGCACCAGTTGCCGGCCTTTTGCCAGCGCCTGACCAACACCACGCGCGCAATGTCATCGTGATGATCACCACGCCGGAAGCTCTAGTTTTGAAGTGTCTGCTTGACGGGGGAGCTTACGACCACAAGACCCTCCCCATGACGCAGACACTTCTTCCCACCTCCACCGCCGGCAGCCTGCCCAAGCCTTCGTGGCTGGCCGAACCTGAGAAGCTCTGGTCGCCCTGGAAGCTGCAGGCCGAGGCCCTGATCGAGGGCAAGCGCGACGCGCTGCGCCTGTCGCTGCAGGAGCAGCAGGACGGCGGCATCAACATCGTCAGCGATGGCGAGCAGACCCGGCAGCATTTCGTCACCACCTTCATCGAGCACCTCGACGGCGTCGATTTCGAGAAGCACGAAACCGTGCGCATCCGTGATCGCTACGACGCGAGTGTGCCGACCGTGGTCGGCGCGGTGAGCCGGCCGAAGTCCGTCTTCGTCGAAGACGCGAAGTTTCTGCGCCAGCAGACCCGGCAGCCGATCAAGTGGGCGCTGCCCGGCCCGATGACGATGATCGACACGCTGTACGACGCGCACTACAAAAGCCGCGAGAAGCTGGCCTGGGAGTTCGCGAAGATCCTCAACCAGGAAGCCCGCGAACTGGAGGCGGCGGGCGTGGACATCATCCAGTTCGACGAACCGGCCTTCAACGTGTTCTTCGACGAAGTCAACGATTGGGGCGTGGCCACCCTGGAGCGTGCGATCGAGGGGCTCAAGTGCGAGACCGCCGTGCACATCTGCTACGGCTACGGCATCAAGGCCAATACCGACTGGAAACAGACCCTGGGGTCGGAGTGGCGCCAGTACGAGGAATCGTTCCCGAAGCTGCGCGACTCGAACATCGACATCATCTCTCTCGAGTGCCACAACTCGCACGTCCCGATCGACCTGATCGAACTGGTGCGCGGCGAGAAGGTGATGGTCGGCACGATCGACGTCGCGTCCAGCGTGGTCGAAACGCCCGAAGAGGTCGCCGCCACGCTGCGTAAGGCCCTGCAGTTCGTCGATGCCGACAAGCTCTATCCCTCCACAAACTGCGGCATGGCGCCGCTGGCGCGCAGCGTCGCGCGCAGCAAGCTGGCCGCGTTGAGTGCAGGTGCCAAGATCGTGAGGCAGGAGCTGCTTGGCTGACGCTACTATGAGAGTACAGTCGGTAGGGATTCTAGCTGCGCGCGCACGATCGGAACTGTATTCGAGCAGCAGAGAAAGCAAGGAGCGTGCTTCGTTCGCCCTATGTCCGCTTATGGCCGAAAGCGGACCGACACCAAGTAGTGCGGGACTCCGAGACACCCGGGATTACAAACCCGAACGCCCTTTCCAATCCCGTACGCGCACGTTGAAGCCTGGGCCTTCGCTGCCGTCGGCCGCTTCGAATAGACCGCGCTGCGCACGCTGTGGCTCTGGTGGATTCATCTGGATCTCGTCCAAATACATCTTGTATCGAAGGCGCAACCGTCCCCACTGGTCCACCGTGATCGAGCGCCCCGAGATGGTATGCATGCCCCGCGGGTAGGGTTGTGCCTCTTCGCCGACGGTCTCATCCGGAATCTGGATACGTACTCGATCGCGAGAGCCGGGCTTGACCAGAAAAGCCCACTGCTCCCGGATGGTGAACGGTCGACCCGCCTTGGTGATGATCACGCGCTCAGAGACGGTCGGGTCCTCCACCTCGATCAACGCTTGATCGGCGCGCTGGGCGACGTAGGAGGCGCGCGACAAATGGACCCAATGGCGGTTCGAAGGGTTCTCGAGAACCTCATATCGGAACGCAGCGGGATCGGCAGCGGCTTCGTCGGTCAATCCCGAGAGATCGATTTCCATCGTGTCCAAGCCATTGGTGGCCAACAGATCTCGCTTGACGTCGTCAACGGCGTGGTGAACGCGGACCTCGACGCATAGCACGTCGAACTCGATGTCGTGGGCCATGCCACGCAGGAGCACATCCGGTCGGGCAGCCCCATCGAGCAGGGGCACCTCAAGCCGGGCGCTCACGATCGCCAACGACTCCGGTTCGATAACGATGTCCCCGCTTGCCCACCGAGGCAGCAGGACCGCGTCGGACGTTGCCAGCACTTCCTTGGCCATCCGGTGGATGGCCGTTTCGAAGCCCCCAAGACACGAGGACGCACGCGCATGCTGGAAGTGCCGGACACGGAGCCGTCCCGGAAAGTCACGGTTTCGCGCGATCAGCGGTTCCCCACACTCCGGGCAGGTGCACCCGCAGTCCAAGCCCAGCGCGACATCCGAAACAAAAACAGGGCGGCCATCTCGGATGCCGAAAGGAACCGTGAGTTTTCGAAGTGCGCGCTTGCTCATGAGAACGGTTCTAGGGAGATAGGCGTTGCTTGAGGTTAGCTTCGCAACGAACAATCTCATGCCAAGCGACAGCCCGCGTGCGCCGAACCCGTTCGTCTTCGTTTCCAGCTGAAGCTGATCAGCGCTGAAGACGATCATTGGATGTCCGCTTGCGGCCAACAGCGGACATCAATGCCTAGTTGGGCTCTGGCGCGAGAGTACGTACAGCTTTTGGCAGGTCTGACCCACCTGCCGATGCTAGGCGCTGGCGCAGGCTTACCAATATCTGCGCTTCGGAGACGGGCAGGATTCTCAACACGGCAAGCCCCCGGTTGAAATGCGGCTGCTGATGCGACGCTCCTCCTCGACCAGTTCCTGCCGAAGCATCTCGAAGTGCACAAAATCGGGCCGCCCCAGGCGAGTTGCGCAGAACTCGATGACCCCGCGAAGCGTGAAGAGCGCAGTCGCGGCTCACCGATGTTGCTGACCAACGTCGTTATTGCACTGCCTCGCGTGCTCTCTGCTCCATCGCGGGTGTCATCTCAGCCGGTATCGCAGGAAGAGGCACGCTGCCGCGCTTGCCCTCGCGCTCGATATCTGTGACAAGCAGCTTCATTTCGCGAATCTCGCGCACCTGCGATTCGATGATGCGGTCGGCCAGTTCCCGCACGCGTGGGTCGCTGATCCGCGCCTTTCGGGCGTTGTTGATGGCGATCGAGTGATGCGGAATCATTGCTTTCATGAAACGTGAGTCATCTATCAAAGACTGATCGCGATTGACGAGAAGCAGAACTAATCCAAATACGATTGCGCCGACTAACACCGTTATCTTGGTCGCTCGCCCTTCATACATGTTCCACATGAAGGCCAGCATCAGCACGGCCATCACGCACCCCATGACCAGCGAGGACACCAGTCGCGTCACGCTGAAGGTCGCATGGTCCGGCGCGTATACCAGCTGGTACATCAGGAAGAACATGATGACTGTCGACGCCGCGATCATCGCTGCGAACTTCCGCCAGCTCATTTTCATCATCTGCTTCTTGGATTCGTGGTGGTCCATGACAACTCCTGGGCTCGCTCGGGTTGTTCGGGTGTTCGCCCGTCCACGCTCGCAACCTCGTGGTCGTTGGCGCCGCGGAGGCGGCCCCACGAAATCGCGGCCGCGCGGCGTTACTTCGACGCCATCGATTCGCAGTTTTCCGCGCAACGGCGGCAGGCTTCGATACAGCGGCGCATTGACTCGTCGCTTCCTCCGATGCGCTCGCAGTCGTCCGCGCACATCCGACAGATCTCGGCACAGGCCCGGCAGGTGGCCGCATGGGCCGGCGTGCCCCGCAACATCGCATTCGCACTGACGGCGCAGATGTCCGCGCATGTCTGCATCAGGGCAATGTGCTCAGGCTTGGCATGCTCGCCGCCCATGCTCAGGCAGTGGTTGATGGTCTCGATACAGATCGTAGCGCAGTTGAAACAGTCAGTGATGCACTGGTTCATCTCGGTGCTGCGGTGTTCGGCGGTGTGATGGCTCATGAGGTGGTACTCCTTCTGGGTGCGGGCGTGGATCGGCGCGCCCGCTTCACCGCTCCCCGCCCACTACTCCATCGACGTGGCATAGGGCCTTGCAATCCGCATCGATTTTCTTCACCAGTAGCGCTGCACGTGTACGTAGGTCGACTCCGGGCGAGCCGGCACGCATGCCGGACAGCACCAATCCCTCAATGCCGTCACTCGCTGCGAGCACCCGATTGATCGCGGTGGCGGGCACATGCCCTTCGACCACGAGCATCTCACCTCAGCGGTACGAAATGACCCCTTGCCAAGTGGCCTTCTTTTTAGCGGTCCGAGGTGGTCGCCGTTGTGAAAAAAATGGACCTTAGACCCGGCCTCGCGGATGTGTTCGGCCCATGGATCGCAATAGCCGCAGCTGGCGCTCTTGTGTAGGAGCACCTTCCCTAGCGGCGAGGGCGATGGCCCGCCCCGACAGGTCGCTCTTGCGCGCACTCGCTACCGCAAAGGAGAGAGGCGGTGTTCGTATATGTGTCATCAAGAACGAAGCATCAAGCAGTTGGACTCATGGTTCCCAAGATCGCGACCGCACCGATGATCAGAGCAGCCAGGAAGGCCTCCGCCCAAAGACTTTGGCGCAGCTTGGACACGACGTCCGAGGACTTCGAATCAGAGAGCTTCGGGATGATCAGCCAGCGATGACGGGCAGCGAGCCCAAGCATTCCCGCGAAGAGCACGAGCTTCAGAAGAAGCCAACGATTGTAGGGAGCCGCCCACAGGCTCGCATCAGGCAGGGGCCAGTCCAGAATCCAGATGTAGTGGACGACGCCAGTAGTCGCCAGAATAGCGACAAGCAACGTTCCAGTACTGGAGAACGCTTCGAGCGACCGGCGCAATTCTTCGAGCGTCTGGATCTCATGACGACGTGGCCATACGGCTCTAAGCGCAAGCAGGAAACCTAAAATCGCACCCAGCCACGCTGCAGCTGCAAGCAGGTGGATCACGCCCACCGCCAGGCGAATCACGCCTTCTACACCCTCACTGGACGCGGCGTGACCATTCACGGCGAGCGTTGCGAGCGCGGTAGCGCCGAGCAACGCAGCTGATAGGCGAGTTCGTCTGCCTTCTGCGCCGTTCCACAAGACCAACGCAAGCACCACCAGCGATGCCATACGAAGGAGCCAGCCGTTTCCGGCCAGACTTCCAAGCAGGAACCAGCGGATCGACTCGACGTCGATCTCGGACATGCTGATGCCGAGGATGACGGCAACCTTGAGACCAAGGTCAAAGATGCCCACAGCGATCATGAGGCCGCACACCGTTCCGAGAATGCGACGTGTAAGCAACCAGCTGGGTGCATAGCTCAAGGTCAGCCTGCCTCTGCCAGTTTTCCTCTCCCGTGGTTGCAGGAGAGGCAGACTGAAGAGCATGGCCAGGCCAAGGTACTGCGCAAATCTCACCAGATAGAGATCGACTTCAGCCATGGCACGCCGTTCCTAGTGCACGTGGAATCGGAACCGTCCAGTCATCGGATGGTTGTCTGGCCCCACCGCGCGCCATTCCACCTCGTACTCGCCAGCGGAGAGCGGCTCGCGAGGCGAGGCTCGCAGGGTGGTTCCGGCCACGAGCTGTGTGGTCGAGTCGACGACTACGGCGGGGGCGCCATCCTTCCCGCGACGCATCACCTTCAACCTTGATGCCCGCTCCAGCACGCGCTCGTTAAGTGTCACCTCCACATGCGCAGGCGGGGGCACCCTACTGTTGGCAGCAGGCACTGACTTGACCATGGTGGCGTGCGCCATGGCGGGCTGACCAGATATCGCGGCCAACAGCCCCGCGGCCATAAGAAGACCGAGGGCGATGGGTCTGAAACTGCTCATTTTCATACTCCGAGAGAATAGAGGCCTACGCGTCACAGACTGCGCGCACGCGTCACTGCATGCCGACCAGAGAGGCAAACTCACGGCGATCCAGCCGACCATCGCGGTTCGAATCGGCCATGGCGAAGTGTTCTAGCAAAGGATGTTTCGCAGGCAGCTCCGTCCTCACGACGTAGCCGTCCTTGTCGGTGTCGAGGGCATCGAAGTCATCGACACTGAGGGTCTTGTGGCTGGCGTCGTCCGCCGTCGGTCTCGCGTCGGGATGGACATGCTGGGCACCGTGCTCATGCACCTGTCCTTGAGCGGAGAACGCGAAGGCAAAGGCGGTAGCCATCGCGGTGGTCATGAAGTTGCGCATAGAAGTCTCCTGTAGGTGATGCTCAGAACCAAACGCGAACGCCAGCGACGACACGAGTGTCGCGTGTGCTTTCACCTTCAGCGGAATGGAAGTCAGCGGCGTCTCCGAAGCTGCGTTCGTGGACAATGCCGATATAGGGTGCGAAACGACGGTCCAGCTCGTAACGCAGGCGTAACCCGGCCTCAGCCTTGCTCAGGCCACTGCCACTTCCCCGCGCGGGATCACTCTTGCTGTTGAACTCCAGTTCGAAGAGGGGCTGCAGGATGAGTCGATTGGTGATCAGCATGTCGTACTCCACCTCGAAAGCAGCAGACAGCCGTCCAGAGTTCCCGACATAGGCGGTTGCCGACATCTCGAAGAAGTACGGCGCAAGTCCCTGTAAGCCGATCGCGCCCCACGTTTGGGACGCGCCAGGCTTGAAGTCATGCCTGGCGCCGACCACCACGTCCCACCACGGCGTGATGCCCCGTCCGTAAAGCACTTCCAAATCTGCGCTTTCAGTGCTGCCACCGCTGCGCTCGCCTTCGCTTCGTAGCCAAAGACGGTGGATGTCACCACCGAAGGAGGCGCTTGCCTCCCACGCCTGGGCCGTGCGGTCGTCCGCGTCCCAAGCTTCCAGACGATTGAATACCGTGCGGGTGTAGAAGGCCGACGGATGTGCCTCGTGAGCGCTGTGCGGGTCGATCGGCGGGAAGGCCGCGGCCCGATCTTCATCGGAGAGCGCCGGGATCGGCTCCAACGGCTGAATCGGCGCAGCCTTCCGAGGCGTGCAATGTCCCATCGCAGCGTGCTCGGTCGGACAGGCCGGATCCTCGACAGTCTCTGATGCTGCGCAGTGACCCATGGCTGCGTGCTCGGGTGAGCACTCAGCCGCTCTGTCTGTATTGGACGCAGACAGGGTGCAGTGGCCCATGGCCGCGTGTTCTGCTGTGCAAGCCTCACCATCTTCGGCGCTAGCCGAACAGTGCCCCATCGCTTCATGCTCTGGAGTGCACGCAGCACTCGCAGCTGCAGCAGGCATGTCGCAATGGCCCATTGCGGCGTGCTCAGGCGTGCAGGCCGGTGGCGCTTCTGCTGCGGGCATCGTGCAATGCCCCATTCTCGCGTGCTCTGGAGTGCAGCTTGCCGCTGCCGCTGCCGCTGCCGCTGCCGCTGCCGCTGCCGGTGTAGGCTGCTGCGCGCCTGCATGCCCGTGGTGTTGCGCCGATGCAGAGCCAGCTGAAGCCCCAGCCACCACAGCTGCCAGACCGAGCAGGAAGGTTCGTATGTTCATGCGCGCTCCTCCACTCGGACTTCTCGCATCATCCCGGCGTCCATGTGGTAAAGCAGATGGCAGTGGTAAGCCCAGCGTCCGAGCGCGTCGGCGCGAACCCGATAGCTGCGTTTCGTACCCGGCGGCATGTCCACCGTGTGCTTGCGCACCATGAAGTTGCCGTTGGCGTCTTCGACATCGCTCCACAAGCCATGCAGGTGAATCGGGTGCTGCATCATGGTGTCGTTCACGAGGGTGATGCGCACCCGCTCGCCGTAGTTCAGACGCAGCGGCTCCGCGCTGGCAAACGGTATGCCGTCAAATTGCCACGCGAATTTCTCCATGTGGCCTGTCAGATGCAGTTCGATATCACGATTGGGGTCACGCCCGTCCGGATCTCCGAACAGACTCCGGAGCGCACCGTAGGTCAGCACGTTTCGCCCGTTGTCCCGCAGCCCAATACCCGGATCGTCGAGGCGATGGCTCGGGCTCATGGTCTGCATGTCGATCAAGGGATTGTTGGTTTCGCTCGCGGGATGCGACTGCATCGTGCCGGCACCGTGGCCAGCATGTGCGCCGTGACCACTATGCGAATCGGTGCCGGCGCCGGCGTGATCCATGCTACCCATGGCGCCATGGGCGCTGTGATCCATCCCGCCCATCATCCCGCCGTGACCCATGTCGTCCATCGTCAGCAGCGGCCGCGGATCCACGGCCGGAACTGGCGCCTCCAGACCGGGTCGTGCCGAAAGCGTGCCGCGGGCGTAGCCGGTTCGCCCCATGTCCTGAGCGAAGATGGTGTAGGCGTCCTGCCCGGAGGGCTCGACGATCACATCGTAGGTCTCCGCGGCGCCGATGCGGAACTCGTCCACGGTCACCGGATGCACGTACTGGCCATCCGCAGCAACCACGGTCATTTTCAGGCCCGGGATCCGCACGTCGAAGTAGGTCATGGCGCCGGCGTTGATGAAACGCAGCAACACCTTCTCGCCTGAACGGAACTCCCCGGTCCAGTTGTTCGCAGGCGTCACGCCGTTCATGAGGTACGTGTAGGTGTGCGCGTTGACGTCGGAGAGATCCGTCGGCGTCATGCGCATGCGACCCCACGCCTTGCGATCAGCGATTGCGGCGGACATTCCTTCCTGGCGGGCGTCTCGAAAGAAGTCGACGACAGTTCGCTTATAGAAATTGTCGTGCTCCGGCATCTTCTTCAATCGCCGGAAGAGCGCACTTGGATCCATATCCGTCCAGTCAGACAGAAGAACCACGTGCTCGCGATCCCAGGCGTAAGGGGCGGGTTCGATCGGATCGACGATGATTGCGCCGTACAGGCCGGCCTGTTCCTGATGCAGCGAATGGCTGTGGTACCAGTAGGTGCCCGACTGCACAAGATTGAAGCGGTAGAGGTAGGCCTCGCCGCCCTGAATGCCGTCGAAGCTCATACCTGGCACGCCGTCCATGTTTGCCGGCAGCAAGATTCCGTGCCAGTGAATTGAAGTCTGTACGCCACTAGGAAGTCGGTTCGCTACACGCAGCGTTACGGTGTCACCTTCCTTCCATCGCAAGATTGGCGCGGGAAGGCTGTTGTTGACCGTGATCGCAGGACGCGTGCGTCCGGTGAAGTTGACGAGACTCGATCCAATGTTGAGATCGAAATCCGTCCCCAGAAGCGTCGCGCCAGGCGCTGCGAGAAGCCGCTCGCGGGCGCCAGCTTCAGGTATGCGTAGCAGGCCAGTGGAGGCTGCTACGCCCCCTAAGAACAGGCCCTGCACGAACGTGCGGCGCGACGGCGAAGCCGCGGCCTCCGCCAAGAGGCGGTTGTTTGGAGATCTCATGGTGCGCTCCTGGGCGAATGCTCCCGCATTCGCCCTGCACAGATGGTCAGTGAGCGCGGAACAATCCGCGCGTTGTAGCGCTGGCTCACAAGCCAGGCGGAGCCATCAGGCGATAGGAGGTCTCAGGGGCGGCGGCAAGGTCGACGAGGCAGGCTCGTCAAACGCTCCGACGTCGAGATAGCTCGTCAGAAACGGACCCAGAAAACCGATCTCAGCAGACGACATCGCGTGATTCTGCTGAACGCATATCGCGAGGCAGAGCTTCACGCAGTCCGGTTTGCCGGGCTGCTCGTCAGAGGGAGGAGCACCCTGAGGCAGTTCAATCGCAGTCGTCGAACTGTCATGGCAGGCCGCTTGCGACGCTTGGCTTGCGTCCTGCACAGAAGCAACACGAACGGCTTCCATTAGCGTCAGATGCACGCCCGCGATGGCAACACTGGTGCCATTTAGCACCAGCATCAGACATAGCAGTACGCGTAGCAGACGACGAGTCATTGGCGGAAGAAGACCGTTCGAGGAACTGGAACCAACGTCGGATGGTACCGCTGTTTCAATCATCAAAGAAGGAGCCACGCGACCAGAAAGAAGAGGTACCAGTCCAGCGCTCGACGCATTCGGACGAGGATCATTGAGCGGAAGCCCCCGGGCTGCAGCCACAGCTGAATAGCGACCTTCAGTAAAGCGGAGTGACTGTCTAAGGTTGAAGCAACGTCCGCTATTGGCCGGAAGCAGACGCAGTTGCATGGACATCACCTGCTCGGAGCCCGATTCAGCGATGGCCGTGCGCCGTCAGTGAGGGGCGCTAACTTCTGCCGACGTACAACGCACTAGTGACGGTGAGCAGAACTGCTTCTCGATGTCAGCCCTGCTTGTAGACTGATCTCTGACCTACCGCGGCGTGGTTGGCGGTTGGCTTGGCCAAACCAGGTATCAGGAAGTCAGCGGCACTCTGGCCGCGCTTGACCTTCTCCGCAAGCCAGCGCGGCATGCTCCCGCGACCGGACCATTGGTTTCGCTTGTTCTCGGGATCGCGGTACTTCGCCGGCACCTTTCCGAGCTTCCGCCTTCCCGTCGGCGTCCTGACAGCGACAACTGCCGGCTGGGCCTCAAGAAGCTCTTCAATCGTGTAGCCATAGGACGAGGCAATGGCAATCAGCTCGGCGCGAACGACAGCGATGGGGCGTCGCTTGGTTAACGCTTGGGCCCGCCGCTCTGCTGCACGCAGGAGGGAATCCAGCTCTCGGGGGCTCAACTCTTCAACATTGATCTTCATTCCGCGAAGCGTCGTGTTGAGTTCGTTGACTGTCTAGCGCCCAACAGGCGGCTCTGCCCTCATGGCTGCGCTTAGGACGCCACGCGCACCTGTTTGGCGCCCCAAGGTGTCTCGATTAAAACTTCGCCTCCGGACTCCACCGCGAGGCGCATGGCTAATCCCTGAGCCGCGAGAATGGCACCCAGTGAGCCAGCAAAAGCTTCCCAATGATGCCCTTCTGCATAGACCTCGAACCGGCCATCGCCGGACTCTCTTATTTCGATCACCCCACGACCTCCTTAAGAAGCAGCAGCGTGCGCTGGGCGTAAACCGGCGATTGCGGCGGCACCGGGGAGGTGTAGGGCCGCGACGCGCGCACGTGCTGCGGGTCAGATAATTGCCCTGCCGCTTAGCCTCCAGGTATCAGAGCATGCCCTGACAGAGCCCAGGATTTTCCCGACGATCGGATGCAGGATGACTTTCGTTCTCGGCCGAGAGCAGCTTGTACCAGGCCCCTGTGCGTCGTGCTAACGACGGATGACTTCTAGGCCTCCGTCTGCTCCGCCATCTCCAGAGCATCCTCAACCTCGATTCCGAGATACCTCACCGTGCTCTCAAGCTTGGTGTGCCCGAGCAGGATCTGGACAGCGCGCAGGTTCTTCGTGCGCCGGTAGATGAGCGACGCTTTGGTCCGGCGCATGCTATGCGTTCCATACGCGTGTCGGTCAAGCCCGATGTCGGCAACCCATCTGGAGACGATCCGCGCGTACTGCCTCGTCGAAAGGTGGCCGCACCGAGCCGATCGACCCGGGAACAGATGAGCACCAGACGTGAGCTGAGCTTGGCGCACCCACTCCGCGACAGAGGATCTGGTCAGCTCAGTCAGTTCGAATTGGACGGGCCTGCCGGTCTTCCGCTGCAACACGACTGCACGCTTGGCGATTGCGGTGCCGTGCGATATGTCTCTGAGCCGGAGGCGGACGAGGTCGCAGCCTCGCAGCTTGGAATCAATCGCCAAGTTGAAAAGCGCCAAGTCACGGGCGCTTTCGCTCAGTTGTAGCCGAACACGGATGGACCAGATGTCGCTAAGCCTGAGGGGGGCTTTCTGGCCTACAAGTTTTCCCTTGTTCCACGGCACACGGTGAGATGGCATGGGCTTCTCCTTGGTAGGAGACTCCACAGTGTCAGTCGGTAAGGAGAGTCAACGCGGTTCGGTTTTCGGCCAGAGACGGACATCCCCGAATCATCGTCGGTCGCGTTAAATTGCGACGACGACCGCGTCAGGACGCCCCCCGCGCCGACGTCTGGATCGCTGCTTCCACTGCCGTAAGCGCTGGCGCCAAACGTTATAGAGTGCCGCTTTAGGCTGTCGGCAGGGGCCCCTTGTGAAGCGGCAGCAGTCTGTCTGGACTGGGGAGATTTCGTGACGTCAATAGCAGAGCAGATCGAAAGCGCTAGCGCCGCCATCTGCGGCAACATCGACCTACTGCGCAAACACCGATCGTTGCTGTCGCAGAACGTGCTAGCCCAACTCCGAAACCTCGTGGAGGGCGTCGTAGTCCGTCTGCACCGTGGTCGCGGGGATATCCCATTCCGCTACGATGATGTCAAGCCTGCATTGGCATTCGCCAAGAGCACGGAAAGCTGAATTTCCTCGCTCGCTTTCACCGACTACTGCAGGGGACCAGCTCTCATTACACGCTCGACGGGGATGCCTCCGAGCGCCTTATGCTCAAGTATCGCGAAGGTGTCGGAGGTCCTCTTGTACGCTACGACTTCGCCGAGGTCGCATCCGCTTGCCTCGACAGAGCCGCTGCGGACTGCGTCCGCCATGTCGAACTCATGTTCGATCCGCAAGCTCATACGATGCGCGGGGTTGCAATTGGCACGATCCTTGAGGGACTTGCTAAGGCACGGAGCGCCACTCGCAACGGTCTCTCAACCTCGCTTATTGTCAATTTCATGCACGAGCGGGATGAGGCGGAAGCACTCGACGTGTTGGCGTCGTTAGAACCTTACCGCTCGCAAATCGTAGCGGTTGGAATCGACTCATCTGAGATCGGCTATCCACCTCAGAAGTTCACCCAGCTCTTCGAGACGGCTCGCACGATGGGGTTCAAGCTTGTGGCTCACGCCGGGTTCGAGGGTCCGCCGACGGACATTGAAGAGGCCGGCGATCGCGGTGTTATCTCAGGGCCGCGGCGCGAGCACGTGCTGTTGATTGATGGTGCACTACAACGCTGCTTGGGCGCATCAGTAATTGCTCGATATAGATGTAGGATTAGACCCATATCCAAGGATGGAGCTTTCCACCACTAACAACGATTCAAATCGCTAGCGCGGATTCTGTTAGTTACTACCTGCCATGAGTAGCGGAGCGCTCGGGCGTCATTTAATGCATGGTGGCGCCTATGCGCGATGGCAGTAGGCTGCGCGAACCACGCCTCGGTGAGACCTCGCATACGAGCATCCTTAAGCATCTTAGTCGTAATGAGACCATGTTTCTTTAGCGCGATCCACCGCGCCCCTTTCAACAGATTCATCAGAAGACGCAGATCGTTCGCGTGGTCGGCCAGAACAGCCGGACTGTCAATCTGCATGAGGAAATCTGCAGCGTGCATCGCTAGCTCGTCCAACGAGTGCGCGGCCGATCCTCGCTCTAACAGAGAATAGACTTCCTCTTCGGCAAACTTCTTAGGATTTGAGGGGAGTGGGTCGACCTCGCCGTACCATTCATGCCCTCCGATCTCTGTAACCATGCCGAGGCTAACAAGCTCAGTTGCAGCTTCGTCAGCCCATTCGGTATCAAGGAAGACATAGTTCATGGAGTGCACCTGTTGGTGCCCCTGGTCGGAATCGAACCGACGTAGCGACGCTTATCTGGCGTCTGCTTTCACCGGGGTATAAGTCCGGCGCTTTGACCAACGTAAGCAGCAGGGGCGTGAATCGATTAATTCGATCACGCCGATATTCGAACCCAACCTACATTGATCGTGAATTTCATAGCGTTATGGGACATTGAAGTGGGGGGCGCTGTCAAGTCGACCGCAGTTCACCTCGACCGCGCTGGTCACAAGCAACCACTTCTACTCATTGAGAACCGAACATGCTTCGCAAATGCCGCACAAGGCAACCCTTCTTGAGCACGCCTTGCAGGCTGCGACTAGCCGACCGCCTCACTCATAAGCTTAGAAACCTCAACCTGCAGTGCAGCTGACACCCTGACAATCGTGCTCAAACGACAGTCTTTTCGGCCTTGCTCGATTGCTGCAAATTGCGTGCGGTGCATACCCGCGACTTCCGAGAACTCCTCCTGACTCAAGCCCAGCAGAAGTCGGCGCCTCCTAATAGCGCTTCCTAAAGACTGCTGGATGGTGAGCTTCGACACTGGCGAAGCTTTGAGTAGCGACGCCTATCGGTCTACACTACTTACGGTATCAATCAGACGGCGAGACTCTCGTATGGCAGAACTGTTGCTCTCTTGGCGGCTTCTACCTTCGACTGATGAAGAGGACGGCTGCATGTCCTTTGGCAACCATGCTTTCGTTCTCAGTACGGGCCACGGCACGTCGAGATGGCTTGGCAATTATTTTGAAGACCTACTTGAGAGCCGCGTTGCTGAAATCGCCTGCCGCGACCTGGCTGCACCCAGCAGCGAGCTGCTACATATCGCGTCTTCCATGGCGAAACGACTTCCCATTGAAGTAGAGAAATTTCAGGTTGCAGCTGAGGAATTTGTCGAGAGTCATCGGCGAAATGGTTGAATTCCGACCTCTAGCTATTCCTCTAGCCGCCGCAATAGGCAACAAGCTAGAATGGACATCGCTGGACTTTATATCTATATAAATCAATAGTTTAGGCGGCGTCCACGGTTGCAAGTTACGCTTACACCGCCGGATGGGCAGGCGACACGTCCGGGCGCTGCCGCTGCAGCAGCGACGCCATCACCCGCTACCGCGCGCGCATTTCCGGCCCGCTACTGGACCGTATCGACCTGCACGTCGACGTCCCCCGTCTGCCACCCGCCGCGCTGCGGCCCGACGCCCCCGAAGGCGAGCCGAGCGGGACGATCCGTCAGCGGGTGATCGACGCGCGGCAGCGCCAGTTCGACCGCGCGGGTGTCGTCAATGCCGCGCTCGACCAGGCGGCCACCGCGCGCGACTGCCGCCTCGCACCAGGCGACCAGGCCTTACTGGAGCGGGCGATCGACGCCCTGCATCTCTCGGCCCGCGCGATGCACCGCATCCTGCGCGTTGCCCGGACGATTGCCGATCTCGACACGCAGTCACAGATCGCTTCGACGCACCTCACCGAGGCGCTGGGATATCGGGGCGTAACGGCACTCTCTCAGCCCATAAAGGGCTGATGGCGGTTCAATTTCCGCAGCCACCCAGGCCCATGGCGGCTTCGGAACAATCGAGATTGCGCCGCCCCATATCCTGCTGGGCCGCCTCCCGCTCCATCCGGCGTTGCGCGACGGTCTTGCACACCGTCTGGGTTCGGTTGCTGCCGATCGGCTTCGAGCGCTGGCACACCATCCGCTCATCCTCTGCCTGGGCCACGATCGACTGGATGGAAGCGAGCGCGTTCAGCAGTTCGGACTGTCGACGCTCGTCGAGTTCACTCACCCGATCCACGCCCTGGAGCATGGCGTCTACGCGCTCCTGCTCCGCCAGCAGCAGCGCTTTCCGATCCGCTGCTATTTCCTTGAAAGCGCCCTCTCCAGCGATGACCTCGCTACGGAGTTGCGCTTGCTCGCTACGGATTACCTCGGCCTGCAACTCAGACTGAGCGCTGGCGCCTGAGGCAACAAGCAAGACGCCGAGCGCCAGGGTGAAAACAAAAGGACGAACTTGACCGCGCATCGCTGAAATCCTTTTCTACTCGTGAATTTTCCGGATCACCGACTCGATCGGGATCGATGTCATCGTGCGATGGCACACGCCTTTCACAGGAAACTCGTGACGTTCCCACAATGCATCTCAGCGCTGATCCCGACGCGCGATTTCCGTTTGCGAGGCCTCCCGCTCAGCGCGCATCTGCGCAACGGTCATGCAGGCAGTCTGCAGACGATTGCTTCCGACAGGGCGCTCGCGCCAGCACACCATGCGGCCATCGGGATCGCGATTGATGAGTGCGGAGATCGCCTCGAGCGTATTGAAGACGTCGATCTGGCGGCGCTCGGGCAAGTCCGTCGTGCGATCGACGTCGCGCAGCAGCGCAGTCAATCGCTCCTGGTGCTGCAGGATGGCGTCTCGCGATTTGAGGTCGAGCTGCTGATAAGGACCGGCGCCCGACAGTATTTCGGCGCGGATGGCCGCCTGTTGCACGCGGATCGACTGAGCATCCACGTTCGGATGCGTCGGCTCGGACGCGGATGCAAGTCCGACAATCGATGCCATCCCCAGCAGTACGGAAACCAAGGCAGAACGATTCATCGCGGCCCCCAGTTCGACACGAGAAACTGCACTCTAAGGTCAGATGGCGCGCTGATCCAGTGCCTTCTACGCGCGTACCGGATGCTGGCTCAAGGCTGCCGTGCACGTCAGGCAAGCGACACACGCGCTGATGGATCTATTCAGGTGCGCCTGCAGCTTTATCGAGCGCGCCTATTCGGTTGACGTGGCCCCTCGGGTTGTTGAACCAAGTGCACCAAATGCGAGCAACTGCTCGCCCTTTCCGGACGGGGACCCTGCTGCCCGCGATCTGCTCACCGCAGACGATCTCGCTCGACAGGTTCCGTGCGCGGACTGCTGCCAGCGGGGTTTCACGAGCCGGGGCCGTACACGTCTCGCGAGTCGGCCTCTGGACACGTTGCCGGCACTCCGGGAGGTCGTCCGCTGGATCCCATACCCCGGCCTCGTATGGAGTGGCAGAGGGCGTTGAGTCCTGAGCAGATCGTTCACAGGCCTAGGCCGACACCTCCGAGGAGATTCCATGGATGAGCCGATGCACTGAGCAGACGGGCCCAACTGGGCCGGATGACTGCGACACTGGCGACGAGGCCGAACGCGCGTCGGCCTCGTCGAGTCATCCCTCGATGCCTGGCTCAGGCCGCCCGCGACGTCTGGAACTGCGCTTCCTCGGTCGAGCCTGTCAGTGCCGTGACGCTCGACGCGCCGCCCTGGATCACCGTGGTCACGTCGTCGAAGTAGCCGGCGCCGACCTCCTGCTGGTGCGAGACGAAGGTGTAGCCCTTGTCGCGCGCGGCGAACTCGCGTTCCTGCACCTGCTCGACGTAATGCTTCATCCCTTCGCCGCGGGCGTAATCGTGGGCGAACTGGAAGCTGTTGAACCAGTTGATGTGGATGCCGGCCAGGGTGATGAACTGGAACTTGTAGCCCAGCGCGGCCAGGTCCTCCTGGAAGCTTGCGATCTGGCGGTCGTCGAGATTCTTCTTCCAGTTGAAACTCGGCGAGCAGTTGTAGCTCAGCAGCTTGCCGGGGTGCTTGGCGTGCACGGCCTGGGCGAACTCGCGGGCGAAGCCGATGTCCGGCGTGCCGGTCTCGCACCACACGAGGTCCGCGTACGGCGCATACGCCACGCCGCGGCTGATCGCCTGCTCCAGACCGTTGCGCACTTTGTAGAAGCCTTCCGCGGTGCGCTCGCCGGTGACGAACGGCGCATCGTTGGCGTCGAAGTCGGACGTCAGCAGATTGGCGGCTTCGGCATCGGTGCGCGCGAGCACGATGGCCGGCACGCCGAGCACGTCGGCGGCCAGGCGCGCGGCCACCAGCTTCTGCACGGCCTCCTGCGTCGGCACGAGCACCTTGCCGCCCATGTGGCCGCACTTCTTGACCGCGGCCAGCTGGTCTTCGAAGTGCACGCCCGAAGCGCCCGCCACGAGCATGTTCTTCATCAACTCGTAGGCGTTGAGCACGCCGCCGAAGCCGGCCTCGCCGTCGGCGACGATCGGCAGGAAGAAGTCGATCGCATCAGCCTCGTCGAGCTTGCCGTCGGCGATGGTCTTCCACTGGATCTCATCGGCGCGCTGGAAGGTGTTGTTGATCCGGCGGACCATCGTCGGCACCGAGTCGTAGGCATAGAGCGATTGATCCGGGTACATGGTCTCGGAGCTGTTGCCGTCGGCGGCGACCTGCCAGCCGGACAGGTACACCGCTTCCAGGCCGGCCTTGGCCTGCTGCATCGCCTGGCCCGCGCTGATCGCGCCGAAGGCGTTGACGTAGCCCTTCTTCGCATCGCCGTTGACGAGCGCCCAGAGCTTCTCGGCGCCGCGTTTGGCGAGCGTGTGCTCGGGCTGCACGCTGCCACGCAGGCGCACGACGTCGGCGGCGGAATACGGCCGCTGGATGCCGCTCCAGCGCGGGTTCGTGGTCCAGTCCTGCTGCAGGGCGTCGATCTGTTGCTGGCGGGTGGGCATGGCGGTCTCCTTTGGAGCGGGATTCGGGAATCGGGATTGGGGAATCGGATTTCGCTGCGACGTCGTGCTCGGGAGGGACGGGGACCGGGCTTCGAATCCCCAATCCCCAATCCCGATTCCCGCCGTCAAAGACGGCCGTACGCCGGCAACGTCAGAAAGTCTTCGAGCACGTCGCGCCGGGTCAGTGTTTCGAGCAGCGCGATGGCGTCGGCCACGTGCGCCTGGCCGGGAATGGCCTGGCTGGCGAGTCGTGAGGGCAGCGAGAGCAGCACGCGGTCGAGCAGCGCGTCGTAGATCGCGGTGCCGTCGTCGAGATGCAGCGGCGGGTGGCCGTCGTCGGCGTAGTGGATCCACTGCCACAGCTGCGCGCGTGCGATCTCGGCGGTCGCCGCGTCCTCCATCATGTGGTGGATCGGCACGCAGCCGTTGCCGGCCAGCCACGCGGCGATGTAGCGCACGCAGACCTCGACGTTGGCGGCGAAGCCGGCACGGGTGATCGTGCCCAACGACGGCGCGATCAGGTCGTCGGCGCCGACAAGCACGTCGTCACGGGTCATCGCATGCTGGTGCGGGCCGTGCATGCGCTCGTCGAAGATCTGCTTCGCGATCGGGATCAGCGCCGGATGCGCGACCCAGGTGCCGTCGTGGCCGGCGGTGACCTCGCGCAGCTTGTCGGCGCGCACGCGCGCCATCGCGGCCTCGTTGGCGGCGGCGTCGCCGGGGATCGGGATCTGCGCCGCCATGCCGCCCATCGCGTGTGCGCCGCGGCGGTGGCAGGTCTGGATCAGCAGCTCCGAATAGGCCTTGAGGAACGGCTGGGTCATCGTCACCTGGCCGCGTTCGGGCAGCACCCGGTCGCGGTGCCGGCGGAAGGTCTTGATGTAGGAAAAGATGTAGTCCCAGCGGCCGCAGTTGAGGCCCACGATGCGCCGGCGCAGCGCATGCAGGATCTCGTCCATCTCGAACACCGCCGGCAGCGTCTCGATCAGCACGGTCACCTTGATCTGGCCCGCCGGCAGGCCGAGGCTGCGCTCGATGTGCGACAGGGCGTCCTCCCACAGCTGCGCCTCTTCCATCGACTCCAGCTTGGGCAGGTAGAAGTACGGCCCGCGGTCCTTCGCCGCCAGCGCGTGGGCGTTGTGGAACGCGAACAGGCCCGCGTCGAACAGCGCGCCCGACATCGGCGCGCCGTCGATGCGCACGTGCTTCTCGTCGAGGTGCCAGCCACGCGGGCGGACGATCAGCACTGCACGCTGGTCCTCGGGCTTGAGCGCATAGCGCTTGCCGGCCGGCGCGGTGAATTCGAGCGTGCCCTTGATCGCGTCGCGCAGCGCGCGCTGGCCGGCCAGCAGGTTCTCCCAGGTCGGCGAGGTGGAATCCTCGAAGTCGGCCATGTAGCAGTTCGCGCCCGAGTTCAGCGCGTTGATGACCATCTTCGGATCGACCGGCCCGGTGATCTCGACCCGGCGGTCGCGCAGCGCCGCCGGCAGCGGTGCCACGCGCCAGGCCGATTCGCGGATCGAGCGGGTGTCGGCGCGGAAGTCAGGCACGTCGCCGGCATCGAAGCCGCGCTGGCGGTGCTGGCGTGCCGCCAGGCGGGCCTGACGCTCGCCCTCGAACGCCGTGTGGAGGTCGGCCAGAAAGGCCTGGGCCTCGGGACCGAGCAGATCGGTCGGCACGTCCGTCGGCAGGGCGATCTGCGCGTCGGGGCGCGGGGCGGGTTGCTTGATCACGGCATTCACGGAGGTGGCCTCGTGCTGTCACGGCGTTATTGCGTTGCAACAGACCGTCTACTCCGAGGGACTATTTGACAACCTATTTTTGTCAATCCGATATATAAGAAAAACTCATACGGAGGGTCAGATGGCCGGCAAGCCCCTGTCTGCATTGCGGTTTCCCTACAAGTCGGACCGACTCAAACCGTTGCGCGCGTTCTGCCAGACCGCTCGTCTGGGTTCCGTCTCACGGGCCGCCGAGGCGCTGTACGTCAGCCAGCCGGCGATCTCGCTGCAGCTCCAGGCGCTGGAACGCGAACTGGGCGTTGTCCTGCTCGAGCGCAGCGGCCGCCGCCTGGTGCCCACCCGCGAAGGCCAGGTGCTCTACGAGCTGGCAGTGCCGCTGGTCGAGGCGCTGGACGGCCTGCCGGCCGCGTTCCGCCGCGAGGTCGGGGGACTGGACGCCGGCGAACTCACCATCGCCGCCAACAGCTCGACGATCCTGTACCTGCTGCCGAAGATCGTGGACCTGTTCCGGCGCCAGCATCCGGACGTGCGCCTGACGCTGCAGGACGCGATCACCGCCGACGGCACCGGCCTGCTGCGCGCCGATGCGGTGGACCTCGTCGTCGGCTCGATGGTCGACGTACCGGCCGACCTGGATTACGCGCCGGTGTACCGCTTCGAGCCCATCCTGCTGACCCCGCCCGACCATGCGCTGGCGCGCGCGAAACGCCTGACGCTCGAAGAGATCGCACGCTACGGCCTGATCCTGCCGCCCAAGCGGCAGGTGACCTATCGCCTCGTCGACCAGGTCTTCCAGCAGGCCCGCGTGCCCTACACGGTGGCGCTGGAGGTCGGTGGCTGGGAGGTCATCAAGCAGTACGTCGCGATGGGCATGGGCATCTCGATCGTCAGTGCGATCTGCCTCGACGCCGACGACGGCGCGCGCTTGGCGACGCGGTCAGTGGCGGAGTGGTTTCCGTCGCGCAGTTACGGCGTCGTGGTGCGCAAGGGCAAGGTGCTGTCGCCGCAGGCGCGGGCGTTCGTGGAGTTGATCCGGCCGGATCTGTTCACGCGGCGGGATTACCAGGACAGCGGGCATTCGGAGCGGTAGCTGTTGCGGTTGCGGTTGCGGTTGCCCTTGCTGTTGCTCCTTGCTGTTGCTCCTTGCTGTTGCCGTTGCCGTTGCCGTTGCCGGGACAATGATTCGCCCGCATCCGCACCAGACCCGGAGGGCGGCGGGCATGGATGCCCGCCGTTTTCCGACCGAGGCAGGATGCCGAGTCGGAAAATCCCGGAACGATTGAAAGACCGGATCTGCTTCGTCGGGGAGGCCCTTTCTTTTGCTTACTTTTCTTTGGGCCAGCAAAGAAAAGTGAGCCGCTCGCCGGCAGGCGAGTGGAAGCTCTGTACTTGCTTCCAGCAGTTGACGCCAAGGCAACATCAAACGCTTTCGCCCGCTACGCGGCCGAGTTCATTTCTTTTGGTAGACGCCCACGCACGCAGTGCGAACGGCGCAGCCGGCCCCGAAGGGGCGAGCATCGAAGATGCGAGTCAAAGAAACGGAACCAAAGAAAAACGTCTGCCCGACGAACCTCACCCGGCGAGTCATCCGTTCCGGGATTTCTCGACTCGCCATCCTGGCTCGGTCGAAAAACGCCACCCATCCATGGGCGGCGCCCTACGGGTCGGGCTACGGATGCGATTCGTCACGAACATGGAAAGCAGATGGCGAAAAGCGATACCCGGCTTCGAAGACCGCGCACCGCATCGATCGCGCCATGCAGTACCCGCCACTAGCGCCTCGCGTGCACGACCTCGTCGTCCTCCGGAATCGCTGCCGGCACCGCACTGCGCCGCGACGCCTTCTCCAACTGCGCCAGCGCCACCACGCCCGCGGCCTTCGCTTCCATCGCCTGCTTCTGCACCATGCACAGCGTCTGCATGTGGTCGGCATCGAAGTTCAGCCGCTCGATCAGGAAGTCGACGAACGCGCGCACTTTCGGCGACACCAGCCGGCCGCCGGCGAACACGGCGTTGAAGTCGACCTCCGGCCCGTTCCAGCCGGCGAGCACGCGCTGGACCATGCCGGCCTCGACGAACGCCTTGGCCATCACGTCGCCGGTCAGCAGCAGGCCTTCGCCCTTGATCAGCGCCCAGTTGAGCGCCGCCGGGTCGTTGGCCACCAGCTGTGGATTGACCGGGAATTCGCGCAGCGCCTCGCCGTCGGTCAGTGACCAGACGTAGCGGTTCTGCGGGTTGCGGCTCTTGCGCATCACCAGGGTGCGGTGATGCTGCAGGTCGTCGGGGTGCAAGGGCTCGCCGTGCTTTTCGATGTAAGCCGCGCTGGCGAACACCTGCGTGCGCAGGCTGCCGAGTTTGCGCGCGACGAAGTTGGAGTCGGGCAGCGTGCCGACGCGCAGGGCGAGATCCGCTTCACCGGCGATCAGGTCCAACTTCTCGTTGCCCATGTGCATGTCGAGCAGGATTTCAGGGTACTGCGCCTGGAAATCGCCCAGCAGCGGCGCGATCCAGGTGATGCCGATCGAATACGGCACGGTGAACCGCAGCCAGCCGCGCGGCCCGCCCTGCAACTGGCCGACGGCGCTCTCGGCTTCCTCGAGTTCGCGTGCGATGCGTTGGCAGTGCTCGTGATAGACGCTGCCGGCTTCGGTGAGCCCGAGGCGACGCGTGGTTCGATGCAGCAGGCGTGCACCGAGACGCTGTTCGAGCTCCTGGACCTTGCGGCTCACCGTGGTCTTGGGCAGGCCGAGCGCGTTGGCGGCGGCGATGAAACTGCCCTGCTCGACCACCTTGACGAAGATCAGGGTGTCGTTGAGATCGTGCGCCATCGGAGCCTCCTCGAGACGTCCGGCCCGATTGGACCGGAGAAGGGACAATTATTCCCTTCAAAGCGGACTAATCAAGTCCCGATTTGACGCCTATCGTCTGCGGCCTGTCTTCATGGAGGTCGTGCATGGCCATCCCCCGCTACCGTCTCGCCGTGCCGCCGCCCGTGAACACACCGCGGGTGTCCAGCCGCCGCTCGTCTCTGGAAATCCCGCCGAATCAAACGTCTATCGCACGTTCGAGCGTCCGGCGGCAGGCCGGTGGTACGCCCCTGAATTGGGGCCGGATGTGGCAGTGGCTGGGCATGCGGCGCGAGGCAGTGACCGATACGCAAACGGTCGAAGCCGCGTTTTCGGGAGACAAAATCCCGTGAACGGGACAATACAACCGACGTTGATCGTGCTCGGCGCGACCGGAACCATCGGTGCGCACGTCGTGGCGCGGGCCGTGGCGCAGGGTCGGCGCGTAGTAGCGGTGGCCCGGGATGCCGACGCGCTGGCCACGCTGCGCGCCGAACACGGCTCGCGGGTGACCCCGCTGGTGGCGGACATCACGACCGACGCCGATGCCGCGGCGCTGGCCGCTTCGGTACAGCGCCTGCCCGGTCCACCGGCGGGCGCGGTGATCGCCGCAATCCGGGGCCGCAGCGAGACCGGGCGCGTGCTCGATGCGCCGGCCGACTTCCTCCGCCGGCGACTGGACGAGGACCTGATTCCCCACCTTGTCGCCGCACGCCATCTGCTGCCGCTGCTGGCCGCGCAACCACGTGCGGGCTACGTGCTCGTCGGCGGCCCGGGCGCGGCGCAACCGTGGGCCGGCTACGGCCACCACTCGATCGGCGCCGCGGCCCTGCGCATGCTCGCCCGGGTGCTGCACGAGGAGGCCCGCACGCTGCCGGTCCGCGTGCAGATGCTGGCGATCGATTCGCCGGTGCGCACGGCCGCCAATGCGGGCCACGCCTGCACCCAGTGGCCGGATGCCGATGCCATCGCCCGCCATGCGCTGCGCCTGGTCGACGGTGCGGTGCCAGGTGACGCGGCGCTGCTGCGGTTCCCGCTGGGCGCGGCCGCGCGCCCGCCCGGACTGTCCGACGACCTCGACGTCGGCGTCACTCCCTGCGCCGACGCGCAGCCCCATCACGACGACGCGCGCGCGCTGTTGCGCCGGATCGCCGCCCGCCACCCCTCCCCCCAGGAATTCCGCTCATGATCCGCTCCCATCTCACACCGCGCGCGTGGCGCGCTCTTGCTGCGACCGGACTGGCCGTCGCCGTCGCGCTGGTCGTCGCCGGCTGCGACACCCAGGCCCAGGACCAGACCCAGCCGCCGCCGCCGGATGTCGGCGTCGCCGCCGTGCTCTCCGAGCAGGTCCAGGACTGGAACGACGCCACCGGCCGCATCGCCGCGGTCGAAAGCGTCGAGCTGCGACCGCGCGTCAGCGGGTACGTGCAGCGCGTGGCGTATGCAGAAGGCGATGAAGTGAAGCAGGGCGACCTGCTGTTCGTCATCGACCCGCGTCCGTATCGCGCCGCGCTGCAGCGCGCGGAAGCCGAGCTGGCCCGCGCCCGCGCCGATGCCCAGCTGGCGACCACGCGTCACACACGTGCCCAGCAACTGATCGATGCCAGCGCGATTTCGCGTGACGATTTCGAAGCCCGCAGCGCCGGTCGCGCCGAAGCCGAAGCCGCGGTCCGCGGTGCCCAGGCGGCGGTGGAGACCGCGCGACTGGATCTGGCGTTCACCGAAGTCCGCGCACCGGTCGCCGGGCGCGCCGGCCGTGCAATGTTGACCACCGGCAATCTCGCCCAGGCCGATGCGTCGATGCTGACCACCGTGGTCTCGCAGGATCCGGTGCACGTCTACTTCGAGACCGACGAGCGCACCTATCTGCGGCACCAGGCGATGTCGCGCGAAGGGACACGCAGCAACGCCGACAACGCGGTGCGCGTGGGCCTGGCCGACGAGACCGGCTATCCGCATGCCGGCACCGTCGACTTCCTCGACAACCAGATCGATCCGGCCACCGGCACCGTGCGTGCCCGCGCCGTGCTGCCGAATCCCGACCGTCGTTTCACCCCCGGCATGTTCGCCCGCGTGCAGCTGGAAGGCGCGGCCGCGCGGCCGGCGATCCTGATCGACGACAAGGCCGTGATCACCGACCAGGACCGCAAGTTCGTCTACGTCGTCGGCGAGGACAACACCGCTCAGCGCCGCGACATCGTGCCGGGTCGCATCGTCGAAGGCCTGCGTGTCGTCGAGTCGGGCCTCGCTGCCGGTGATCGCGTGATCGTCAACGGTGTGCAGAAGGTCTTCATGCCGGGCATGCCGGTCGCGCCGAAGGCGGTCGCGATGCGTGGTGGTGCCCCGATCGAGGCGGTCGCGAAGCGCTGAGCTTCACCGCGCCTCGTAAACACCCATCGTCATTCCCGCGGCTTTCAACAGACGCATGTCTGGTCAAGCGGGAATCCAAGGACTTTGATTCCGACAAGTCCTACGTCCATGGATCCCCGCCTGCGCGGGGATGACGGCATCGTTTCTCCCGCTTTCGCTGCGGCCCCCGCGCCGCCCACAAGGATTTCCCCGTGGACTTCTCCCGCTTCTTCATCGACCGGCCGATCTTCGCTGCAGTGCTGTCGATCCTGATCTTCGCCGGTGGCCTGATCGCCATCCCGCTGCTGCCGATCGGCGAATACCCGGAGGTCGTACCGCCGTCGGTGGTCGTACGCACCGTGTATCCCGGTGCCAATCCGAAAGTGATCGCCGAAACCGTGGCGACGCCGCTCGAGGAGGCCATCAACGGCGTCGAGGACATGATGTACATCAAGTCCGTCGCCGGCTCCGACGGCGTGCTGCAGCTCACCGTGACCTTCAAGCCCGGCACCGATGCCGACGAGGCGGCGGTGCGCGTGCAGAACCGCGTCGCCCAGGCGCAGGCGCGCTTGCCCGAGGATGTGCGACGGCAGGGCGTGACGACGCAGAAGCAGTCGCCGGTGTTCCTGATGGTCGTGCATCTGACGTCGAGCGACGGCCGCTACGACTCGCTGTACCTGCGCAACTACATGCGTCTGCACGTCAAGGACGAGCTGGCCAAGATCACCGGCGTCGGCGACGCGCAGCTGTTCGGCGGCGGCGATTACGCGATGCGGCTGTGGCTCGATCCCGACAAGATCGCCGCGCGCGGCATGACCGCGAGCGACGTGGTGCGCGCGGTACGCGAGCAGAACGTGCAGGTCTCCGCCGGCCAGCTCGGCGCCGAACCGATGCCCAACGGCAGTGACTTCCTGTTGCCGATCAACGCCAAGGGCCGACTCGAAAGCGTCGAGGAATTCGGCGACATCGTGCTGAAGTCGGGCGCCGACGGTGAGCTCGTGCGCCTGGCCGATGTCGCGCGCATCGAACTCGCCGCCGGCGACTACACGCTGCGTGCGCGCCTCGACGGCAAGAACGCGGCCGCGATCGGCATCTTCCAGGCGCCGGGTGCGAACGCGCTCGACATCCGCGACGGCGTCGTCGCGAAGATGGACGAGCTGCGCCCGCAGCTGCCGCCGGGCGTCGAGATCCAGTCGATCTACGACACCACGATCTTCGTCCGCGACTCGATCAAGTCGGTCGTCGTCACCCTGCTCGAAGCGACGCTGCTGGTGGTGCTGGTGGTGATCCTGTTCCTGCAGACCTGGCGCGCGTCGATCATCCCGTTGATCGCGGTCCCGGTGTCCATCGTCGGCACGTTCGCGGTGCTGTACCTGCTGGGCTACTCGATCAATACGCTGACCCTGTTCGGTCTCGTTCTTGCGATCGGCATCGTGGTCGACGACGCGATCGTCGTGGTCGAGAACGTCGAGCGCCACATCGAACTCGGCGCGGCGCCGCTCGAGGCCGCACATCGCGCCATGCGCGAGGTGTCGGGGCCGATCATCGCGATCACCCTGGTGCTGTGCGCGGTGTTCGTGCCGATGGCGTTCCTGACCGGCGTGACCGGCCAGTTCTACAAGCAGTTCGCGGTCACCATCGCGATCGCCACGGCGATCTCCGGCCTCAACTCGCTGACCCTGTCGCCGGCGCTCGCGGCGATCCTGCTGCGCTCGCACGACGCGCCGAAGGACCGCGCCTCGCGGTTGATCGACCGGGCCTTCGGCTGGGCGTTCCGGCCGTTCAACCGCTTCTTCAACCGCAGCTCGCAGCGTTATGAAGGTGGGGTGTCGCGCGTGCTCGGTCGCCGCGGCGCGGTGTTCCTGGTCTACGCGGTGCTGCTGGTCGGCGCGGGCGTGATGTTCAAGGTGGTGCCGGCCGGCTTCATTCCGGTGCAGGACAAGCTGTACGTGATCGCCGGCGTGAAGATGCCGGAGGGCGCGTCGATCGAGCGCACCGACGCGGTGCTGAAGCAGATGGCGGCGCTCGCCAGTGAAGTGGACGGCGTCGCCAGCGAGATCGCGTTCCCCGGCCTCAACCCGCTGCAGTTCACCAATACGCCCAACAACGGCGTGATCTTCTTCACCCTCGATCCCTTCAGCGCGCGCGCGCGCAGCGCCGAGGAGATCACCGCCGAGCTCAACCAGAAGTTCTCGACGATCCAGGAAGGCTTCACCTTCGCCTTCATGCCGCCGCCGATCCAGGGCCTCGGCAACGGGTCGGGCTGGTCGCTGTTCGTCGAGGACCGGACGCGTCTGGGCTACGGCGAGCTGCAGGCCGCGGTGCAGGCATTCCAGGGCGCGGCGATGCAGACGCCGGGCCTCGGCTACCCGATCAGCAGCTACCAGGCCAACGTGCCGCAACTCGATGCCGACGTCGACCGCGAGAAGGCCAAGGCGCAGGGCGTGCCGCTGACCGAACTGTTCGACACGCTGCAGACCTACCTCGGTTCGGCCTACGTCAACGACTTCAACATGTTCGGCCGCACCTGGCAGGTCATCGCCCAGGCCGACGGCCAGTTCCGTGACGAGGTGTCCGACATCGCCAACCTGCGCACGCGCAATGCGGCGGGCGAGATGGTGCCGGTGGGTTCGATGGTGAACGTGCGCCAGACCTACGGGCCCGACCCGGTGATCCGCTTCAACGGCTATCCCGCTGCCGACCTGCTGGGCGATGCCGACCCGCGCGTGCTGTCGTCGGGTGAAGCCATGGCCAAGGTCACCGAGCTCGCCGGTCAGGTGCTGCCGGCCGGCATGGGCATCGGCTGGAGCGACCTGAGCTACCAGCAGTCGAACCAGAGCGGCGCGGCCATGGTGGTGTTCCCGCTCGCGGTGCTGCTGGCGTTCCTCGTGCTCGCGGCGTTGTACGAGAGCTGGTCGCTGCCGCTGGCGGTGATCCTGATCGTGCCGATGACGCTGCTGTCCGCCCTGTTCGGCGTGTGGCTGGCGGGCGGCGACAACAACGTGTTCGTGCAGGTGGGCCTGGTCGTGCTGATGGGGCTGGCGTGCAAGAACGCGATCCTGATCGTCGAGTTCGCCCGCGAACTGGAACTGCAGGGCAAGGGCATCGTCGAATCCGCGCTGGAAGCCAGCCGCCTGCGTCTGCGGCCGATCGTCATGACCTCGGTCGCCTTCATCGCCGGCACCGTGCCGCTGGTGCTGTCGACGGGTGCGGGTGCGGAAGTCCGCTCGATCACCGGCGTCACTGTGTTCGCCGGCATGTTGGGGGTGACCGTCTTCGGCCTGTTCCTGACGCCGGTGTTCTACGTCGCACTGCGCAAGCTCGCGAACACGCCGCTGGTCTCGCACAAGCCGGTGCCGCCCGCGCACGACGTTGCAGACAAGGGTCTGCACGCATGACCGCCGCCGTTGCAGTACCTCTCCCACACATTCCCCGCTCCGAACCCGGCCGCGCCGACGCGCGCGGCCTCATCCCGCATCCCCATTCCAGGAGTCACGCATGAATACCTCGTCCCGCATCGCTCTCGTCACCGGCGCCACCCGCGGCATCGGTCTGGAAACCGTGCGTCAGCTCGCCGAAGCCGGCGTGCACACGCTGCTGGCCGGCCGCAATCGCGACAGGGCCGTCGAAGCCGCACTGAAACTGCAGGCCGACGGCCTGCCGGTCGAGGCCATCGCGCTCGACGTCACCGATACCGCGAGCATCGCCGCGGCGGCGAAGACGATCGAAGATCGGCACGGCCGCCTCGACATCCTGGTCAACAACGCCGGCATCATCGCCGACGATGCGCAGCTCGGCGCTGCCGGCCAGTCGATCGACACCTGGCGCACGACGTTCGAGACCAACGTGTTCGGCCTGATCGCCACCACCCAGGCGCTGCTGCCCTTGCTGCACAAGTCCAAGGCCGGCCGCATCGTCAACGTGTCCAGCCTGCTCGGTTCGATCAGCGAGCACCAGAACCCGGCCTCCTTCATCTACGACTTCAAGGGCGTACCGGCCTACAACGTGTCCAAGAGCGCCGTGAACGCGTGGACCGTACATCTGGCGCACGTGCTCAAGGATGCCGGCATCAAGGTCAACACGATCCATCCGGGCTACGTGCGCACCGACATGAACAAGTCGGGCGACGAACAGAACGGCGAACTTGAAGTCGCCGACGGCGCACGCACCAGCGTGCGGCTCGCGCTGATCGACGATGCCGGCCCGACCGGCGGCTACTTCTATCTCGACGAGGTGCTGCCGTGGTGATGCGACCGCTGATCACGGTGCTGGCCGCCGCGCTGCTCGCCGCCTGCGCCGTCGGCCCCGAACACGTACGCCCGTCGATGGCCGTGCCGCAGACCTTCGAAGGCGGCGCTCCAGCGGACGCGACCACCGTCACCAGTACGGCCGCACCCGCGGTCGCAGACACCGCGTTCTGGCAGGCGTTCGGCGATCCGCAGTTGAACGCGCTGGTCGACGACACGCTGCTCGCGAACCACGACCTGCGCATCGCGCTCGCCCGCTATGACCGCGCGAATGCGTTGCTCCGCGGCACGCGCTTCGACCAGCTGCCGACGATCGACGCCAGCGGGACGGCCGCAAGCAATCGCGCGAGTGCCGACCAGGCGCCCGGCGTACCGCGCGACGCACGCGACACCGACAGCTTCGACGTCGGCATCGGCGCGAGCTGGGAACTCGACCTGTTCGGCCGCGTGCGCCGGGGCGTCGAGGCCGGGCGTGCCGAGGTCGCCGCGAGCGCGGACGATCTGCGTGCGTTGCAGGTGGCGATCGTCGGCGAGGTGGCCACCGCGTATCTCGATCTGCGCGGCCTGCAGGAGCGGCTGCGCGTGGCGACCGAGAATGCCGGCAACCAGCAGCAGACGCTGGCCCTGGTCGAAGCGCGGCGCGAGGCCGGCCAGGACAGCGACTTCGACACCGCCCGCGCATCGGCGCAGGCGGCGACGACGTCGGCGCGCATTCCTGCGCTCGAAGCCGAGATCCGGGTCGCGATCCATCGCATCGCGGTCCTGAGCGGACGCACGCCGGACGCCTTGCAGGCCGCCCTGTCGCCTGCGGCCGCGTTGCCCCGGGTACCGCGCACGATCGATCCGGGCACGCCCGGCGATCTGCTGCGCCTGCGGCCCGACGTCGCCGCAGCCGAACATCGTTTGCACGCTGCCACCGCGCGCATCGGCGTCGCCACCGCCGACCTGTTTCCGCGGTTCACGCTCGGCGGTCTGATCGGCAGCCAGGCCGGCGACATCGGCCGGCTGTTCGAACGCGACAGCGAGACCCGGTTCGTCGCACTCGGCATCGACTGGTCGTTCCTCGACATCGGCCGCGTGCGCGCACGCATCGCCGCGGCCGACGCCGATGCCGAGCTGGAGCTGGCGCGCTACCAGCAGACCGTGCTGCGCGCGCTCGAAGACACCGCCAATGCGCTGGCGCGGTTCGACCGCGCGCATGACGAGGACGTGGAACTCGAGCGCGCGGCCCGCGACAGCGCACGCGCCGCCACGCTCGCGCGGATGCGGTTCGACGCCGGTGCCACCGGCCTGCTCGACGTGCTCGATGCCGAGCGCACCCAGTTGCAGGCCGAGGACGCGTTCGCCGCCAGTCGCACGCGGACCGTCACCCATGCGGTGTCGCTGTACCGTGCGCTGTCCGGTGGCTGGCCGCAGACGCTGCCGCAACAGGAGCTGCTGGAGGGCTACGTCTCGGGGCTGTGAGTCCGCCGATCGCTGCCGACACGACGGGCCCGATGGGCCGCGCCCGTCGTCGGCTGCGCGTCTGCCCTGTGGCTTACGACGCCGCGCACCGGCGATTGCAGTGGCCTTGCCCACACGCTCGGCGGTGCGTCGCCCGCGGCGTCCGCCTACAACGCGGGCGCGACCGGCGCATGGGCGGGGGCATGAGCGGGCGCCTGATTCGGGACATCGCGCGTCTGCAGCTCCAGCGCGTCGCGCCCACGCTGCAGCCAGGCCTGGCCGGCATCGCTCGCGAGTTCGGTCCGCAGGCGCTCGGCGATCGCGGCGCCGTCATCGCGCGTCGCGGCCGACAGCAGGTCGCGCGCGAGCGCGCTGGTGTCGTGCGCGGCGGCATCCGGCGCTGCGCGTACCGGCACGGTGCCCTGGACAGGGCCGATCTGCACGCGCTGCCAGTCCAGCGTCGCCGCCATCGCCTCGTTGCGCGGCATCGCATCGCGGCAGTCGATCCGGCACAGCGCGGGCGGCGCCAGCAGATCCTGCATCGCGCGCGCACTGTTCCGGTCGAAGATCGAGGTGCCGTAGATCGCCGAGTGCTGCTCCGAGCGATGGATCACATAGCGGTCGGGATCGTCGGGCAACGCCCGCTTCTCCAACGGTGGCGGCCGGATCAATGCATTGGCGTAGTCGATCGCGAGATTTCCGCTCAGAACACCCAGCCCGTCCCGACGATAGCCGCCGCCGACATCGCTGTGAGCGCCGGCGACGCTGACATTGAGAAAGCGCCCATCCGCGGTCTGGCCGGGATCCGTGATCAAGGTGCCCTGGAACAGATTGCGACGCTCGTCCAATGCGGTGATCTGGAACGCGGACACGACGGATTCCGCGAGCCGCCGATCGTGCTGGCGCGGTGTGCCGGTGCCGACCGGGTCAAGCAGCACAGCCGCCTGGACGACCGTGCCGGGCTCACGCATGGGAGGATTGGGGTAGACGACCTGGCCGATGATCAGGCCATCCGCATTGCGTTTGAAGACCGCATCCGTCGGATCCTGGATGCCCCGGTCTTCCACCAGCCGGGTAAAGCCGGCTGCCTGTTCCGCGCCGCGGCTGAAGCCGGTGGCGAAGATGCGGATGTCGGCATCCGGGTTCTCGACCAGCCATTTCCGGGCTTGAGTCACAAACTGCAGATACATGTCCTCGATGCGTGCTTGATAGCTGCTTCCGGATGCAGCATCTATCAGCCCGCTGACACCGCCCTGCGTTCCCGGGCCTGCGACGTATCCGGCATGGATCGGGACGAAGCCCAGTCGATCTTCTGCATCGCGTGCATAGCTGCGGAACTGCTCGTCGACCAGGGCGATGTTGGTCAGTTTCTCCGGATCTCGCTTGCTGTTTCCTGTCCCATCGAATGAGGCAACAAACAGACGCTGCTCCAAATTGCGTTCATCCAACAGGACAGGCGCACTGAAGTTGGCCAGCGACGTTTCGGCGTTGTCGAAGAGCGACAGCTGATCCCGTGAAACCGGATCAGCGCGCACCCCGTCCGGATGTCGATTCCCACCCATCGTCCACCTCCATGTGGGTCAGATCAGTACGTCCGGCTCCATGCCAGTACGGGTTCGCTCCTGAAATTGCTGTGCGGATTCCCCTGGATACGCGCTTGTTTCAAAGAGATGAATGCATTCATGTAGACATTGATCGTCCGATCGTTGATCTCCATGATGACGTCGGGGTTGATCATGGGCGTGCGCTCTGAAGCCTCATGACGTGGCGTGTTATGGACGACCAGCTCGTCCTTGAAGATCTCGCCGATGTCGACTTCCGCTTCAAGCGCAGTCCCATCCAGACTCTTCCACCTCACCACAGCCGGCGGCGGAAAGTTTCGGATCATCAGATGGTTTGCAGTCTTCGCTTTGAGTGAATTGGGATGCACATCCTCCAGGCGCGGACGCGGCCCGCTGGTATGCGGCCGATCGGCGTACAGCACTGTGCACTCCTGCACGGCATAAGGCGCGATTCCAAAGTTGTGCCGCATGAAGCGCAGCGGCCACTCGCGCACATCGCCCTCCACACTTGCCGCAGAAGTTGACGGAGCCTCGCCCGATGTCGTCGCCATACTCTGGCACCCTGTGGTTGTCAGTGCAGACGCAACGATCGCAACCGCGAGCGTGCGCTGGGTGAGGCAGCTAGATAAGTGCCCGGGCCTGAGGACCATTGCCGTGCTCCTGCGCTGAGTCCATCCAACTCCGTGCGGCGTCGTGCTTCTGACAAGCACCTCTGGACGCGCGCCGGATTGAGGACACAGGATGCCTCAGCTGAGCTTGCCGGGGAATCGGAGATCACCGCGCGATGATGTGGGCAGGCCACGCAGCATTGCAGCACGAAGCACGTCGTTCACACCTTCAACCGCGCAAGGAGATTGTTCCAGGCTTGGGGATGTAGGGATGCGCCGAGGCCCCGCGACCCGGGCGGACCGGATGTATTCGGGTGTGGGCGGTGTACCGCGGGCACCAGTCAACGAAGGAGCACCTGGAATCACTGACGCGGCGCGCCATCACGTCTGTGATGGCGCGTTAAGTGGATCCGCGTTTTTGGCACGCAAGAGAGTGGTTTATAGAGCCGCAATCCGAATGGCACCAACAGCCGGCTCAACCGCCCAACAGCACCCGGTTCATCCGCTGCACGAACGCAGCCGGGTCCGGCAGCGGCGCGCCGGCGGCGATCTCGGCCTGCTCCAGCAGCAGTGTCGAAAGATCGGTCGCCTTCGCATCATCCGTTTCGCTGTCGATCCGCTGCAGCAGCGCGTGCTGCGGGTTGATCTCGAGCGTCGGCTTGCTGTCCGGCACGGCCTGGCCCGCTTCGCGCAGCAGGCGCGCGAGATGCGGGGCCATCTCGTAGTCGGCGAGGGCCAGGCACGACGGCGAGTCCGTCAGGCGCGCGGACACGCGCACATCGCCGACGCGATCGCCGAGCAGGATCTTGATGCGTTCGACCAGGGGTGCGGCGGCGGTCGCGGCTTCGGCCTGCTTCGCCTTGTCGGCTTCGTCGAGCGGCAGTTCGCCCTTGGCGACGTTCCTCATCGACTTGCCGGCGTACTCGTGCAGGCTGCCGAGCATCCACTCGTCGATGCGGTCGAACATCAGCAGCACCTCGATGTCCTTCGCGCGGAAGGCCTCGAGCTGCGGGCTGCCGGCGGCGGCCTTGTGACCATCGGCGGTGATGTACCAGATGGTGTCCTGGCCGACCGGCATGCGGCCGACGTAGTCGTCGAGCGACACGGTCTGCGAGGCGCCCTCGCCCTTGGTCGATGCGAAGCGGAGGAGCTTGGCGATGCGCTCGCGGTTGGTCGCGTCCTCGACGATGCCTTCCTTCAGCGTGTTGCCGAAGGCCTTGTAGAACGCGGTGAACTTCTCGGGCTCGTCGCGCGCGAGCTTCTCGATCAGATCGAGCACGCGCTTCACGCACGCGCCCTTGATGCGGTCGAGCTGGCGGTTGTGCTGCAGCAGTTCGCGGCTGACGTTGAGCGGCAGGTCGTCGGCATCGACGACGCCGCGCACGAAGCGCAGGTAGTTCGGCAACAGCTCTTCGGCGGCATCCATGACGAACACGCGCTTGATGTAGAGCTTCAGCCCCTTGCGCTCGTCGCGTCCGCCCATCATCAGGTCGAACGGCGGCTGCGACGGCAGATACAGCAGCGTGGTGAAGCTCTGGCTGCCCTCGACGCGGTTGTGGGTCCACGCGGCGGCATCGTTGAAATCGTGGCCGAGCGCCTTGTAGAAGTTCTGGTATTCCTCGTCGCTGATCTCCGACTTCGGCCGGGTCCACAGCGCGGACGCGTCGTTCGCGGTTTCCCACTCCGGCGCGGCGTCGGCCTTGGCGGTGTCTTCGCCCTCGGCCGGCATCGGCGCGTCCTTGGGCATGCGGATCGGGAACGCGACGTGGTCGGAATACTTGGTGACCAGCGAGCGCAGCTTCCAGCCGTCGAGGAATTCGTCCTCGTCCGCCTTGAGGTGCAGGATCACCGTGGTGCCGCGCTCGGGCAGGGTGACGGTGTCCAGCGAATACTCGCCGCGGCCGTCGCTCTCCCACTTCACGCCGGCCTCGGGCGCTGCGGCCGCATGACGCGTCAGCACGGTCACGCGGTCGGCGACGACGAACGCCGAGTAGAAACCCACGCCGAACTGGCCGATCAGACGCGCATCGGCCTTCTGCTCGCCGCTCATTGCTTCGAGGAAGCGGCGCGTGCCGGAGCTGGCGATGGTGCCGATGTTGGCGACCACGTCGTCGCGATTCATACCGATGCCGGTGTCGCGGATCGTCACCGTGCGCGCCGCCTTGTCCCAGCTGACGTCGATGTGCAGCTCGCCCTCACCGCCCAGCAGGTCGGGATTGGCGATCGACTCGAAGCGCAGCTTGTCGCAGGCGTCGGAGGCGTTGGAGATCAGCTCGCGCAGGAAAATCTCCTTGTGCGAGTACAGCGAGTGCGTGACCAGGTGCAGGACCTGGGCGACTTCGGCTTCGAACTTGCGGGTTTCGGTGCTCGTGGTCATGGCGGTTTCAGCGGATGGCCTTGGACAGGCGCTGGACATGCGGGCCCGCCGCCCGTTTTCAAGCCATGACCAGTGCCGCGGCGCCGCTCAGACCCACGCGATCCATTGCCGCAGCACCGCCTGCACGGCTCCGGCACGGGCCTCGAGGTCGGCGCGATCGGTGAAGGCGACCAGGGCGCGGTCGGGCGCACGCCAGACCAGCAGCCCAGCGGGGTCGTCGATCGCCAGCCCGCCCGCGGGCACGCTGCGGGCGCGCGCGCCGAGGTGCAGGACCAGGCCGATGCCGGTCTTCGCCCGCAGGTGGGTGGTGGCGAAGTACACGGTGGTGCGCCAGCTCGGCGCGTTCCACTTGATGCCTTCGGCGACCGTGGGATCGACGCCGAGCACCAGCGCACGCAGGCGCTGCACGGCGTCGGCATGCGGATGGTCGAGCGTTGCCATGAACGCATCGACGGCGACCGACGTATCGGCCGGCGTGCTGTGCGGAATGCGGGTCGTGGGCATCGCGCGCTCCTGCGGAACGGCTCGCCAGTGTGCCCGGCCGGGTGTCGGCGCGGCGTGCGGCCGCCTACAGCGGCCAGACCAGCAGCAACATCGGGATCGACACCGCGAGTACCAGCAGCTGCACCGGCAGGCCCAGGCGCCAGTAGTCGCCGAAGCGGAAGCCGCCGGGGCCGAGGATCAGCGTGTTGTTCTGGTGCCCGATCGGCGTGAGGAAGGCACAGGAGGCGCCGACCGCGACGGCCATCAGGTACGGATCGGCGTTGACTCCCAGCGTGGTCGCCGCGCCGATGGCGATCGGGCACATCACCGCCGCGGTCGCGGCGTTGTTCATCAGGTCCGAGAGCGTCATCGTCACCACGAGGATCAGCGCCAGGCCGATCACCGGGTGGCCCTGGCCGACGGTTTCGAACAGCACGCGTGCGATCAGCTCCGCGGTGCCGGTCGATTCCATCGCGCCGGCGACCGGGATCAGCGCGGCCAGCAGCACGACGACCGGCCAGTCGATGGCGGTATAGACGTCCCGCGGCGGCACGGTGCGCAGGGCCATCGAGACGACCACGCCGGCGGCGAACGCGACGGCGGCCGGCAGCAGGCCCGAGGCGGTGGCGACGATGGCGCCGAGCATGATCAGCGACGCGGTGAGTGCCTTGCGCCGGTCGGGCATGCGCAGCGCACGTTCGGCCAGCGGCACGCCGCCGAATTCAGCGGCGAATCCGGAAATGGCGGCCTGCGTGCCCTGCACCAGCAGCAGGTCGCCGTCCTGGAACACCTGCGTGCGCAGACGCCGGCGCGAGCGGTGGCCGGCGCGCGAGATCGCCAGCACGTTGATGCTGTAGCGCGCGCGCAGACCCAGATCCGTGGCCGAACGGCCGGCCAGCCCCGAGCCCGGCAGCACCGCGATTTCCTGCAGCACCACCTCGGCATGCGGGGTGCGGGCCGGATCGGATTTCTCATCCGATTCCGATTTGCCGGCCTCCGTCTCGCTGGTCCGTGCGTTGCGCCGGGTGGTCCGGGCGGCGGATGCAGGCGGCGCGGCGTCACTCCGGTCGTCGGCGGCCGCCGCGTCGCCCTCGTCGGAGACGTCGTCCGCGTCGTCCGCCTCCGTGTCGTCCTCATGGCGCACGTCTTCTTCCAGACGCACGCCGAGGCTGCTCAGCACCTCACCGAGGGTATCGGCGTCGGCCTCGACAACCAGCACATCGCCCGCGCGGACCACGCGCGACGGATTGGGTGCATGCACGCGCAGCTCCGCCTGCACCATGCCGATGACCTGGGCATCGAAGGTTTCGAGCATCGCCTCGATCTCGCGCACCGTCTTGCCCACCGCGCGCGCGCCCTCGGGCACTCGCAACTCGGTGAGGTAGGCGCCGGGATCGAAGCCTTCGACCGCCGCCTCGCGGCGCACCGGCACGAGCTTCCAGCCGCCGAGCACCAGCAGCAGCACACCCGCCACCGCGACGGCCGCGCCGACCGGCGTGTAATCGAACATCGAGAACGGTGCGCCGCCGGCCCCCTGCCGGAAGCCGGACACGATGAGATTGGGCGGCGTGCCGATCAGCGTGGTCATGCCACCGAGGATCGACCCGAAGGCCAGCGGCATCAGCACCTGGCCGGGCGCGAGCGCCTGCTTGCGCGCGATCTGGATCGCCACCGGCATCAGCAGCGCCAACGCGCCGACGTTGTTCATGAAGGCCGACAGCAGCGCTGCCAGGCCGGTCAAGGCGGCGATCGACAGCATGGGGCCGGCCTTGCCCGGCAGCACCAGGCGGGTCAGCGCATCGACCGCGCCCGAGGTCTGCAGGCCGCGGCTGAGCACCAGCACGCAGGCCACGGTGATCACCGCCGGATGGCCGAACCCGGCGAACGCGTCACCCGCGGCGACCAGCCCCACGGCGACACAGGCCAGCAGCGATGCGCCCGCCACCACGTCGTGCCGCCAGCGGCCCCACAGAAACAGCCCCACCGTGCAGGCGAGGATGACGAGGATCAGGATCTGGTCGGTCTGCATCGAAACGTCCGGCGGGTGCTGCGCGCAGCCTACGGACTCGCCGCATGGATGTCGTCATCGGGCGCCGTGATGCGCGGCGCGACGCGGGCCGCCGGGGTCACTCCAGCGGACGCGCGCGGCGACCGGCGGCCATGCTTTCGAACACGCCGTCGCGGCGCACCCAGGCGTGATACAGCGCCGCGGCCAGGTGCAGCAGGATCACCGCCAACAGCGCGCGGGCCAGCCACGCATGGGCGGCGCGCAGCACGCTGTAGACGGCGGGATCGTGCGGCGCGATCGTCGGCAGATGCAGATCGCCCCACACCACCACCGGATTGCCGGCCGCCGACACCATGGCCCAGCCGATCAGCGGCATCGCCAGCATCAGCGCATAGAGCGCGACGTGGGACGCGTGCGCGGCCGCGCGTTGCCAGCGGGGCAGATCGCGCGGCAGCTCGGGGGTGCGACGCCGCAGGCGATGAACCAGCCGCACGATCGCCAGCACCAGCAGCGCGATGCCGATCGGCCGGTGCAGCGCGAGCAGCGTGGGGCGCAGCGTGATCGACGCCACCATCGCCACACCGACGAACAGCATCGCCAGGATCAGCGCGGCCATGCTCCAGTGCAGCAGCCGGGCGAAGGCATCGTGGCGATCGGGCGCGGCGCTCATCGCGTGCTCTCCTGCGGCGGCGTGCCGTCGACGTCGGCACCGCGTGCGACCTCACGCTCGCGGCGGTCGAAGGACTGCGCGTACACGGCCGCGCGCGCGGCGAGGATCGGATCGTCCGACAGCGCGACGCCGCCCGGCACGATCGTGGGATCGAAGTTGAGATCACGGCACGCGCCGGTCGCCTGGTCCTGCGCGCCGGTGAGCACCACGGTGCCGGCGATCACCTGCGTGCGGTCGTCCGGCCACGGCGTGCTCGGATCGGACGGGTCGTCGCCGGGGCCGGCCACGGTGACCACCATGTCCCAGCGCACCGGGCCCTCGGCGAGCCGTGCGCGCAGTTCGTCCTGCAGGTAGTCGCCCTCGGCCGCCTCGCGCTGCGCGGCGGTCATCTCGACGAACGGCGCCTGCGGGCGCATCGACCAGCGCACCAGCTGTTCACCGCGATCACCGGTGAAGCGGTAGGCGTGGATGCCGTTGTACGGCGTGTTGGCGAAACTGTCGGACCACGGCGCCGACTTCGCCCACGCCGCGAAGCGCTGCGCGGCCGGATGCGCCGCGGCGAACGCGGCCATGCGCGCCGGATCGGGCTTGCCGGTGGCCGGGTCGGCAGCCGATGCCTGGGTCTGCGCGAAGAACGCCTCGGCCGAGGCCGCGCCGAAGAACGGAAAGCTGTTCATCGCCATGCGCCACTCGCTGCCGTCGCCGCCGCGCAGCACCAGCGCCATGCTGCGCACGCGTGCCTGGGCGTCGAGCCCGTAGGGCGAGCCGCCGCCGATCGACATCCGTCCGATCAGCGGCGTGCGCGCGTCGGCGAACACCCGGGCCCGGCTCAGGGCCGCGCCGTCCGGGGTGCCTTCGAAATGGCCGACGACGCACAGGCCCTTCGCATGGGCGCGGCGGAAGCCCGGATACGGCGTCGTCGAGGTGGCTTCGATCGCGTCGGTCATGCGCGCCGGCGTGAGCCGGTCGGGCGTCAGCCAGCCAGCGGTCCAGGCGAACGCGCCGCCGACGGACGCGACGATCGCCGCGATCGCGAGATAGGCGCCGGTGCGACGGCGGGGTGCGGATTCGTGCGGCATCGGCGCGGCTCGTGGCGGAACGCCGGCGAGCGTACGCCGGATGCGTGACCCGGCGGGTGAAGGGCGCACCGAGGTGCGCCGGCGGGCACGCGGGTTACTGCAGTTGGATCTGCGCCGCGTCGGTCACACGCACATGGGTCTGGTAGTAGTACTTGCCGGTCGGCTGGCCGGCCGTGGTGAAGTCGATCCGGACGCGCCTCGCCGAGCCCCGCACCAGGATGCGCTTGCGATCGAGCGCGACCGCCAGCGGTTCGCCCAACCGCAGGGCCAGCTGCTGTGCCGCCGCGGGCGTGAGGGCGACCGTCAGGTTGCGCTGGTCGCGGTAGTCGGCCTCGGAGTTGAGATAGATCTCGCCGCCCTGTTCGCCGGTCGCCTGGACCTGCATCGAGAACAGTCCGGGTACGTCACGTGGTGCAGCGTCAGCGGCGAGCTGGATCGCCTGGGCGGGTTGCAACCATCGCGCCTGGTCACTGGACGTGCCGCCGCTGACGCAGCCGGTCACGAGCAGCGTGGCGAACAATGCGGTCAAGTATTTCGGAATCATCTGTCGTCCTTGATTGTGTCGAAACGGTCTGATGGCGTGCGCGTCCGGGCGGTGCCCCTACGCTGCGTCCAGCTTGCATGGCACGGGCAGCGCGCCGCCCGTGCGGTCAGGCGGACCGCGATGACATCGCGATCCGTGTCCTTCGGTCAAGGCTGGTAGCACGCGCCCGAGGGATCGACTTCGATCTGGATCAGGTCGCCACCGGCGCCGCCCCAGACGTTGCCGCCGGTGAAGATCAGGCAGCCTTCGCCGCGGAACAGCGCCTGCAGGCGCGTGGCGTCGTTGCCGAAGTAGAACGGAATCCAGCGCTTGCCCGATTCGTAGGTATGAAAACGGTCCGGCGCGCGGTCCATCAGTTCCTGCACGTCCTGCATCGACATGCCGATCTGCAGCTGCGCGAACTTGCTGTCCTCGGCCGGCGTACCGACGATCTCGCCGGTGAACGAGCCGTCCTGCGACTGCACCTCGCGCGTCTGGCCGTCATTCGCCGCCGACGTGCCGACCGCCCCCAATGCCAGCGCCAGCGCGGCGCCGATTCCCCGAAGTTTCATTGCAATCCCCTTGCATGCGTCGCCGGAATGACGACGGCGGGGCATGCTAGCAGGCGGCAGGCCCACGCCTGCGCGCGCGCCGATGCGCCACTTCGCGCGAGGTGTCGCTCGTGGGGCGTCCTGATACCGGGATCTCCACACGCCGGTGTGCCAGTGGGCTTGCAGGCGATCCGCGCCGGTTGCAGCGGCGTGCGCCCGTCAGGCCAGCTGGGTGCCCACCCACCAGGTCGTGCCGCCCGCGTCGGTGAACCCGCCGCGCCGGTCGCCGTCGTCGCCCTGCACGGGCGCTTTCACCGGTGTTGCGCCAGCGTTGATCGCGCGCGCGTAGGTGGCGTCGACATCCGGCACGTAGACATGCACGTGGGCCGGCACCGCCGGCCAGCCGGGCATGGCGTCACCGAGCATCACCACGGTGTCGTCGATCCGCACCTCGGCGTGGGCAAGCCGGCCGTGATCGCCGGGGTACACGCGCAGCGGCGCCGCGTCGAAGACGGCGACGAGAAAGTCGAGCGTGGCCTGGGCGCCGTCGACGACGAGATACGGGGCGACGGACGGATAGGTATCGGGCTTGAACGGCACGGTCGTACTCCGCGATGCGCGCCCCGCGATGGTGTGCCGGAGACACCGTCGCCGCGCGAGGTTCGGATGCTAGCGCACGTGCGCGACCCGTCCCCGGGTGCGCACGACCGTCCGTCGGCGGATCCGCGCGGCTGACGGGCGGCCGTGTCCCGGCGCGGAACACGGCGCAACACCGGGGCTACACTGCGCGCCCGGGGAACCGACGGGATCGCGGACGACCGCGACGGGGGACGGATGCGCTGGAGCGTAGGGGTCGCGCTGCTGCTGCTGATGGCGGTGGGGCTGTGCGTGGAGGCCGGGGCCGCCGCGCCGAGCGCGCATGTCTCGGTGCTGCCCGGCGGTCCCGACAGTGGCGACATCGACGCCGTCCGCCGCGCACAGGGCTGGATCGACGCCGGCGATGCCCTGCGTCGCCGTGACGACGCGCGCTGGTGGCGGGTCGACATCACGGCCGGTGCGGCGTCCGCGCCGACCGCCGCGTCGGAAGACTGGATCGTCTCGATCCGCGAGGCCTACGACGCCCGCCTGGTGGCGTATGCGCCGCCCGACTACCGGCCGCGCCCGCTGGCGACCTTCGACCCCACGGTCACCCAGATCGGCTCGCGCCATCGCCTGACGGTCGCCGTGCCCGCCGATGCGCTCGACGCGCCCGTCTTCATCGAGCTGGTCGCCTCACGCCAACAGCCGATGCGCGTGAACGCGCAGCCATTGCAGGCCTATCTCACCGAGGACTACGGCCGCGTGCGTTTCAGCAGTGCGGTGCTGAGCGCGCAGCTGCTGCTGGTCACGGTGGCGACGATCTTCGCGTTCGCGCTCCGTCGCTGGATGCTGCTGCTGTTCTGCGTCTGGGTACTGTCGACGGCCGCGTATCTGGTCGTCATGCGCGGTGAGGTGGTGGCCCTCGCGCCGTGGTTTCCACCCGAACACGCGATGCGGGTGGCCGGGCTCGGCATCAGTCTCGGACTGCTGTCGGCGTACGCGTTCCTGTACGTGCTGCTGCAGGTGTCACGGCGGTTCCCCCGTATCGCCCGCGCCTATCGCCTCATCCTGTTGAGCTGTGTCGCGCTGCTGGTGCTGATTCCCTTCGTCCCGGTCCTGACGATCGGGCCGGCCTTCGTGAACACGCTGCTGCTCGCACTCGGCCTGACGACACTCGGCATCGGCCTGATGCGTGCGATTGCCGGCGATCGCGAGGCGCTGTATTTCCTCATCGGCTGGGGCCTGGTGTCGGTGGTTGCAATGACGCGCGCGGTCTACTTCATGCGCCATGCCGGTACGCCCGAGTGGCTGGAATACCTGCATCCGGCCACCGATGCGTTCGGCGCCCTGATCCTGGTGCTGGCCACCGCGCGCGCGGCACGCTACGCCGAACGCGAGATGGTCTCCGCGCGGCAGAGTGCGATGACCGATCCGCTCACCGGCCTGCCCAACCGGGCGCAGCTCGATGTCGGCGTCGCGCAGCTGATGCAGGCCGCGGCAGCGCGCGAGGATGCGCTCGCGGTGCTGTTCGTCGATCTGGACCATTTCAAGCAGGTCAACGACCGCTTCGGCCACGACGTCGGCGACGCCTGCCTGCACGCGATGGCCGGCATTTTGCGCCGCCACGTGCGCGCCACCGATCTCGTCGCACGCTACGGCGGCGAGGAATTCGTACTGGTGCTCGACGGCGCCGACGCGGCGTCGGCGGTGCGCGCGGCCGAATCCCTGCGCGCGGCGGTCGAGGCCGATGGCCGCCAGGTCGGCGGGTCGACCGTCGGCCTGACCGTCTCGATCGGCGTGGCCACGTGGGATCCCGGCGACGACGTCGCCAGCCTGTTCAAGCGCGCCGACACCGCGCTGTACCGGGCCAAGCACGCGGGCCGCAACTGCGTGGTCCTCGGCAGCGCCGACACCCTCCACCCCAGCCTGGAACCCGCATGACCCCCTTCGTCGATCCCGCCACGCTGCGCCCCGGTGACGTGCTGCTGATGCGCGGCATCGGCCCGGTGTCCGATCTGATCGCCTGGTTCGGCGATTCCACCTACAGCCATGCGGCGGTGATGGTGGACGACGCCCACTTCGTCGAAGCCGCCGCGCCGGTCTCGCGCCGCGTGCGGCTGGCCGACCGCCTCACCCAGGGCGCGTACTACGACTTCATCGACGTGCTGCGGCCGACGCGCGGCAGCGGCGAACCGCTGGACGACAGCGCGCGTGCGGCGATCGCCGAGGGCGCGACCGCGTGCCTCGACGTGCCCTACCCGCTCGACGCGCTGCTGCAGATGGCCGTCTTCGCCGGCTTGCGCAACCGCATTCCCGCCGATGCCGGCGTGCGCTGGCTGCTGCGCGAGCTTATCGACCATCTGATCGCCGACGATCCCTCGCACATGGTGTGCAGCGAGCTCGTCTACCGCGCGTTTCTCGCCGCGGATCTGCCGCCGGCGCTGATCGTCAGCGCGCAGCTCGACCTGCCGTTTCCGACGATCGACGTCGCCGAACTGATCCGCGAATGGCGCGAGGCCAGCGGCAAGACGCACGCCGCGCTGACCGCCCCGTCGCCGGAGACCACGATGCTCACGAGCGAGGACGCATTGAACGCAGCCTTCGCCCGCCTGCGGGCCACGCGCACCACCGCCGCGGCCACACTCGGCATGCCGCCGGTGCTGCGGCCCAGCCCGCGCGACGTGCTGCCGGTGGATCTGGAAACCAGCCCGCAGCTGCGCCGTCTGGGGCGTCTGCCGTTGACGGTGCCGGCCTGACCGGGCGACACGGCGTGCGAAGCAGGTGCAGCGGATCGCTCAGCGCTTCAGCCCCGCAACAACTTCCGCCACGTTGAGCCCCAGCTCCAGCTGCAGGCGCACATACTCGCGTTCCTTGCGCGAGAGGCTGCGGCCCATCTCGATGCGCACGTCTTCGGCCTGCAGGATGCGCATGATCCGCGGCAGGGCCGAGCCGATGGCGTCGGGGCCGTAGCCGGCCTCGCGGAGGGCGGCGCGGAGAAGGGTTTCGGGGTCCATGACGGGTCCAGGTCGGTCGGGGCGTCATTGTGCGCCAGACGTCGAATCCCGGACCTCGCCTCCGCCGATGCTGCGCGGTTCGAACACGTGGCGAGTCGCGCGTGGCGAACGCCCGCGCTGCATCCGGACGCTCGCCCCGCCCATGACGTATGGGCATTGCAAGCGCCGCCGCCGCGCGTTGATCCTCGTCGGCACCCCGTATCGATGGATCGACGATGGATGCCCACGCCCCTCCAACCCCGGCGCCCGCGCGGCGCGACCCGATCCGGCGCTGGACGGCGCTGCCGGTCATCGCGGTCTTCCTGTGGCTGGACCTGTTCCATCTCGACCTGTTCCGCGCCGTGGCCGGCGACTGGACCGGCGCGGCGCGCACGGCCGCGCTGGTCGCGCTGGCCTACCTGCCGCACTGGATCGTCGCGCTGGGCCTGGCCGCGGTGCTCACCCGTCCACGCGACGCGCTGCGCCTCCTCGGCCTCGACGGCCGACCGCTGCGCGCGCTGCTGCTCGGTCTGCTGGTCACCGCGCCGATGGTGCTGGCCCTCGCCCTGAAGGCGCCATTGACCTGGACCGCCGACACGCCGCACGCGCTCATGCGCCATGCGCTGCTGCCCGGCTTCGGCGAAGAACTGTTGTACCGCGGCCTGCTGTTCGGGCTGCTGGTCCGGCTCGCGGGCTGGGGCTTCCTGCCGGCTGCGCTCACCGGCGCCGTGGTGTTCGGCGCGGCGCATCTGTCGCAGGGCGGCAGTCCGATCGAGGCGGCCGGCATCGCCGCCCTCACCGCACTGGGCGGCCTGTGGTTCGCGTGGCTCTATATCGAATGGGACTTCGACCTGTGGGTGCCGGCGGCGCTGCACATCCTGATGAATGCGTGGTGGGTGCTGTTCCCGGTTGCCGACAACGCGCTCGGCCCCGTGTGGGCCGTCGCGGTGCGACTGCTCGTCATCGCGCTGTCGATCGTCGTGACCGTGCGGTTCGCGACACGACGCGGCGGGCGACGTGTGCGCGGACGCGGCTGGTTCGCGCTCCGCTCCGGCTGAGCGCACGCGCCAGCCGCCGAAGCCGACGGAGTGGCCCCGGTATGCTGGCCCGTCATCCGCACCCGGTGACCGCCATCCCCATGCCCCTGTTTTTCCGTCTGTTCGCCCCTCCACGTGGCCGCCATGCGGCGCTCCTGCTCGCGCTCGCCCTCAGCGGCGGCGCACAGGCCGACACCCGCAGCGCTTGCGCGCTGGTGGACTGGCGCGTCGAGGACGCTCGCATGCAGCGCCTCGAGGCCACGCCGTCATCGGCCGGCTGCCGTATCGACGGCGTCGCGCCCACCGCCGACATCGCCCGCCTGCAACAGCGCGTGCTGGCGCTGGTGGCCGAAGCGAACTGCGCGGCGGTCGCGTCGCCGGGCGCTGTCGACGGCAACGCGCGCACGGGCTACGGCTTCACATTGACGCTGGCCCCGCCTGCCGGCGGTGGCGTGTGCCTGCAACCGCCGGAGACCCCACCGGCCGAGCCACAGGCGGGGGTCGACATGCAATCGCGCCACGAACTTCCGCCGGTTCCTCCGGACACGGCGCGTGCGGCCGGACAACACGGTGTCGCGATGGTCGTCGTGCTCGTCGATGCGGACGAAGTGCCCGTCGCCAGCCTCATCGCGCGCAGCACCGGGGTGCCGGCGCTGGACGCGGCCGCCCTCGAAGCCAGCCAGCGCTGGACATACGGTCGGCACGAGATGCCGCGTGCGCCCGGCATCGGACTGGTGCGGGTGCCGGTGCCGTTCGACGCGGACTGACGCACGCGCAGTGCCGGCACGTCCGCAGGCGATGCCGGTGCGACACGGCGTGCATGCCCGGGCATGACACGCGGCCGGTCTCCCATCCGCGCGCGCGCAGGCCTGCGACCTGCGTGCGTGCGGGGCGGGCCCGCGGTGGGCGCGGCGATCACCGATCGGCCCTGACCGGGGCGCGGGGAGCACCTGCTGGCGATCAGACCGACCACGCCGGGATGCAGGCCGGCATCAGCGCCCACATGCAGCGGACGTCGATGCCGGTGCATGACGCGAGCACTGCCCACCCGCCTACCCGCCGCCGCCGATGCGAGGCGGCGCGGGCGTGATGCCTCAGCTCTGCGACCAGACCGCGAGTTCGTAACCGTCCGGGTCGGTGAAATGGAAACGGCGACCGCCCGGGAACGCGAAGACCGGGCGCGTGATGCGGCCGCCGGCCTCAGTGACGGCGGCTTCGCTGGCGGCCAGATCGTCGGACGCCAGCACCACGAGCGCGCCGCCGGGCCTGGGTTCGCCGTGGAAGAACCCGCCGCTCAGACGGCCGTCGCGGAACTCGCAGTAGTCCGGGCCGTAGTCCTGGAACGTCCAGCCGAAGGCCGCGCCGTAGAAGCGCCGGGCGACGTCGATCGAGGCGACGGCGTATTCGAGATAGTCGATGCGATGCGGAGCGTCGGCGCGGGTCATAGCGGTACCTGGCGGGGAGACGCGGACATTGTCGGGCGGCCTGCGGCCGCTGGCTTGCAGAAATCGGACAGACGCCACGCCCGGCCGGAATTCAGCCGCGGTGTTCGCGCATCAGCGCCGTCGGCGTGAGGCCGGTGAGCCGCCGCACGTCGTGAGCCAGATGGGTGGCATCGGCATAGCCGGCATCGAGCGCGGCCATGGTCAACGTGCCGGCGTCGGGGGCCAGCGCCAGCAGGCGCTGCAGCCGCAACACCCGGTCGAGCACCTTGGGCCCGTAGCCGAACGCCTGCAGGCAATGGCGATGCAGGCTGCGCGTGCTGATGCCGAGCGTTTGCGCCAGCGCGGGCAGGCGCGCCGGCTGCGTGCCGGACAACTGCGCGAACAGCCAGGCCATCGGCGGATCGGGCGTCACCGCGATCGGCGCCACTGCCGTGAGCAGGGTGCGCATCGGGTCCGCGCCGTCGACCAGGCGTTGCTGCAATTCGCCGCCACGTGGGCCGAGCACGACATCGGCCTCGACGCGCTGGTCGGCGAGCGTGTGCATCGACATACCGAGCAGGCGATGGGCCACGCCGGGCGCGAGGCGAAGCCCCGTGAGCTGCGCGCCACCCGAAAGCGTCACCGTGACCGCCTGCTGGTCCGGCCCGGCGACGAACAGGCGCGCCCCGTCCCAGATCAGATCGACGCAGCCGTCCGGCAACACGCGCGTCGTCGACGCCGGGCCCGCATCGGCCCGATAGGACCAGACGCGCCGGATACGATCCCGCAGCACCGCCGGCGGGCACGCTTCGCGATAAGGAGACGGCGGTGGCGGGCCGGGCATGGGGCGATGATGGCATCGCTGCGCGCGCCCGCGGTGCGATCCTGCAGATCCGTGCCGAACGTCAGGCCTACCCGGCCGGCACCGTGCTTCGGCATCCGGACCACAGGGATGCGTTCGGCTGGTCTGTTCTCGATAAGGTCCGGGACAGCGAGCGGTGCTTCACATCCGCGTGTTGCATCCGCTACCACACGATTGCTGCGTCGACCTTGGTCGACTGCCCCCCGGATCAAACCCGGAGGGCGCGAGGTCAAGTGGACACGCGGGGCACCTCGTCAGTGCCCTGCATTCGTCCCGTTCCACCCGCCGGCGAGCCGCCCGGGGTCCGCTCTCCGTTTTCACCGCGGAGAGTCGGGTAACGCCCCGTGTTCCGACCGCCACCGCGCGGACCCTGCGGGAGCAGTCAGGGCTGGGACTCGGCGGGATTGAAGCGGTTCCTCAGCGCGGTTTCGAACGCATCGCGCGACCGTTCACCCACCATCTGCACGGCTTCGGCATCCCTGCAGACGCGGATCGGCCGGTTGGTGCCCACGGGCTTTTCCCGCGTGCAGATCTGCTTCGGCTCTTCCGCCGGCGCCGGCTTCTGCGCAACCTCCTCGGCAAAGGCGACGTGAGTGGCGATCAGCGCCGTGGCGCACAACACGATCCTCTTCATGGCTTCCTCCAGGAAAAGATTTCACCGACCCCACCAAACTGCACGGATTCGGCGCGAGGCCCTGACATCGGGCGTTCTGCAAAATCGAGGGGGCTGTCCTGACTCCCACTGCGGACAGTGAAAGAGCGGACAGCGTCCGGGTGATTCGTCAGGCGATACACCGGGAATGCGTCGCCCACGAAGGCCGTCCCGGTTTCTCGCCCGGTTATGTCTAACACTCCGTGCGGTCGGCGTCCATCCAGGCCATGGTCTGCGCGCGGACGCGGCCGCGACAATCGTGATCGTCGTTCGGTTCCCGGCGGCGTGCGTGCGACGGAACGTAGGCATTCGACAGGCGGGTGCATCGCATCGGGTCCCCGTCGCACCACCGGCCCTACCCCGCTACCGCAGCCGCCGCTGCGCGGCGCAGGCCTCGATCAGGTGCGCCAGACGGCTTGCACGGGTTTCAGGGCGCTTGGCACTGATCACCCAGTGCAGCACCACATTGCGATATCCCGGCGGTGTGCCTTCGAAGTAATGCCAGGCCGCCGCCTCGCGCTTGAATGCACGCGTTTCGTCCGCCGCCAGTGCCGCCGGCTGCGCGCGTTCGAACGCATACACGCCGGATTTCTCGGCGGTGCGCGCCGCATACGCGGCCAGCCCCGCGGGCTGCATGCGCTGCTGCGCGATCAGCGCTTCGACCTTGGCCAGGTTGACCCGGCTCCAGATCGACCCCGGTCGGCGCGGCGTGAAGCGGATCTGGTAGGACGCCGCATCGATGCGCCGGCGCACGCCGTCGATCCAGCCGTAGGCCAGCGCCTCGTCCACCGATTCCGGCCACGTCATGCTCGGCCGGCCGGCGCCCACCTTGTGGAAGCCGACGTGCAGCTCGCTGGCGCGTGCATGGTGCTCGGCCAGCCACGCACGGAAGTCGGCTGCAGTCTCGAAGAAGCGGATCGACGACATGGTGCACTCGGATTCGCGTTGGCGTGGTGGGCGGGCATGCCGGCGTTGCCCGGAGCCCCCGGGCGCGCATGGCGTTACCCCTGGCGGGACGAGGACACGCCCGCGTCGGTCGCTTCACGCGCGGGCGTGACCGGTCATTGCCGGAGAATCTTCTCCATCGGCCGGCCTTTCGCAAGCTCGTCGACCAGCTTGTCCAGCTGGCGGATCTTGCGCATCAGCGGGTCCTCGACATCCCCCGCACCTCGCACAGTTGATGCAGGGCGCGACGCTTCCACAGCAATTAAGTGAACCTGACCCCGTTATCCGATGATTGATTCAAGCAACTTGTCCGTCTCACACTAGAGGCGGCAAGTCGCAGCGCTGGCGCATCGATCAACCGGTCCTCATCTCAAAACAACAGCGAACGACGATAGGCACGCGCGATCTGCCTGGGTATATCTAACACTCTGCGAAAACCACGTCCAATCGCACCCAGCTGAACATTGCAATGTTCTTGATTTCCTGCCGGACGATTCGCGATGGCGGAAATGCGCCGCCGGTACAACTGGGCTGCAGCTGTCGGTCGCTCACGCGTGATGCCCCGACCGCGGAATTTCTAGACGATTGGTGCGGGTCGCATTGCGATCCGACACTTCGCTGAATGGAGGAAGCCCAGAATACTGCCCGATGGCCACCGCCTCTTCAAAGCGCAAAAGCGCAAGTGTTTCGCTTAAGGATCTGGTCGGGCAATGCGCCGCGTCGTTCACCTGCTATCACTACGCACTCGCGACACCACATCATCGTGCCGCGCGTCGATCCTGTAGTGACTGTCGTTGTGCAGCAGCTCGCCGTCGTGGATGAGGTAGTGACCGCGATTGAGGCTGGTCATCCCGGGCTGCGGGACACCCCGGCCCTCGGTCTGGGCCTCGTACGGCATACGCGTGAATGTCGCGAAGAACCGTTTGCCGGTTTGTGCGTCGAGTCCGCCGGAGACCACGCAGCCCTGACGCGCATTGCAGAACGGACCCGCGGTGTAGAACCCCGCAGCGAACCGCGTGCGGAACGTCTGACCCGTTACGCAATCGCCCGCGTGGCAATGCATGGCCGTCCAGACCATCGTGCCGTCCATGCCGTCGGCGCCGCTTTCGAAGCGAAACGCATCGAGCCGAGCATCGGCAACCACATCGGCGTCACGCATGTGGCCGACGATTTCGGCGGCGTCGACGATGCGGTAGGGATACGGTTCGGGTGCCACGGTCTGCGCAGGCCCGACCGCGTGCATGCAGCCGGCCAATACCAACGAAAGTAATACCAGCATGCTGGCTTGACGCGCGAGGCGCTGCCGGCGCGGCGCGGCGAACTCACTCACGGTCGCCGGCCATGTACTGCCCGTTTACCAGAATCTGCGCCTTGACGCGCAGCCGCGCGACGATCCGCACCTCGATCAGATCACTGGACGGATCGCCGTGCACCAGTCGCGCGGACAGCCACGGCATCCAGACCGGTGCGAACAGACCCGCATTGCGGTCGCGGCAATCGCCGTCGATGTACAGGCGCGTGCCCCCGGTCCACGAGTTGACCACGCGGACCTCATGTCCGTTCACGCGGGTGCGCCATTCCTTCTGCGGCATTGCTTGCTCCGTCTGCAGATGTCGCCGAACACTGTTGCGCATGCGGCGTACACGATTCAACAAGACGGCCGCGAGCGTCTTCGCGGGTGCGTTCGCGCGGCCAAGCGCTCATATCGAGTGCGCAACTGCTTGATCAGCCCGGGCGAAGATCTAGGCGAGAAGCGGATCTGTCTCCCTCAGCCTCTCAATCAAGCTCGCCCGACGCTATCGTCTGCCTGTCGACCAGACTTTCCACCAAGGCTTCTTGCTGTCCCGTCGAGTTGATTCGGGCGTGGTATCAGGTCGGGGCATGGGCGACGCTAACAGCGAAGCGCGACCCGGCGTCAGCATGTGGTGGATGCCGGCCGCTTTCAGCTTGCCGTGCAGGATCTGCCTGCCCTCGGCGCGTGCCTCGACGACATAGGCCAGCTCGTCCGGCGTCAGAATCTGGACCGCTGCGAAGATGACCTCTCCGCCGGGAAACTCGACAGTCTTCGAGATCTGCGGATGCTCAACGCCGATCATGATGCCGACCTCGCCAGCTTCGTTCTGATACGCGTGCAGACCGCAGTCGTCCGCGTACAACCCCATTGTGATGACCCCATGCGTCCTCACGAATTCGGCCATCCGACCAGCACGCCGCCTGCTGCGCGGTGGCGTAGACAAGCTGGAACAGATCGGTCTGTGAGACTTCGCCGCCGATCAGGTCTTGTGTCTCCGCATAGATCTCGATGCCGAAGCCGGTATTCGGTTCGTCGATGTCATCGAACGGATCCGAGAGTCCATTGGAGGCGACGATCGTGTTCGAACCCCGGCGAATGACGCTGAACGCCTGTCGCAGCGCAGGCCACATCGGTCCGCCCATGAAGGCGGGGTTGATTGCATGCGCGATGACATCGCGGGCTCCACGTGGCCTAAAGACGCGTAGAACGCGTCTCGGGCGGCGCAGGTTGCGTCGAACATCTCCTCCGTCATTCCAGGGGACCTCTCGTGTCTACAGAATCAGTCGGGGCGGTCAGGTGAGCCTGGTACGCACCCCCGGTAGCAGGATCGATTCGACGCAACGGTCAACTGTGGTTACCTCGAAGGATCGTAGGCCTGCCTGCTCGCATCCCAGTGCAGCGCATGGTCCTCGACAGCGACATTCCAGTCACAGCCGCGCAGCGCGGCGCGAATTTCCGACAGACACGCGCACCAGTGCTGCAGCCCGATCCAGAGTGCGTCTTCCTCGTTGTCGGGGAGCTTCGTCGATCCGGAGAACACCGTGGCTTTCCTGAAAAGCCCTGCAGACTCGGCGTTCAAAGTGAAATGGAAGGACTCCCAGTTGAGTCCTTGGCCGGTGGCGAGGAGGCGCTCGATCTTGTCGTCGACGGAATACCGGCTGACGATCGCGGAGACAGCGGCTTGCTCTGTCGCATCGACGGCTGATCTGCGTTTCGCGGTGGAGTAGATGGAGATCGACAAGGTGCCTCCCGGGCAACCGGTATTTGATCGACAGCGCTACGACCTGACATGCGAAACGCAGCGACGCCAACACACGCAGCTGTAGTCCGCGAGACGACCTGGATCAGATGTCTCTCGCGGCGTCGTCCCGTTGCGTGATTCGCCAACGCATGAGCGCGCAGACGGCACGATAACCTTATGTGTGGAGCGCCTGCGTCACTCCGATCGCAAGACCGGCAGAGAGCAGCCAGATCGCGCCGCGCTTGAGCAGCGCCGTATCGAGGGTGCCTGCAGTGGCCATCTGATTGGGCCCGAAGCCCACAACGAACGCGTGCGCCGGCAGCGCCACGGCCAAGAGGAAGGCGACGATCATCAGCATGGTGTCGTCCGCCAGTCGCAGCCAGAACGCCGACATCGCGGCGCCTGCGACGATGCCTGCAAGGGCGGCCGTGATGGGGGTGGGCGTCAGTTTCAAGGTATCCGGACCACTCGCTTCAGAACCGCAAGTCTAAGGGAACGCATCTTCTGCATTCGCAATCGCGTACGATTCGGGTCTCGAGGACTGGCGCCTGCGTCCATCTTCCGTCGCGACGATGAGAAGTAGTGAATCCGGCGCTGCAGTCCCGGCACGCGAATCTCATCTACGTGTCGAGTGCTGTAGCGGCCGCGTCAGAAAAGCAGCGTGCCGATGACAAAGACGGCTGGAATGGAGAGCAAGCCGTAAGCCACCAGGGTTGCGCGATAGGCCGACGTGTGCGGAACAAGTCGCTTACCCCAGGCCCGCATCGCCAACGCAACCACCACCAGCGCCGGGAGAAAGAGCAGTGCCGACAGGTATCCGGCGCTCCCTTCGAACGTCGATGCGTCCGCGATGTAGGGGACGAAAAACGCGATCGCACCTGCCACTGTCACCGCGGCCAGCACTGCACAACATCGATGTAGGGCACTTGCTTTCATAGGGCTCGTGTACATGACGGAGCGCCGCGCCTTTCGCAGTTGATGCCCAGCGCGACGCTTACACAGGAATGAGTGAACCTGACCCCGTTATCCGCGAATCAGTCCGATCCGCGCATCAGAATTAGCCTCTCACCATCATCGTCTGCGCACGCGAATCTCAGGCCAAACGCGTTGCACTTGCAGAAGACAACGATCAAGTTTGCGTACGGCCGCCGGCGGCACTGCCGCGTCACCTTCGCTGAGAAATGTCACGATCGCTTGACCCACTTCGCCCAGGAACTCCGACGAAGTTGTGTAGGCGACCGAGGCTTTCGCTTCCAGCGCATCTGCTGGATCAACAATCCCAGCTGACCGTGCTTCTGCGATCGCACCATGAAGAAGCAGATTGAAGTCTTCCAGTTGAATCGCCATCGTCTCTCCGGCGCACCTCGCAAAAAACCGATCTGAATTGCAGCAACGCAGACAAAGTCATCAGAAGCGACTTCGATTAACTCGAAGCTACATCACTCTGATTGTTCGAAGAGGAGAGAAATCATGCAGGTGGATCCGACGCTCCTCAACGCGAATTTTCTGCTGCAAGCGTGTGCAAGGAATTGAACCTAGCGCCGCTATCACCTCACGCATCGACTATCACTCGTTCCACACGAAGAGCTTCGGCTCGCTTTCACCGAGAATCACGCACAGGGTCGCGAGGACTAGAAGAAATAGGGCCGGCGCGGGCAGTATCAGCACCGCTGCGTTCTCGTGCCCGAAGGCAATCAGAGAGAGTCGAAGATCATGGATCGACTGCAGGGTCACGAGTACGGCCGTAAGTCCTCCCACGGTCGGCATCGGCAGTCCACCGTGACCCCCGAGCACAAGCGTCGGACAAAGCAGGGCAATCAGTGCCGATAGCTTCAACCGATATGCCAGCGGATGTCCGGGGTAGTGCCTTCGCCGCTTGACCAGCACGATCAATGCGCGCAGGCATGCGAGCGAAGCCAAGAGCCCGAGCACGACAGCCAAGACAACAAGATTCATGTTCCTCCCCAAGCGCATATTAGTCACACGATTATCATGCGCGGCGTCTTGCGCCCACCAATGCGATGACGTAAACCCGGCATCGTTACTTCCGTTCTAGGTCTTTTCGCCGAAGCGAGCCTCGTACCAGCGCTGGATGACCTCTTCGACGTCAGGGCAGCAAGCCTTTGCTTCCGCCACGAGACCGTCCCCGGTCTCCGGACAGACGATTCCGAACTCCGATGCCAGCCAGCCGCGCAAGCGTTCAGCCGAAGCCGGATCACCAGGCGGCATGGTGAGGTCGTCGAAACCGAGCTCGTCGTATCCCACACCGAAGAGCTGCATGAATGTCCGGAAATCCTTGGCGAGGACGACGTTGTTGCCTCCCTCCGACCCCAAGTGAACGACGGGCGCGGTCGTCGCATCGGGGCCGTGAAGCAGCCAGAGCGCGAGAATGGAGCCGTCCGGCCCTGCGCCGAAGTAGGCGAACGTGTTCGCCATGTCCTCGTCGCCATCGAACCACGCCCGGACACCCCCGAAGTCATCCGGTCTGAGCTTCATGCATCCACTGATGGGATAGCCGGACCTATCCAGGTAGTCGCAGAGCAGCCGCAATTCATCCGGAAGTCGCGTGCCTGGCGGCACGTTCCCGGCGATTCGTTCGAACTTCGTCATCTCGGTTCCTTGAGCGTTGCCTGCACCGGGTCGTGAAGCGGCCTGGCAAAAAACATGACTTTGGCACCGGCATCCCACAACAGATGCCAGCAGACGTCCACAAACATCGCGCGCGACCACGGCTGCGACCGTCTCATTCTGCAACCACTAGCCTCGTCCGATCAGCGCGTGAACACCGAATAGGAAGGGGACCTTCCCCCTCTTATAGGCGCGATCAGTGGCGCGATACGTTGGATGAGGCGCCCGCGTGCTGCAACAGCGGTCGCCCAAACGCGACATCTTATGTGGCGTGCGCCTTGCGAACGTCAGTGAGAGACCGCCCTTACGGCCGGTGCACTAATCGGCGGACGTCCCGCGAAATCGTGCAGTCGGAATCACCCGAGATCGTTCGCTCAGTTGCACTTCGACCTCATCGCCAGAAAACCTCAGCCGAAACCGATACGTGTTGATGTTTCCGATCTCGTTGTACTCGAGGAGGAAAGTACTTTCGCTCTCCCACCTTCCGCTGACGGCGACAGGCAAGCCGGAATTGCCGTCCGAGGACACGCGCGGCACGCCGTCCAACCCGACCGGCTTCGGCGGATCGCTGCGATCGCCCAGTTCGAGCTGGACCTGCGCGGCCTCGGCTCCCGAAAACGTGAGGACGAAGGATTTCAGGTCGAGAGGGTTTTCCGCGAGCGTGTAGCGCTTTCCCGAAACCGTGCTCGCCAGCGGTGACATGAATGACACTGGATGCGGCGGCGTTGCCGCATCTCCCACAGCGGTCGCCAGTCGGGCAGCCGCCGATGCATTTTCCGGCAAGGGCTGATCTGACTTGATGGCGCGCAGGATGAACGACCCGATGTCGCCGGGCTCGAACGTTCCGCCCGTGAACACAACGACGACATTCTTCTCCGGGGTGACGCTGATACGTTGGCCGCCCCGCCCCTCCGCCTCGAACAGCGGTGGTTGCCTGCTTGGATAAGCCCATAGACCGTATCCGTACCTGTGACCATTGCGCGCCAGCTGCGGCTGGACGGCAGCACGCATCCACGCCTCCGGGACAAGCTGTCGGTCTTCCCACCGGCCGTTGTTCAACCACAAATAGCCCAGCTTGGCCATGTCGAGGGGCTCGAGTCGAAGATCGCCCCATCCATGCGACACCCCTTGCCCATCGGCCGGCCATGCCGCGTTACCGATGCCGAGTGGATCGAACAGCTCGCGACGCGCGAAGTCGAGTGCACTCAGGCCCGTTGCATTGGTGATCGCAGCGGAGAGGAGGTGCATGCCACCGGAACAGTATTCGAAGTGGCTTCCAGGTTCATCGCGCATCGGCAGATCCAGCATGAACTGCGTCCAATCGGCGCTTTCCCGCATCCGCGAGAGCGTGATTTCTCCGCGGCTGGCGTCGCAATCGAGTCCGGAGGTCATCGTGAGCAGATGCTCGATGGTCACGCGCTCTTTCCGTTCGTCCAGATTCGCGATTCGTCGTCGATCGAAAACCGAGGTCAGCGGCTGGCGCAGGTCCAGTTCGTGCCTGCCGATCGCGATCCCGGCGAGCGTCGAGGTCACGCTCTTCGTGACGGATGCGAGATCGTGGACTTGTCCATCCTGGAAGGGCCAGAAATAGGCATCCAGTACGACATGGCCGTCGCGAACGATGGTCAGGCTGTGGATCGGGGTCTGGTGATCACGGACGTAGTCGAGCGCGTCGGCCAGCAACCCGGAGTCCATCCCCTGTGCTTCCGGGGACGAGGCGCGCCATCCCTGCGTCGGCCAGTAGGTCTCCTGCGCCACTGCACCGCGAGGGCTTGCGCAGGCGATGGCGCCCACACACAGGACGCACGCAGCAACGAATCGCATCGAATACTGCACGAAACCTCCTGGAAGTGATGGTCGAGGGCGATGCGTCGCGTGGTAAATCCGCCTGACTCCCATGTGACCCCGAATGCAGGCATGGAAAATTGCACTCTGACCACTGTTTTCCCTGTTTTTGCCCTTCCGCGCGAATAAGTTAACCTGACCCCGTTACTGGAAGGACGCATTAGTCACTGAGTGCAACTGATGAAATTAGCGTGCCCAGCGGAAGGTCTCTAACTTGCGACTGAATCTTACCGAGCGTCCTAAAGTGCGCTATCAAGTCGCTCGCATGAAAGTTGTCAGGCTTGAAATCGCCACCGAGAGTCAGGGGAGTCTTGTAGCTGAAACACTGACCAGGGCCAAGGCTGTGGCCAGCCGACAATAGGTCGCCCACAAGCTGAGGTGCGAACCATCGATCCGCTAACTCCGGCTCTTGGCGCGAATAGTCAAAATTCTCCCTGCTATCCGCTATTCGGGTTAGCTCTGCTCCACCAGTGTCAAGCCAGTAGATGGCGCCGGATGCATCCTCCAAGAAAGCATCACCTAAAGCTGAAACCATCCGAAGCGACAGAGCTTCAGGGACGAGCCAGCGCCACTCCCTCATCAAATCATCAGATGACTGACCTGACAGATCTACTGCCAGTTCCCGCCAAGTAATTTTCATTTACGACCTGACACTTGAGCTGAGCCTCGCCGCGGAGCGGTGCTGGCGTGAATTAGTCTTCAGACGGATCACTTCGTGCATAAACAGCAGCACTGCGGTCGTCTACCGGCGTACGCGCCACCTTGCCATTAGCGGCGTACTAACCCTAAAAAATTTAACTCTGACCCCTGTTCTCACTTATGAAGCCACGTTGTCGTGCGTACATCCTGACGACAGAGCCAAGCCGTGGCGTGACGCGGCATTGGCTTAAGCCAATTTCTAGTGATCATCATTGCGAGACCAGAAAACGCAGTTACTGTAATGACCGAAAATATCTTGGCTACGCGACGCCTCGCCGACGTATCCATGCTGCTCGCATATCGCCTTGATGCGTTTTCCAAGCATTGAGTGAAACGTTTGAAAAGGCGTATCGGTCTGAAGTGCCGCAAGTTCCGCCACATACGACCGCTGGTTCTGCTGAGCGATTTTAAGGATGATCTCGTGCGAGTCGAATTCGGCGCCCGCATCTCTGATGATCTGCTCAATGACCTCGTTTGAAATTGTCATGTAATCCCTAACGCCTTATGTCTTCCAGTTTCCCTACTGTAGGCGCCGAGAGCCCGGCGTGTGCGCCCGTTAACGCCTCGGTGTAGCAGCACCGTTTCAGCAGGGGCCACACGCCGGATCTCGCGCCCTGCGCCCGGACAGTTGCACGAGGTCTCCCTCGAACTGATAAGCGTGGGCCCGGGCGCGATGCTCTCGACCAGCCAACTCTATCGGAGAATCGAGATGACGGCAGTAGGGGTCGACGTAGGCAAGGCGGCGCTGGATGTCGCCATCGAGGGCGTGGCCAAGGTGACGAGTTTCGCCAACAGCGCAGCGGGCATCCGCAAGCTGGTTCGACGACTGGATGACGTTGCCGACGCGCGCATCGTCGTCGAGGCTACCGACGGCTACGAGGATGCATTGCTCGAGGCGCGCTGCGATGCAGGCCTGTGGGTCGCACGCATCAATCCTCGCCAGGCACGCGACTTCGCGCGTGCGACCGGCGAGCTGGCGAAGACGGATGCAATCGACGCAGGCCTGCTGTGCCTGATGTCGAGACTGTTCGCAGACCGCCTGCGTCGCTACGAAGCACCTGCACCCTGGCAGCGGGAACTGCGGGATTGGCTGCGCCGGCGCGGCCAGGTCGTGACCACGCTGCAGGCGCAGAAGCAGCAGACCGCGCTGACATCGCCGGCGGTGCGCAAGGTCATGATGCGCACGATTTCCGCACTCACGCGCGAGCTCGCCGCCATCGATCGCGCGATGCGCGCCCTGCTCCAGGCTCATGCGACGCCGGCGCTGCAATCGTCGAAGGGCATGGGCCCGATCTTCCAGGCCACGAGCCTCGCGCTGCTCCCCGAGCTCGGCACTCTGACACGCCACCAAATCGCGAAGCTCGTCGGCGTGGCGCCGATGAATCGCGACAGCGGCCAGATGCACGGCAAGCGTCGCATCCGCGGTGGGCGGGGTCCGGTGCGCGTGGCGCTCTACATGGCCACGCTCTCGGCCGTGCGCTGGGACCCGACGCTGCGTGCGCACTACCAGCAACTCAGGGCGCGCGGGAAGCTCGGCAAGGTCGCGCTGGTGGCCTGCATGCGGAAGCTGCTGACGATCGTCAACGCCAGGCGGCGGGACGAATTAAAGGGCGCGGGAGATGCTGCGATCGCCGCCTGAAATCGACCCAGCTCAAGACAGTTGCTGAATTAAGCCGATCCGCGAAGCGGATGGGACTTCCTTCGAAAAAGTGGACACCTGCTGGTTAGGCGCATGCACGTTCGTAATCGGCGGGTGTGCGGTAGTCGAGGGCTGAGTGTAGGCGCTGGTGATTGTAGAAATCCACGTAGCTGCGAATGGCAGCCTGAAGCGCGTCGTCGCTGGTGAAGGTGTGCCGGTGATACAGATCGGACTTCATCGTCTTGTTCCAGGATTCCATGTGCGCGTTGTCGGTCATGCGGCGCGGCCGATTGGCCGATTGCACGAAGCCGGCGCGTTGCAGCTGCAGCTTGAAGTCGGTCGCCATAAACTCGATGCCGCGGTCGCTGTGGAAGAGCGTGCCCGCCTCCGGTCGTCGCGTGCGCAGCGCAAATGCCAAGGCGCGACGCGTGAGTGCACTGGTGCGGTCCCTGCCCAATGCCCAGCCCAGCAGGCGGCGCGAACAGCGGTCCATGATCGTGGCGAGATAGCGCCACTGGCCTTGCACTTTGAGGTAGGTCACGTCCGCAACCCAGACTTGGTCCACGCGCTCGACCCGTTCGGCATGCGCGCGACTTTCCACGCTGGCGAGAAACGCCGCGAGCCCTGGGCGCCTTCGGTACAGACGCGATGAGCAGGCGCGCACGCCGTTTTCCCGCATCAAGCGTTCGACCCGGCGACGGCCGACCTGTTCACCTGCCTGCTGCAAGGCGGCGTGCACACGCGGGCTGCCGTAGGTCTCGCGGCTCTGTGCATGCGTAAGCTCCCCCGTCTGACAGACACCGCATAAGTAGATCTTTCTGGCATCGTTTCCCAGCCAGGAGGTCCCATGCGCACATCGAAGTTCACCGAGACGCAGATCATCGCGACGCTCAAGCAGGCCGACGCAGGCGTGCCGGTCAAAGACATCTGTCGCCAGGTCGGCATCAGCACCGCGACGTACTACCAGTGGAAGAGCAAGTACGGCGGCCTGGAGGCCTCCGAGCTTCGGCGGGTCAAGGAGCTCGAGTCCGAGAACGCCAAGCTCAAACGGATGTATGCCGAGCTGGCGCTCGACAACGCAGCGATGAAGGACCTGATCGCAAAAAAACTCTAGGGCCGGCGCGCAAGCGCGAGGCCGTGCGGTTCCTCGTCGAGGTCCACGCGCGGCCGCTGCGCCGGTCCTGCGCATGCGTCGGTTTGTCGCGAGGGGCGTGGTACGCGCCGCCTCTGGATTGGACGGTGCGCGATGCCGAGCTGATCGCTGAAATCGCGCGCTTCGTTGAGGCGCACCCCAGCCGCGGCTTCTGGAAGTGCAGCAACCATCTTCGCAAGCAGCAGCCGGCCTGGAATCCCAAACGAATCTATCGCGTGTACAAGGCCATGAAACTCAACCTGCGCCGCGCCGCCAAACGGCGCCTGCCCAAGCGCGAGCGGGTGCCGCTCTATGTGCCGAGGCTGCCAGACACGGTCTGGTCTGTCGATTTCATGAGCGACGCGCTCGCCTGCGGCAGACGGTTTCGCACGTTCAACGTCGTGGACGACTTCAACCGAGAAGCCCTGCACATCGAAGTGGACACGTCGATCAACTCGCAACGGCTGGTCCGTGTGTTCGAGCAGATCAAACGCGATCATGGTTTGCCGCAGGTCGTGCGCTCGGACAACGGTCCCGAGTTCTTGGGCGATGCGTTCACCAACTGGCTCAAGGCGAACGGCGTGGCGCTGCAGTACATCCAGCCCGGCAAGCCAAATCAGAATGCCTTCATCGAGCGCTTCAATCGCACATTCCGCGAGGAAGTGCTTGACCTCAATCTCTTCGTCCGTCTCGACGACGTCCGGGAAGCCACCCACTGGTGGATGATCGACTACAACGAAGAACGATCCCACGACTCGCTCGGCGGAATGACCCCGCTCGAGTACCGCAGACACCACGCCGAAAGCTCTACTTTTGAAGTGTCTGCTTGACGGGGGAGCTTACGCATGCACGCCCTTGATGCGCTCGACCAGCGCGGCGTCCTCGACAGCGCGTGTACTGCGCGGACGCTGTTGCCAGGCATAGAAGCCGGACGCGCTGACACCATGCAGGCGGCACATCGTCCTCACCGGGGCGGCTTCCTGGTGGTGCGCGATGAAGGCAAAGATGTCGGCCTTGGACTGGAAGTGAACGCGATGGCTTTTTTTAAAAGGTCATGCTCGACCTGCAGCCGTTCGTACTTGCGCTTCACTTCGCGCAGCGCCTTGAGCTCTGCGGCCACGGTCTTGTCGAGTTCGATTCCCTTGGTCACGATCACCCCCTCGCGGGCCAGTTTTCGCCAACGAGACAGCATGAAGGGATGGATGTAAAGCGACTCGGCGACGTCGCGTACGGACACGCCTGAAAGCTCGCTCAGTCGGACTGCGGTGGCCTTGAAATGATCGCTGTAGCGATACGTTGTTCTGGGTCCTGGTGCTGGCATGAAGACACTCCTGATCGTTAGGTCAGGGTGTCCACTAAACCGAAGGAACTACCGCGTCGGCTTGAATGAATTGTTAGCTGCGTGCCGGGTTGATGGCAAACAGCAGCTGCGAAACCTCACTGTGCAGGAACGCTTTGTCCTTGATGCCAAGAGACTTGCGAATGTCCATGCAGAACCGGGTGAAGGCTAGGATCTCCTGCTCTGTCTCCAAGGTTGCGCCGGCTGCCCAGAAAGTAGCTAGACGCCGGACGACGTGCTCCTCTCCGAAGATGCAGATGCGGGCCTTAGCGTGAGTGAGCCGAGCCAACTGCTCAATCTCTCTTTGCTTGTTACCCATCCGTTGCGCGGCGACGACCAGTGACACCGCCTCAAGAAAATCAATGTAAGCGGAGTTGCGTGCCTCAAGGAGATGGCTCTCATGGTGAGATCGACGACTGAGACGGTGCTGAAGCAGCGCTCCAGCCAGTACGCCAAGTATGGAAAGCAATGCTGTTATTGCAGTCGCCACGTTGTCCCCTAGCAGCTAACAATATATAGCGCTCGAAAAGCGCGATATGCACATCCTGTCCCGTGACCGTCCGGGGGTCAATCGGTTCTGTTCTGCCTTTTCCATCAGGCGCTTGAGCGAGGCATACCTGCTCGACTCCGCGTTGGCATCCTGCGCATATCGAAACTTTCGCGCGATAACGCTTTATTCGCTCGAATTGTTCGATATGCACGACCCAAACGAATCGGGGCGCCCCGAAGGCCGCCCCGATCCGTGTTGCTTCTGTAAGCCCGCGCCTCACGCGTCAGCCGTGCGTCACCTCAACCCACGATGCTCCAACAGCGGCTCCACGCTCGGCTCCTTCCCACGAAACTCGCGATACGCCACCGCCAGATCACGCGAATGCCCGATCGACAGGATCTTGTCGCGGAAGATCTGGCCGTTCTCGCGGGTCAGGCCGCCGTTTTCGCGGAACCACTGGAAGGCGTCGTGGTCGAGGACTTCGGCGCCGAAGTAGGCGTAGTAACCGGCCGCATAACCGCCGCCCCAGATGTGGCTGAAGTAACTCGTGCGGTAGCGCGGCGGCACGGCGGCGAGGTCGACCTTGTACTTTTCGAGCGCCTGCTTCTCGAAGGCGTCGACGTCCTGCTTGGCTTCGCCGGCGGGCAATGTGTGCCAGGCGAGATCGAGCAGGGCGGCCGAGAGGTATTCGGTGGTGGCGTAGCCCTGGTTGAAGGTGCGCGCGGTGACGATCTTGTCGACCAGCGCCTGCGGCATGGCCTCGCCGGTCTGGTGGTGCTTGGCGTAGTTGGCGAAGACCTTGGGGTCGAGTGCCCAGTGCTCGTTGAACTGCGAGGGGAACTCGACGAAGTCACGCGGGGTGTTGGTGCCGGCGACGGACGGGTACGTCGTCTTCGAGAAGAAGCCGTGCAGGGCGTGGCCGAACTCGTGGAACAGGGTGGTCACGTCGTCGAAGCTCAGCAGCGCGGGCTGGCCGGCGGCAGGCTTGGTGAAGTTCTCGACGTTGTAGACGACGGGAATCGTGCCGGTCAGTCCGTTCTGCTCGACGAAGTTGCCCATCCACGCGCCGCCCTGCTTGCTGTCGCGCTTGAAGGGGTCGAGATAGAACAGGGCGAGCTGCTTGCCGTCGGCATCGAAGATGTCGAACACGCGCACGTCGGGGTGGTAGACGGGAATGTCTGTCCGCTCCTTGGCGGTGATGCCGTAGAGCTGGTTGGCGGCGAAGAACACGCCGTCGTTGAGCACGCGGTCGAGCTCGAAGTAGGGCTTGATCTGCGACTCGTCGAGATCGAAATCGGCCTTGCGCACCTGCTCGGCGTAGAAATCCCAGTCGGCGGCGCCGGCGGTGAAGCCGCCGTTCTGTGCATCGACCACGCCCTGGATCTTGGCCAGCTCGGCGCGCGCACGCGCGGTGGCGGCGGGCACGGTGTCGGTGAGCAGCTTGAGCGCCGCTTCCGGCGTCTTCGCCATCTGGTCGGCGATGCTGTAGGCGGCGTAGTTCGGGAAGCCGAGCAGCTGCGCCTGGCGCGCGCGGATATCGGCCAGGCGCTGGATGGTGGCGCGGGTGTCGTTGGCGTCGCCCTTCTCGGTGCGGCCGGTGGATGCGGCGAGCACGCGCTCGCGCAGGCCGCGGTTCTTCAGCGAGGCGAGCACCGGCTGCTGGGTGGTGTTCTGCAGGCTCAGCAGCCACTGGCCGTCCTTGCCGGCGGCCTTGGCGGCATCGGCCGCGGCGGCGATCGCGCCTTCGTCCAGGCCGTCGAGTTCGGCCACATCGGTAACGAACACGCCGCCGGCGTTGTTGGCGGCCAGCAGCTTGTTGCCGAACGCGGTGGACAGCGTGGACGACTCGGAATTGAGCGTGCGCAGTTCGGCCTTGTCGGCATCGCTCAGCAGTGCGCCGGCGCGGACGAAGCCGTCGTGCGTGTGTTCGACGACGGTGGTCTGCTCGGGCGTGAGGCCGAGCGTGGCGCGCTGGTCATAGATCGTCTTGACGCGCGCGAACAGCGCCGGATCCAGATAGATCGCGTCGCTGTGTTCGGCGAGCTTCGGCGCCAGCGCTTCCTCGGCCGCCTGCAGGGTGGCGTTGGTGTGGGCACCGGTGAGCATGAAGAACACGTTGGCGCTGCGCGTCAGCAGTTCGCCGCTGCGCTCCATGGCCTCGATGGTGTTCTCGAAGGTCGGCGCGTCGGGGTTGTCGGCGATGGCGCGGATCTCGGCCAGGTGCTGCTTCATGCCCTCCTCGATGGCGGGCTGGTAGTCGGCGTCTTTCAGCGTGTCGAAGGGCGGCGCCTGGAACGGCAGTGTGCTGGCGGTGAACAGGGCGTTCTGCGCCGGCGCGGCGGTGGTGGATTCGGGGGCGGGCATCGTGGACTCGGCGGGACTGCGGTCACCGCAGGCGCTCAGCGCCAGGGCAATCGCGGAAGAGAGAAGCAGCGTACGCAACATGGGGCAGCACTCCGGAAAGGCAACGCGGGGATGGCGTCGGTCGCCACGTGCGGCCCGCCAGCCCGGAAGCGTGCGCCTGCGTGGGGCGCTCCGGATGTGCCGTTGGTTGGCTGCGCACGAATGCCCGCACTCGGCAAAGTCGCCGGCCCGGGATCACGCGGCGCCGGCGGCCGACGCGCCCTCACCCGGCGCGTGGCCGGGCATGCGGGTGCGGCTCAGACCGTGCCGCGGTTCTTGCCCATCCACGGCGCGTACCAGGCGCGGATCTCGGCCATGTCGGCGTCGAGGTCGTCGCTCGGATGGAACAGCGGGCCGAAGCCGATGACCTTGTCCGGGTAGTGGAAGTACATGCGCAGGATCGGCACGTCGGCCGCCTTGGCGATCTTCCAGAAGCCGCCCTTCCAGCGCTCGACGCGCTTGCGCGTGCCCTCGGGCGCGAGGCCGTACCAGAACGGGTCCGGGCCGTGGATCGCCGCGGCGGCCTGTTCGATGACGCGCGAAGCGCGGCTGCGGTCGACCGGGATCACCCCCAGGCCGCGCAGCGCCCAGCCCAGCACCGGCACGCGGAACAGCGAATCCTTGCCCAGCACGCGGATGTCGAGGCCCAGCGCGGCCTTGGCGGCGAAGCCCCACACCCCGTCCCAGTTCGAGGAGTGCGGTGCGCCGATCAGCACCAGGCGCGGTTCGTCGGGCAGATCGCCGATCAGGCGCCAGCCGCCGAGGCGCAGGATGGTGCGTCCGATCCAGCGCGCGAGGCGGCTGGGTTTGACCCGCGGCGCGCGGGGCGGAACAGGGATCAGGAACGGATACTTCGAAGTGCTCATGCGTCCTCGGCGCAGGGGGCCTGCAAGGGCGGGTCAGTCCCAGTCGCGCACGGCGCGACCGCGTTTGATGGTACTGCGTTCGCGCTTGGCGCCGAGCCGTCGTTCCTTCGATCCGCGCGTGGGCCGGGTGGCGACGCGTGCCTTGGGCACCACGTAGCCGGCGGCGACGAACGTGGCCAGGCGCTCGCGCGCGTCCTCGCGGTTGCGCTCCTGGGTGCGGAAGCGCTGGGCGTTGATGACCAGCACGCCGGCATCGGTGAGCCGACGGTCGCGCCGCGCCAGCAGCCGTGCGCGCACGGGCTCGGGCAACGACGGCGAGCCGGCGATGTCGAAGCGCAGTTCGACCGCGGTGGCCACCTTGTTGACGTTCTGCCCGCCCGGCCCGCTCGCGCGCACGAAGCGCTCGACGAGTTCCTCTTCCGGGATGGCGGGCGGCGTGGTCATCGGCGGCGATTGTAGACGCTGGCCCGGCGGGCGCCGTGTGTGTGGTGCAGCGCCGGCGCCTCCGCGCGCACGGTTTACAGTAGCGCCCCACTCACGGACAAACGGAGTTCTCCGATGGCACGTCGCCTCCACCTCGCCGCCCTGCTCGCACTCGCCTTCTGCGCACCGGTCGCAATGGCCGCGCCGCCGAGCGAAGCCCAGATCGATCGCCTGCTGGAGGTGATGCGGGCCGAGCAGACCGCCAATGCGTTGATTCCGCAGGTCATGGCCTCGCAGCAGCAGATGATCATGCAGCTCACCGAGAATGCCGATCCGCAGCAGCGCGAGGCCGCGTTGCGTGCCGCGGCGTCGTCGCTGCGCGCGGTCGAGTCGGCGCTGTCGTGGGACTCGCTGCAGCCGATCTACCGCGAGATCTACATGGAGACCTTCACCGCCGAGGACACCGAGGCGATGGTGAGCTTCTACAGCAGCCCGGCCGGCCAGAACCTGCTCGACAAGATGCCGCTGCTGATGCAGAACACGATGACCGCGGTGCAGCGGCTGGTGATTCCGATGCTGCAGCAGCTCGAACGCGATCTGCGCACGGAACTCGAGTCCGGCGCTGCGCCAGCGGCCGACTGAGCCCGGCTGAGTCCACGCGCACCGCGACGCTCACCCCGTCGCGGTGCCCGGAAACAGCATCAGCGCGCGGGCGAATTCGTCGCCCGGCGGCGCCTCGATGCACAGGCGCTGCCCGGTATGCGGATGGTCGAACACCAGCCGCTCGCTGTGCAGCAGCATGCGGTGGATGCCGAGCATGCGGAAATGGCGGTTGTGGCGCCCGTCGCCGTGGCTGGTGTCGCCGATCAGGTGATGCGACAGATGCTTGAGATGCCGGCGGATCTGGCGGAAGCGCCCGGTCAGCGGTTCGGCACGCAGCAGCGCATAACGCGAGGTCGGAAAGCCCGATGACGGCAGCGCGAGCTCGGTGGTCGCCAGCCGGGTGAAGCGGGTCTGCGCCGGTTTCTTGACCGGCTTGCCGGGGCCACCGTCGAGCGGGTGGTCGACGAGAATTTCCCCCTCGGGCCAACCGCGGCAGATCGCCAGGTAATGCTTCTCCACGCTGCGCGCCATCCACTGCGTGCCGAGCGCACTGGCGGTCTCGCGATCGAACGCGAGCAGCAGGCAGCCGCTGGTCGCGCGGTCGAGCCGGTGCACCAGGAACAGCGGACGTCCGAACTGCTCGCGCAGACGGTCGGCGAGGAAATCGTGCTCGTCGCGCGCGAGCTTGCTGTCGTGGACCATCAGCCCGGCGGGCTTGTCGACCACGGCGAGCGTGTCGTCCGCGTAGCGCACTTCGATCATCGCGGGTCTCCTGTCCGGGCGCCCGGACCACCGCGCGCGATCTGCTATTTTCGGCGATCGTCTCCGCAAAAGGGAAAACGCCGCATGCTGTGCCGGTTCCGCGTCTGCCTGCTCGCCGTCTGTCTGGCCGCGGGGGCGGCGCTGCCCGCCTCCGCCGCGCCGCAGATCGATGCGCCGGTGCACAGCGCCGAGGGCATCGCCGAGTACCGTTTCGACAACGGCCTGCAGCTGGTGCTGTTCCCCGATCCCAGCAGCCCGGTGACCACGGTCAACGTGACCTACCGCGTGGGTTCGCGCCACGAGGGCTACGGCGAAACCGGCATGGCGCACCTGCTCGAACACCTGGTGTTCAAGGGCACGCCCACGCATCCCGACATCCCCGGCGAGATGAAGGCGCGCGGCGTCCGCTACAACGGCACGACGTGGTTCGACCGCACCAACTACTTCGCCAGTTTCTCCAGTGATCCCGACACCCTGGCCTGGCTGCTGCGGATGGAAGCCGACCGCATGGTCCACTCGCACATCGCGCGTACCGATCTCGACAGCGAGATGACCGTGGTGCGCAACGAGATGGAATCGGGCGAGAACAACCCGACGCGCGTGCTGATGCAGCGGGTGATGGGCGCGGCCTACCAGTGGCACAACTACGGCAACGCGACCATCGGCGCGCGCAGCGACGTGGAGAACGTGCCGATCGAGCGGCTGCAGGCGTTCTATCGCACCTGGTACCAGCCCGACAACGCGGTGCTGGTGATCGCCGGCGATTTCGACCCAGCCGATGCGCTGGCCCAGGTGGGCGCGAGCTTCGGCGCGCTGCCGCGGCCCGAGCGCGCGCTGCCGGTCACCTATACGCGCGAGCCCGCGCAGGACGGCGCGCGGCACGTGGAGGTGCGCCGGATCGGCCGCACGCCGTATCTCGCCGCCGGTTACCACACGCCCGCCGGACGCCATCCCGACAGCGCGGCCCTCTCGGTGCTGGCCCAGGTGCTGGGGCACACGCCCGGCGGGCGGCTGCATCGCACGCTGGTCGAACGCGGCGCGGCCACCGGCGTGTCGGCCACGCCGTACGCGCTCGACGAGGCCGGCTATCTGGCGTTCCTGGTCGAAGCGCCGGAAGACGCCGACATCGACGCGCTGCAGGCGGCCCTGCTGGCCGGTGTCGAGGACGCGGCCGCCACGCCGTTCGCCGAGGCCGAGGTGGCCGAGGCCCGCGACCGCCTGCTCGCCGGGTATTCGCGTGCGATGCGCGATCCGAATTCGGTCGGCGTGGCGCTGTCGGAAGCCATCGCCCAGGGCGACTGGCGCCTGCTGCTGCTGGCCCGCGACCGGCTGGAGACGGTGACCGTCGACGATGTCACGCGCGTTGCGGCGACCTACCTCAAGCCCGACAACCGCACCAGCGGCCGCTTCGTGCCGACCGACCGCACCGACCGCGTGGTCATTCCCGAGCCGCCATCAGCCGAGACGCTGCTCGCCGATTACGTGGGCCGGCCGGCGCTGGCCGCGGGCGAGGCCTTCGATGCGTCGCCGGCCAACATCGACATGCGCACGCGCACGTGGACGCTGGCCAACGGCGCCAAGCTCGCGGTGCTCGGCAAGTCCACGCGCGGCGGCGCGGTGCAGCTGCGCATGACGGTGCGCCTGGGCGACGAGGCCAGCCTGGACGGGCAGGCCGAGGCGGGTTCGATGGCCGGCGCGATGCTGATGCGCGGCGCCGGTGAGTTCGACCGCGCGGGTCTGTCGCGGGAACTCACCCGGCTGCGCTCGACGCTGTCGGTCGGCGGCAACGCGACCGCAGTCAGCGTGGGTGCGAGCACCGACCGCGACCATGTCGACGCGATCCTCGACCTGGTGGCGACGATCCTGCGCACGCCGACCTTCCCCGAACAGGAATTCGCCCAGCTGCGCACCCAGGCGATCACCGGCATCCGCGGCAGCATGACCGAGCCAGGCGCGCTGGCGAACCAGGCGATGGCGCGGCACTTCGATCCGTTCCCGCCCGGCCACGCCTACCACAGCCCGACGTTCGAGCAGCGCATTGCCGCGCTCGAGGCGCTGGATATCGATGCGCTGCGCGCGTTCCATCGCGCGTTCTACGGCATGGGCCCGGGCACGACGATCGCCGTCGTCGGCGACGTCGATGCCGAGGCCGTGCACGCTCAACTCGAACGCCTGTTCGGCGACTGGACACCGGCGACGCCGTTCGCGCGCATTCCGCTGCCGGCCGCGCCGCGCCCGCCCGCACACGTGCGCCTGCCCACGCCCGACCGGCCGAATGCGGTGTTCATGGCCCGCCAGGCGCTGGCCCTGGACCAGGACCATCCGGACTACCCGGCGCTGCTGCTCGGCAATCACGTGCTCGGCGGCGGCGGCATGAAGTCGCGGCTGGCCGACCGCATCCGCCAGCGCGAGGGCCTGAGCTACAGCGTGAGCTCGAACTTCAGCGCCAACGCGTTCGATCCGGTCGGCAGTTTCGGCGGCTACGCGATCGCCGCGCCGGAGAACATGGCGCAGCTGGAGATCGCGTTCCGCGAGGAACTGCAGCGCTTGCGCGAGACCGACATGCCGGACGACGAACTCGCCGACACCCTGGACGGCCTGCTGCGCGCGCGCCGGACCTCGCGCGCCAACGATGCGCAGCTGGTCGGCATGCTCAACGACAACCTCTATCTCGGCCGCGACATGGCGTTCTCGGCCGCGTTCGAGGATCGCCTGCGCGCGCTGACGCCGGCCGATGTCCGCGCGGCGATGGCACGGCATCTGGATCCGGCGCAGCTGTCGGTGTTCATCGGCGGCGATTTCGACGCCGCCGCCGGTGCCGGCACGGACGCGTCCGCGGACTGACGCGGACGCGCGACGATCAGCCCTGCGGCGGCGTGGGCGTCGGCACCTGCTGCGACATCTGCTCCAGCTCGGCGCACATCTGCTGCTGCTGGGCGGGCGTCGCACTGCGGTACTGCGCCTGCACGCGGCCGTGCGCGGTGGTGAACTCCTGCTCGAACGTGGCGGCGTCGCCGCCCAGGTTTACGAATTCCTGCTGCTGGCGTTCGCGCGCGTCGGCGAGCTGGGCCGGGCCGACGCTCGGGTCGCACAGCTCGACTGCGGCATGCATCGCGCCGCCGAGTCCGGCGAGCTGGTTGAGCATCGCCGCCGGCGGCCCGCCATCCATCGGCGCGGTCGCGCCGGGCGTGCCTTCGGGCGAGGTCGCGGCGTCGCCCGACTGCTGCGCGCGCGCTGCTTCTGAGGGCACGGTGCGGGTGTCGTCGATGGCCTCGGTCTGCACGCCGGTCTCGGCCGCGGGCTGCGGGGCGGTTTCGGCGCACGCGGCGAGACCGAGCGTGGCGGCGAGTGTGGTGATGCCCGCGAGTGTGCGGAGGCGGGGATGGGTCACGGGAAGCTCCTTGGGGGGCGGATCGGTCGACCCTAGCAGCCGCGGCGCGAAGCCGCGGTCGCCGGGCTCACGGCGTCTGCGGCGTGGCCCGACGGCTGCGGTAGGCCTGCAGGTGGACCCAGGCCGCCTCGAGATGCGGCGTGCGCACGCCTGCATCGCGCGCGCGCTCGACCAGGTCGCCGACGATCTGCGCCGCTTCGACCTCCTGCCCGGATTCGAGATCGCGCAGCATCGAGGCGGTGACCGTCGAGCCGGCCCTGGTCAGCAGCGCGCGTGCCTGCTGCGCGGCGTCGGCCGGAATCGCCTGCCCGTCGGCCGCGGCGACCGCGAGGCATTCGTCGTGCAATGCGATCAGGAAGGCCGGGCCGCCGTCGGCTTCGACGATACGGCCGATGCTCGCGCGCATCAGGCAGGTGGCCGCGGCCAGCGCGGCGAGGAAGGCGAACTTGTTCCAGGCGGCCTGCAGGAAGGCGTCGCTGCGCACGCCGTCGAAGCCCCCGGCGCGTGCACAGGCCGCCTCCAGCGCACGCGTGCGCGCGCTGCCGTTGCGCGCGGCGTCGCGCTCGCCGAAGGTCATCGACGGTGGCGACGGCAGATGCACGATCTCGCCGTGCTCGCCTTTCACCGCACTGATGAAGCACAGGCCGCCGAGCACGGCGTCGGCGCCGAACCGCGCGTCGAGCACCGGGTAGTGACGCAGGCCGTTGAGGATCGGCATGACCGCCGTGCCTTCGCCGACCGCAGGCGCGACGGCCTCGATCGCGCTGTCGAGGTCGTAGGCCTTGCAGCTCAGCAGCACCAGATCGAACGGGCGTTCGCCCGCGAGCGCCGGCAGCGCATCGGCGGTGACGTGCGCGACCTGCAGATCGGCATCGCCGAGTGCGCTGCGCAGCTGCAGGCCGTCCCGCGCCAGCTGCGCCGCGCGCGCCGGACGCACGAGAAAGGTGATGTCGACACCGGCCTGCGCGAGGCGACCGCCGAAGTAACCGCCGGTGCCACCGGCGCCGAGCACAAGAATTCGCATGCCGTGATGGTAGCCGGCGGTGGTGGTGGGCGTCAGGCCCTGCGCTGCATGCGGGGCGTCAGGCGTAGCCGATCCACACCGCGATCACCAGCGCGATCGACGCGGCCGCCATCAGCTTCAGCATCAGCGGCCAGGCGAAGCGGAACCAGCGGTCGTAGGGCACGCCGGCCATGCCGAGGATCGCCATCAGCACGATATTGGTCGGCAGGATCAGGTTGGCGAAGCCGTCGCCGAACTGGAACGCGAGCACCGCGACCTGGCGCTCGACGCCGGCGACGTCGGCCAGCGGGGTCATGATCGGCATCGTCGCGAACGCCTGGCCGGAGCCGGACGGGATGAAGAAGTTGATCAGCGTCTGCATCAGCAGCATGCCCACGGCCGACAGTTCCGGCCCCAGCCGCGACAGCGGCATCGACGCCGCGTGCACGATGGTGTGCAGCACCTGGCCGTCTTCGAGGATCAACGCGATCGACCGCGCGAAGCCGACCAGCAGCGCGACCACCGCGAGTTCCGCGGCGCCCGCCGCGAAGCGCCGCGCGGTGTCGTCCACGCCGAGGCGGCCGATCAGGCCTGCGGCCAGTGCGACCACCAGCCACAGCGCGCCGAGTTCGGTGAGATACCAGCCGCGCTGCGAAATGCCGTAGACCATCAGCACGACCGCGGCGACCACGACGACGGCGATCGCCGCATGGCGCCGGTCGAACGGCGGATGGTCGGCGGCGGCGGCCGGCGCTGCGCTGTCGACACCGACCATCAGGCTCGCGCCGGGATCGGCGGCGACGCGGCGTGCGTAGCGCCACACGTGATGCGCGGCGATCAGCACGAACGGCAGGAACAGCGCCAGCCGGAAGCCGATGCCCGAGGTCGGCGGCAGTTCGGCGATGTCCTGCGCGACGAGCACCGTGTATGGATTGGTCCAGGCCACGCCGTAGCCGACCACGTAGCCACCGATCATGATGCCCATCGCGGTCATCGCATCCAGCCGCATCGCCAGGCACAGCGCCACCAGCACCGCCGCGAACGGGATGTATTCGGTGGACACGCCGAGCGTGCCGGAGCCGGCCGCGAACGCGGCGGTGCCGAGCAGGATCAGCAGCGCCGGATGCCCGCCCAGCGTGCGCAGCAGCCAGCCCAGCAGCGCATCGATCAGGCCGGTGGCGCGCAGCACCGCGATCGCGCCGCCGACGATCAGCAGAAAGAAGATGATCGCCTGCGCATCGGCCAGCGCGCGCGGCACCGAGGTGAACAGCGCAGCGGGGCTGAGCCACACGCGTTCGGCATGCACGGCATACGTGCCCGGCACGACCATCATCCGGCCCGCCTCGTCGGCCTCGGTGGTGAAGCTGCCCTGCGGCAGCAGCCAGGTCGCGACCAGCGCCGCGATCATGATCAGGAACAGCAGGACGAGCGTATGCGGGATGCGGAAACGTGTGGTCACAGGCGCGGTTGCCGATAGCGAGTGACCGGCCATGCTACCCCACGCGGTTTTTCCGGCGGCGTGTCCCGCCGGGGGCTTCGACCATCGCGGCGGGATCGGTCAGCTGCGCAAGCCGATCCCGCGCTTGAGCAGCCACAGCGCCAGCGCGCCGAGGGCGATGACGAAACCGATCATCAGCGCGAACGACACACCGAGCGACACGTCGCTGACGCCGAGCAGGCCGTAGCGGAACGCGTTGACCATGTAGAAGATCGGGTTGGCGTGGGTCGCGGTTTCGGCCCAGCCCGGCAGCAGCGAGACCGAATAGAACACGCCGCCCAGATACGTCAGCGGCGTCAGGATGAAGATCGGCACGATGGCGACGTCGTCGAACTTCTTCGCGTAGACCGCGTTGACGAAGCCGGCCAGGGCGAAGATCGTCGCGCCCAGCAGCACGGTGGCGAAGGTGACGACCGGATGCGGAATACGCACGGTGGTGAACAGCATCGCGATGCCGAGCACGATGACGCCGACCGCGAGACCGCGCGTCACCGCGCCGGCCACGTAGCCACCGAGGATCACCCAGCTCGGCATCGGACTGACCAGCAGTTCCTCGACGTGGCGGCCGAACTTCGCGCCGAAGAAGCTCGACGAGATGTTGCCGTAGCTGTTCTGGATCACGCTCATCATCACCAGGCCGGGGACGATGAAATCCATGTAGCGGATGCCGTCCATCTCGCCGACGCGCGCGCCGATCAGGCCGCCGAAGATCAGGAAGTACAGCGTCATCGTGATCGCCGGCGGCACCAGGGTCTGGCCCCAGATGCGCAGGATGCGGACGATCTCGCGGCGGGCGATGGTGTACAGCGCGACCCAGTGGCGCTGCGCGGTGCCTTCGACCGCGGCGACGTCGGTGTGCGTCGTGTGGGTGCTCATGCCGCGGTCTCCTGCTGCGAGGCGGCGTTGGGGCCGGTCATGCGCACGAACAGTTCCTCCAGCCGGTTGGACTTGGTGCGCATCGAGCGTACGCGGATGCCGGCGCCGTCGAGCGTGGCGAACACACGGTTGAGATCCATCGCGCGCGGCATGTCGAGTTCCAGCGTGTGGTCGTCGGTGGCGTGCAGCACGGCGCCTTCGATCGGCGGCAACGCCGGCGGCAGCGTGCCGTCGATGTCGAAGATGAAGCCCTCGACGTCGAGCTTGGACAGCAGGGTGCGCATCGGGCCCTGCTCGACGATGACGCCGCGATCGATGATCGCGAGGTTGCGGCACAGGCTCTCGGCTTCTTCCAGGTAATGCGTGGTCAGGATGATCGTCGTGCCGGCGGCGTTGATCTCCTTGAGCGTCTGCCACATGCCCCGGCGGATCTCGATGTCGACGCCGGCCGTGGGCTCGTCGAGGATCAGCAGGCGCGGGCGCGTCATCATCGCGCGGGCGATCATCAGCCGGCGCTTCATGCCGCCCGACAGCGTGCGCGACATCGTCTTCGCCTTGTCCCACAGCTGCGCGCGCTTGAGTTCCTCTTCCGCACGCACCATCGCCTCGGCACGCGGGATGCCGTAGAAGCCCGCGTAGTTGACGAGGATGTCGAAGGGCTTTTCGAAGAAGTTGAAGTTGATCTCCTGCGGCACCAGGCCGATCAGGCGCATCGCTTCGTCGCGGCGGGTGTGCAGGTCGGTGCCGAACAGCCGCACCTCGCCCGAGGTCTTGTTGACCAGCGAGGAGATGATGCCGATGAGAGTGGATTTACCGGCGCCGTTGGGGCCGAGCAGGGCGAAGAAATCACCGGGCGCGACATCGAGCGAGATGCCCTTGAGCGCCTCGACGCCGCCGGCGTAGGTCTTGCGCAGATCGCGCACCGACAAAGCCGGCGCATTGGCCGGCGACACGTGGGGTTGCGTCATGGTCCGTGGAATCCGGGAGCCTGGTCCGCGAGGAGCCGCGGCCGAAGGCGCTAGTATAGGCGCCCGGCCGCAGCCGGCCTCGCGATGCAGTGTTGCGTTGCCCGGGCTCCGCGGCCGGCTCCCGTTCCGATCCGGTTGAATTCGTGGCCATCCAGCAGTTCCCGCTCAAGCTCACGGGCCGGCGCATGATCGCGCCGACCGTCGCCCACCTGTCTTTCGTCCGCGACGACGGGCAGCCGCTCGATTTCATCCCGGGCCAGTTCATCCAGATCCATTTCGAGTACGCGGACGGCACCGCGACCAAGCGCTCGTACTCGCTGGCGACGATCCACGACCATGCGATCGGCCCGGGCGAAGCGGTCGACATCGCGGTCAGCTACGTGCCCGGCGGCGCCGCGACCGCGCTGTTCGAAGGCCTGGCGCTCGGCGACGGCGTGCGCGCCAGCGGGCCGTTCGGCCGCTTCTGCCTGATGCCGCAGGACACCAACCGTCGCTATCTGCTGATCGGCACCGGCACCGGTGTAACCCCGTATCGGGCGATGCTGCCGCTGCTGGAGCGGGCGATCGCCGAGCGCGGCATCGAGGTCGTGCTGCTGATGGGCGCGCGCGCGCCCGACGAGCTGGTCTACGGCGACGATTTCCGCGCCTTCGCCGACACCCATCCGAATTTCCGCTTCGTGCCATGCTTCTCGCGCGAGTTGCCGGCGAATCCACACGCCGACGTGCGCCACGGCTACGTGCAGCAGTTCCTCGCGGAATTCGCGCCGTCCGCCGATGGCGACATCGCGTATCTGTGCGGCAATCCGAACATGGTCGACGCGGCGTTCGACGCCTTGAAGGACGCGGGCCTGCCGGTGCCGCTGATCCGCCGCGAGAAGTACGTCAGCAGCAAATAGATCGGAGCGGACGCCGCGGCGTCCGCGCGCGGGGCACGGCGGCGCGTTCGGCGCCTGCTGTGCAGCGCCGCCGCACATCCTTGTCGAATGCCCGCTTGGCGACGTCGCCAGGCTCGGCTGGGCCACGGGCCACGGGCTGACGGCGCGAGGCGACCGTCGGCCGCGTGATGCGGACGGCCCATGTGCGAGCATTGCACGCAGTGCGCTGGTCGCCACAGGGTCTTCGGGAATCGACAGCGGGCGATGAAGACACGAATGGACGCCGCCACGCGCATGACCCAGGATCCCGAGATCGCCGCGCTGATGCCGCCCGCGCCTGAGGTCCCGCAGGCGACACGGCCCTGGTGGCGTCGCCTGCTGCCGGTCGTCGGGGGATTTCTCGGTGGCGGCGTGGTCGGTGCCGGCGTCGCCTTCGTCGGCCTGCCGCTGCTCGATTGGCTGCCACCGACGGCGGGGTACGCAGTACTGGCCGGCTTCTTCCTGTCGCTGTGGCCCAACACCGTGCTGCACGAGGCCGGCCACGCGACGGCCGGGCTGGCGCGCGGCATGCACGCGATCGCGTTCGGCGTGGGGCCGCTGCGCTGCGAGCGCGGCGGCGACGATCGCTGGCGCTGGCGCAACGGCGGCGGCATCCGCGGCATCGGCGGGTTCGCGGCGCTGCTGCCACAGGGCGAGCGCGGTCTGTCGCGTGTCGACCAGATGGTGTTCCTGTCCGGCGGTCCGCTGGCGAACCTGCTGACCACGGCCGCGCTGGCGGCCCTGGTGGCGTGGCTGCCGATGCCCGGGTGGTTGGCGGGCACACTGATCGGCGTGGCGCTGGGCGCGGCGACGCTCGGCCTGGGCAACCTGATTCCGTTGCACATGCAGGGATGGCGGTCCGACGGACGTGGCCTGCTCGACCTGCTGCGCCGCACGCCGGATGCCGCGCTGCAATTGCAGCTCAACCAGCTGATGGCGCTGAGCCTGGCCGGCGTGCGCCCGCGCGACTGGCCGGCCGCGGCGATGCCGGCGGACGACGGCACCGTCGCCAGCGCCGGCCTGCGGCAGTCGGCGCGGATGCTGCGGCTGTCGCGCGCGATCGATGCACGCGATACGGATGGCGCACGCGCCGATGCCTTGGCACTGACCGACGCGTTCGCCAGCGCCCCGCCGGTTTTCCAGAGCGCCATCGCGGTCACCCTCGCCAGCCATGCGGCCCTGCTGGTCGGCGATCGCCGGCTGGTGGCGGCCTGGCGGCTGCACTGCGAAGGCGGGCTGATGGATCTGTCGCCGTACCGGGCGTGGCTGGACGCGGAGATCGCGCACCTCGACGGCGACCGTGCGGCGGTCGTCTCGCATGTCGAGCGCGCACGGGCCCAGGTCGACCGGATTCCCGATGCGGCGAGCCGCCTGATCATCCTCGAACGCCTCGACGCCTTGCGCGACGCTTCTGTGTAGGAGCGCGCTGGCGCGCGAAGACGCTGTCTCGTGAACGCCCCTTCGCGCGCGAGCGCGCTCCTACAGACGGCATGTCTTACCGGATGCGCACGCCGCTCGATCGGATTCCCCATGCGGCGAGCCTTCCGATCGTCGGCGCCTTCCGCGACGCGTCCGTGTGGGCGCGCGCTGGTGCGCGAAGAAGGTGTCCCATGAAGGCCTCTTCGCGCGCGAGCGCGCTCCTACGGATGGCATGCGTGACCGGATGCGCACGCCGCTCGATCGGATTGCCCATGCGGCGAGCTTCCAATCGTCGGCGCCTTCCGCGACGCGTCCGTGTAGGAGCGCGCTGGCGCGCGAAGAAGCTATACCGTGAACGCCCCTTCGCGCGCGAGCGCGCTCCTACAGATGGCATGCGTGACCGGATGCGCACGGGCCCTGCTCGATCGGATTACCGGTGTGGCGGGCCGCCTGACGACCGACGTCGTGCGTGGCGAGTCAGTGTAGGAGCGCGCTGGCGCGCGATGAGGCTCTCCCGTGAACACCCCTTCGCGTGCGAGCGAGCGGCTCGTGTGTAAAGGCTGCTTGACACGCATGGAGCGAGCCGCGATGCTCGCTGTCAAGCTCACTTGACACACGGCCATGCTGACTACGTCCCGCCTCCGTCGTCCCCTGTTCGGTCTGTCCCTCGCCCTGATGGGCGCCGCCGTCGCGATCCGGCTGCTGCTGTCCGGCGCGCCGTCCTGGCTGGCCCCTCTGCTGTTCGTCATCGCGACCCTGATCGCCGGCATCGCCGCATCGGCCGCCGGAGCGGGCGACTGCAGCGCCGCGCGGCCCGAGGTCCGGCGTCGTTACACGCGCACGCTGGTGGTCGCGATGGCGGCCTATGCGGGGCTGCTGATCGTCTCGCTGCTGCTGCTGCGCCAGATCGAGGGCGCGGGGCTGCGTGCCCTGGTCGCCCTGCTGCCGGTGCCGCCGATCGCGTTCGTGCTGCGCGCGATGGTCGGCTACATCCGCGACATCGACGAACTGCAGCAACGCATCGAACTCGAGGCGATCTGCATCGCCGCGGCGGGTGTCTCGCTGGCCTACATGACCGGTGGCTTCCTGCAGGGCGCACAGGTCATCGACGTGCCGGCCAGCGCCGCGATGCTGTGGGTGTTTCCGTCGATCTGCGGCGTCTACGGGCTGGCGAAGCTCGTGGTCGCGCGGCGCTACCGGTGAGCCGGGTCGCGGACGCGCGCCGATGAGAAGCCGGGTACGCGAACTGCGCGAGGCGCAGGGCTGGTCACAAGCCCAGCTCGGCGAACGTCTGGAGGTATCGAGACAGACGATCAACGCGATCGAGACCGGCAAGTACGACCCCAGCCTGCCGCTGGCGTTCCGGATCGCACGCGAATTCGGCGAGCCCATCGAATCCATTTTCCTGTTCGAGGACGTTCCATGAGACCCACGCGACTCTCCCTGCTGGCGATGGCCGCGACCGTTGCGCTCGCCGGCTGCGGTGGCGGTGCACCGGCGGCCGACGCGACCGACGGCGCACGCCCGGCGCGCCTGTTCGGCCAGATCCCGTTCCACGGCTGCACGCTCGACGGCGGCAATGCCGCCACGCGCGTCGAAGCGCAATGCGCGACCTTCGACGTTCCCGAGAATCCCGACGCGCCCGACGGCCGCCGGATCGGTCTCAACATCGCCTGGCTGCCGGCCGGGGGCAGCGACGGCGGCACCGGCGATCCGGTGGTCTTCCTCGCCGGCGGACCGGGCCAGGCCGCAAGCGAACTGGCCGCGCACATCAACGGCGCCTTGCGCGAAGTGCGCCGCCAGCGCGACATCGTGCTGGTCGACCAGCGCGGCACCGGCAGCTCGAACCCGCTGGACTGCGTAGACGCGGACGGCGCGCCGATGGAACTCGACGCCTTGACGGTCCCCACCGATGCCGATCTCGACGCCTACGTCGGCCGCTGTCTCGCCGGGCTCGACGGACGCGCCGATCCCCGCTTCTACACGACGGCAAACGCGATCCGCGACCTCGACGCCGTGCGCGCCGCGCTCGGCGCCGAGCAGCTGAACCTGATCGGCGGCTCCTACGGCACGCGTGTCGCGCAGCAGTACGCGATGGCCTATCCGCAACACACGCGCAGCCTGGTGCTCGACGGCGTGGCGCCGAACGATCTGGTGGTCGGCGGCGAATTCGCACAGACGTTCGAGAACGCGCTGGCCCTGCAGGCGCAGCAGTGCGCGCAGGACACGGCCTGTCGCGAACGCTTCCCGACCGACCTGCAGGCGCAGCTGCGCGGCGTGCTGGCGACATTGCGCAGCGCGCCGGCGCCGGTGGTCTATCGCGATCCCACCACCGGCGCGCAGCGCGACGGCATGGTGACCCCCGATACCGTGTCCGGGCTCGCCTTCTTGTTCTCCTATGCACCGCAGACCGCGTCACTGCTGCCGCTGATGCTCGACGAGGCCAGCCAGGGCCGTTACGCGCCGCTGATGGCGCTGTCGCAGCTGATGAACCAGAACGTCGGCGGACAGATGACGCGCGGCATGCAGTGGTCGGTGATCTGCGCCGAGGACGCCGGCCGCTACCGCGAGGATGCGCGTGCGGCCGACACCGTGCTCGGGCCCGAACTCGCGCGCCTGTTCTTCGGCGCCTGCCGCACCTGGCCGGCCGGCGCGCCGCCGGCGAACCACACCGCCGCGCTGCAGTCCGACGTGCCGGCATTGCTGCTGTCGGGCGCGCTCGATCCGGTCACCCCCCCCGCCTATGGCGAACGCGTGCTCGCCGATCTGCCGAACGGTCGCCATCTCGTGCTCGCCGGCCAGGGCCACGGCACGCTGGCCCTGGGCTGCATGCCCAAGCTGCTGGCGCAGTTCGTCGAGAGCACCGACGCCGCCGCGCTCGACGCCACGTGTCTCGACGCGATGCGGCCGGTGTCGCCGTTCACGAGCTTCAATGGGTGGGAGCCTTGAGGGCCGGGATTGGGGATTGGGGAATCGGGATTCGAACGCGCCCGATCTCCAGGCCTCTTGCCATCTGCCCAAGCTCCGCCAGCCGTCCGAATCCCCAGTCCCGAATTCCCACTCCCGGATTACATCGATGATCACCGCCCATCACCTGCACAAGGCGTTCAAGACGAAGACCGGGACGGTCCAGGCCGTCGACGGCGTCGACTTCACTGCCGAGGACGGCCGCATCACCGGCCTGCTCGGTCCCAACGGCGCCGGCAAGACGACGACGCTGCGCATGCTCTACACGCTGATGAAGCCCGACAGCGGCCAGGTGCTGGTCGACGGCATCGATGCGGCGAAAGATCCGGCCGCGGTGCGCCGCGTGCTCGGCGTGCTGCCGGATGCGCGCGGCGTGTACAAACGCCTGACCGCGCGCGAGAACATCCGCTACTTCGGCGAGCTGCACGGCCTGACCAAGGCGCAGATCGCCGAGCGCACGCGCGTGTTGAGCGACCAGCTCGACATGGGCGAGATCCTCGACCGTCAGACCGAAGGCTTCAGCCAGGGCCAGCGCACCAAGACCGCGATCGCCCGCGCGCTGGTGCACGACCCGCGCAACGTGATCCTCGACGAGCCGACCAACGGCCTGGACGTGATGACCACGCGCGCGATGCGCGAGTTCCTGTTCAAGCTGCGCGACGACGGCCGCTGCGTGATCTTCTCCAGCCACATCATGCAGGAGGTCGCCGCGCTGTGTGACCGCATCGTCATCATCGCCAAGGGCCGCGTGGTCGCCGACGGCACCGCCGACGAACTGCGCGCGCGCTTCGGCACCGACAACCTCGAGGACGCCTTCGTCAGCGCGATCGGCACCGACGAGGGTCTGCTGGCATGAGCACGAATCTGCGATGGATGTGGAGCGTGGCGCGCAAGGAGCTGCTGGACATCGGCCGCGACCGGCGCACGCTGTTCATGGCCCTGCTGCTCGGTCCGCTGATGTATCCGCTGATGATGTTCGGTATGCAGTACATGGCCGAGTCGAGGATGAAGACCGAACTCGACCGCGAACTCGAGGTGCCGGTAATCGGGGCCGAACATGCGCCGAATCTCGTCGCGCACCTCGGCACGCTGGGCATCCGCGCGATCGATCCGCCGGCCGACCTCGATGCGGCGATCGCCGCGCAGCAGATCGATGTCGCGATCGAGATTCCCGCGTCGTTCGCCGACGACTGGCATGCCGGCCGCCCGGCGACGGTGGAGATCATCAGCGACAGCACGCGTCGCAATGCGCAGACGCCGGCCGCGCGGGTGCGGGCCGCGGTCGCGGGCTACGGCCAGCAGGTCGGTGCACTGCGTCTGCTCGCGCGCGGCGTGGATCCGGCGGTGGTGCAGCCGGTCGCGGTCGGCACGCGCGACCTGGCGACCGAGGAAGCCAAGCGCGGCGTGATGCTGTCGATCCTGCTGCCGTACCTGCTGATCCTGTCGAGCTTCATCGGCGGCTCCTACCTGATCCTGGATGCCACCGCCGGCGAGCGCGAACGCCAGTCGCTCGAACCGCTGCTGGCGACGCCGGCCGCGCGCGGCGCGATCGTCAGCGGCAAGATCGCCGCGGCCTGCATGATCGGCATCACCTCGCTGCTGCTGACGTTGCTGGCGTTCAAGCTCAGTGCGCAGATGGGCAGCGGGACGGCGCGGATGCTCGATGTCAGCTTCGCCGCGATCGGGCGGATGCTGCTGGTGCTGCTGCCGATGCTGTTCATCGGCACCTCGCTGCTGACGTTCCTCGCCGCGACCGCCAAGAGCATGAAGGAGGCGCAGAGCCACATCGTCTGGCTGATGCTGCTGCCGATGGTGCCGAGCTTCGTGCTGATGATGAACCCGATCAAGACCGAGCTGTGGCAGTTCGCGGTGCCGTTCCTGGCCCAGAACCAGCTGCTGCTGAAGGTGATCCGGGCCGAGCCGATCGCGATGCAGGTCTGGGCCCTGTATCTGGTGGCGAGCCTGACGCTGGCCGGGCTGCTGTGGTTCGCGGCGGTGCGCCGCTACCAGCAGGAGCGGCTGGCCGTGGCGGGATGAGCCGCCTCACGGCCCGCCTGCTTCGGGAGGCGGCCAAGCGCTGACACGCGCCGCCTCCGCACAGAACAACGCCCGGCTTCGGCCGGGCGTTTTTCATGTCGCGGGTCGGGCCGGACTCAGTTGCTGTCCGGGGAGAACCCGATCGTGCGTCGTGTGGTCACCGGCGCGGGCACCGGCTCGAAGCGCCAGCGGCGCACGGCCGTCAGCGCCTCGCGGTCGAAGGTGCGCGGCGGATCGGCGCGCACGACACGCGCATTGGTCACCGAGCCGTCGACGCCGACGGTGAACTCGACCTGCACTTCGCCCGAGGTGCCCGAGCGCAACGCCTCCTGTGGATAGCGCGGGGCCGGCGTGCTCAGCGGACGCAGCTGGGCGGGTGCCTGCGCAGCGGGTGCCGGCGTGGGCGCTGGCGCCGGGCGCGCGGCTTCCTGCTGGGCGGCCTCGCGGCGCGCGGCTTCCTGGCGGGCGGCCTCCTGTCGGGCGGTCTCGTCACGCGCGGCCTGTTCGGCGGCGGCTTGCTGCTGCTGCGCCAGCTGCTGGGCGGCGGCGGCCTGCTGCTGTTGCTGCTGCTGGACGCGGTCGCGCTCGAGCTGCTGCTGCCGCTGCGCTTCCTGCTCGGCGGTCAGCTGCTGCTGTTCGGTCTTGCGCGCGAGCTGCTCCTCGGCGGTGGTGATGCTCGCGCGCAGACGCTCGAGCGCCGGATGGTTGGCGTCGGTGCGTTCGATCAGGCCCAGCAGGCGGCGTGCTTCGGCGAAGTCGGCGCGGTCGCGGCTCTGCTCGGTGGCGATGACCGTCATCGGCAACAGGTCGATCAGCGCACTGGAGGCGGCGGGATCGCCGGCTTCCTTCTCGCGTACGGCGAGGTAGTACTCCATCGCGTTCTGGCCGGCGGGCGAGTACAGCCGGCTTTCCTGGTACGCGGCGTTCGCGGCGGTGCGCAGTTCGTCGAGCGACAGCCCCGCGATCGCATCGTCGGCCGCCTGCTGCTGGCGCGCGGCCTGTTCGGCGGCCTGCTGGGTGACCGCGGCCGGTTCGCCGCCGGACGCCGCGGGCGTGGCTGCGTCGTCCTGGCTGCCACAGGCAGTGAGCGCGACGGCGACACAGAGCGCCGCGGCCAGACGCGCCCGCGACGGCCGGGCGGACGTCGAATGCTTCGAGACCATCATCTTTCCCCAAGGATGCATGTCTGCAAGATTGCGTAGGACGCGGCAGCGGCGTCGATTTGTCAACCTTTGCCTGCATGTACGGCGGGTGACGACACCCGGTTCGATGCACGAACCGTGCTGCGGTTCACGCTCGGACACGCGCGACGCCCGGTCATTTACCGATGCAGAAGCTCGAGAAGATGTGGCCGAGCAGGTCGTCGGCGCGCGTGCGCCCGGTGATCGCGCCGATCGCGTCGTGCGCGGCGCGCAGCGCCTCGGCCGTCAGTTCCAGCGCCTCGCCGCGCAGCGTGGCGGCGGCATCGTCCAGCGCGGCCGCGGCGTCGCGCAGCGCATCGACATGGCGCTGGCGCGCGGTGAACGCGCCGTCCGCCGGGCCGTCGGCCTCCAGCCGACGCTGCAGGGCGGCGCGCAACGCATCGAGGCCGGCGCCAGTGCGCGCGGAGACCGCCAGCGCGTCGTCGCCGACGACCGCCGTGCCATCGGCGAGATCGATCTTGTTGTGGACGACGATGCGGTCACTCACGCCGGCCACGTCGTCGGCAACGGCCGCCATCCCGCGCACCGGATCGCGCGCGTCCACGACGACGATCGCGAGGTCCGCGCGCTGCAGTTCCGCCCGCGCGCGGCGCATGCCTTCGCGTTCGATCGCGTCGCCCGCCTCGCGCAGCCCGGCGGTGTCGACGAGCGTGAGCTCGGCGCTGCCGATGCGGACCGTTTCCTGCAGCAGGTCGCGGGTGGTGCCGGCGATGTCGGTGACGATCGCCCGGTCGCTGCCGGCCAGGGCGTTGAGCAGCGAACTCTTGCCCGCGTTCGGTGGCCCGACGATGACCACGTGCAGGCCGTCGCGCAGCTTGCGCCCGCGTTCGGCCTCCTGCTCCAGCACCGCCAGGTCGTCGGCCAGGCCGGCGATCCGCCGGGCGACCTCGTCGCCGCCGAGCGCGTCGATAGGCTCGTCGGAGAAATCGATCATCGCCTCGACGTGCACGCGCACGTGCAGCAGTCCGGCGGCGAGCGCCTCGCAGCGCTGCGAGAACACGCCGTCGAGCGAGCGCCGGGCCGCACGGGCCGCGCGCAGGTCGCCCGCGGCGATCAGATCGGCTACGGCCTCGGCCTGGGCCAGATCGAGCCGGCCGTTGAGGAAGGCACGCTCGCTGAATTCACCGGGCCGGGCGAGCCTTGCCCCGAGTGCGCGGCAGCGGGCGAGCAGCTGCTGCAGGACGACCGGGCTGCCGTGCGCCTGCAGTTCGACGACGTCCTCGCCGGTGTAGCTCGCCGGACCGGCGAACGCCAGCGCGAGGCCGTCGTCGATCACCTCCGCGTCGTGGTCGTGGAAGCGCACGTGGTGGGCGTGGCGGGGGCGCAGGGCACGCGCACAGACCGTCTCGGCGATCGTGCGCGCCTGGGGGCCCGACAGGCGCACGATGCCGACGCCACCGGCGCCGGCGGGCGTGGCGATCGCGACGATGGTGTCGGTGGCGTGTGTGCGCTCGGTCATCCGGGGATTCTGCCTAAACGCACGAGCCCGCCGAAGGGCGGGCTCGTGACGGGATCGCATGCAGCGGCGGTCAGGCCTTGGCGGGCACCGGCGCCTCGCTGTAGCGGCGGATCATCCACCACTGCTGCAGCAGGCCGAGACCACCGTTGGTCACCCAGTACAGCACCAGGCCGGACGGGAAGAAGATCATGATCGCGCCGAACACCAGCGGCATCAGCTGCATGATCTTCTGCTGCATCGGATCCATGCCGACCATCGGCGTGAGCTTCTGCGTGCCCCACATGATCGCGATGTTGAGCACCGGCAGGATGAAGTACGGATCGCGCGCGGTCAGATCCTGGATCCACAGCATCCACGGCGCATGGCGCAGTTCCACCGATTCCAGCAGCACCCAGTACAGCGCGAAGAACACCGGCATCTGCAGCAGCACCGGCAGGCAGCCGCCGATCGGATTGATCTTCTCCTTCTTGTAGAGCTCCATCATCGCCATCTGGAACTTCTGCTTGTCGTCGCCGTAGCGCTCCTTGAGCTGGGCGATGCGCGGCTGGAACTTGCGCATCTTCGCCATCGACTTGTATTGGGCGACCGACAGCGGATACAGCGCCAGCTTCACCAGCAACACCAGGCCGATGATCGACCAGCCCCAGTTGCCGATCAGGCCGTGCAGCTTGGCGAGGATCCAGAACAGGCCTTCGCCGAGCATCGCGAAGATCGAGAAGCGGCTGTAGTCGACGACGCGGTCGAGCCCGCGCACGCCCTGGGCCTGGATCAGGTCGACCTGCTTGGGGCCGACCCACAGGCGCGCACTCGTCGCGGCCTGCTGGCCCGGCGCGACCGCGACCGGCGGCCCGAGCTCGCGGATCAGGTAGCGCGGCACACCGCTGCTGCGGTCGACCTGCATCGAGATCTCGCCGGTGTCGTCCGGACGCGGAATCCATGCGCTGAAGAAGTGATGCTGGACCATCGCGATCCAGACCTGGCGGTCGCGCGCATTGAGCGGACCGTCGCCTTCGAAGTCGCCCAGCTGGCGGCGGCCGTAGCCGATCTCGCTGCCGAACCAGGTCGCGCCGGTGAGACTGTAGGACTCGGGATTGGTCATGCCGCGCTTGACCGCCGGCGCGGTGCGGATCAGCTGGCGGTAGGCGAAGCCCTGCCACGGTGCGCTGCCGGCGTTGGCGATCTCGTCGCGGACTTCGATCGCGTAGTCGCCGCGGGTCAGCACGACGTTGCGGCGGATCGTGACGCCGTCGTCGCCGGTCCACACGAACGGCACGACCAGGGTGTTCTCGCCATCGGCCAGCGCGAAGGACGTGGTGCTGCCTTCGGGGACGAACGCGCCCTCGTGGCTCGGCGCGGCGTTGTTGCCGCTGACCCAGCCGCTCTGCGCGGCATAGAAGTGCGCCGGATCGGTGTCGAACATCCGCACCGGCGGCGCGCCGTCGTCACGCGTCTGCGGATAGCCGAGCAGATCGGCCTGGACCACATTGCCGCCTTCGAGCACGAGCCGCAGCACGTCGGTCTGCACGACCACCTGGCGCGCCGCGCCGGTCGCAACCGCATCGCTCGCCGCCGTGGATACCGCCGGCACCGGCGCGGCATCGGTCGGCGCCGTCGGCACCGCGGCCGAACCCACCTGCGGCGTCGGCACCGTCGCCGACGAGGGCACCGCCTGCGCGGCGCTGGTCTGCGGCTGGGCGGCGGCGGTCTTTTCCTTCCCCCACTCCATCCACAACAACACGGCCACCATCAGCCAGGCGAGGATCAGGAAGGTACGAATCTGGTTCATCGGGCAGGCAGGCTCATGCGCCGGGCGATGCCGGCGTAGGGGAAATCGGGGAGGCGGGCATTGTGCCGTCCGGGGCGTCGGGCGGCAACGCGCGTGCTCGGCGCAGCGCCGACACGAAGGCGGCCTGCAGCGTTACACCGTCGGCCGCAGCGGCGGCAGGACGGGCCACGACGACATAGCTGCCCGGCGTCAACTGCGATTGCAGATGGCGAAAGGCGTCGCGCAACACGCGCTTGATCCGGTTGCGACCGACCGCGCGGCGGTCGACCTTGCGCGAGACCGCCAGGCCCAGACGGGCAGGCCCCGGTTCGCGCAGCAGGTGCACCGCGAGCAGCGGCGATGCGGTGCGCTTGGCGTCGGCGAAGATGCGGTCGAAATCGGCACGCGCACGAACACGCACGTGCCGCGGGAAGCGGGCACGTGCGTTCACTGGACGGACGCGGTTCGGCAGATGAGCAGGACGATGCAGCTCACCGGCCCGGCAGGATCAGGCCGAGAGGACCTTGCGGCCCTTCGCGCGGCGACGCGCGAGGATCTTGCGGCCGTCTGCAGTCGCCATGCGGGCACGGAAGCCGTGGTCGCGCTTGCGCTTGAGGTTGCTGGGTTGATAGGTGCGCTTGGTAGCCATGGTGATGCCTTTGGGCAACGCGACAAAAAGGAACCGGAAATTCTAGCGGCCTTGCCGCGGTCCGGTCAAGCCGGCGTGATGGCGGGATCCGCCGTGCCGCGCCGGGAGCCGGGCCGGCGCTCGGCGGCTGCATGATAGTCTGCCTGCCCTTCTCCCGGTACCGGTCTCCGCGCTTCGGCGTGGCGGTACCCGCTTTGTCGAAATCGCGAATG